>CP058896.1:1515066-1818080 GCA_013415865.1 Methanomassiliicoccales archaeon
CAGAGCTCACCTCGCGGCCTCGGCTCAACCACCAGCTCAGCGGGCAATAGCAGAACCGCTCTAGCTCGCTCGCTGAGATGATCGGCGCGACCATGCGTATAAGAAAGACATTCCCCGATAATATGATTGGCGGTTGATGGCCCTTCAACATTGGTCAGCATAATTGCATGCATGGTCGGTCAAAGTACCATCGACAATGTTGACCCCATCAGGAAGCTGGACATCATCGATGTAACCAAACCAATAGACGACGAGCCCTCTCCCGAACATATCCAGATAAGGGGCCAACTGCTTCTTTAAATTCTTATTCACCTCGGTCCTGTCCCCGAATGTGGCCTTCGACTCGATCCAGTTGATCTTCCATCCATTAACGGTAATAGGCCTATCAAAGAGACAGTCAGGCGTCTTCGTGAACTCCCCTCTGAGGTCCTTTTCGGTCCTGAAGCTGATGTTATGCTCCTTTAACCAGGTCTGCAGCTTGTTCTCTCCCCAGGCGCCCCTTTTATATTGCTGCTCGGTCGCCCATGGTGAATAAACATAATCCGCTGCCGTGATCTCTATTATCTCCTTCTTTAGGCGGGCGTTCGGGATCATGTCTGGATCCCTTACATAGCTCCAGAACTCCTTGCGTCCCTTGCCCATCTCTTTGAACATCAAAAGGCCGGTCAGGATGGGCGAGAACTCGGCCTTTTCGGAGATCTGAAGGATCGACATTCCTCGATGCCAGTCCCTGAGCATGTCCTTGGCGTACCTCTCGACCCTATAATAGGCACGAGTTGTCTCTCTTACCGTCCGTTGTGTGTAGATGACATTCAGGAGCTCTCTGTCGAGGCCTGTACTCTCCGCAAGGATATCGATATCACACGGTCTCTTAAGTTGGTTGTAAAGATTTTTAAAATCCTCATATTTCATTATTTTCTCACTTTTCACATTGTTTGGCTATAGAGAGGGGGCATAATATTTCAACATATCGTACCCTGTATCATTCATCATGATGACTGGCCTTTCCCATGCACTTGGCCTTGACCGGGCCGAACATGGACATCTTTTTTATAGGGCGCGCCTATATCCCTTTTAAATCCCCAGTCAAGGGCTGGGGAGGATGGAGATGGGATAGGTTATGAAGTTCGATGATATTCCTTTCATGCCAAAGGAGGCCGGGGCACCATGGCTTCCGGCGAGCGTGGCTGATGCGAGAAAGTTCGCTTATTACGGGGTCGTCGCTGCATTGATCATACTTGTTGTTGAGATAGTGTTCCTGCTGTTCTCGCTTTTCGGGGGGCCAGGGCTTTTCCTCTATTCAGGGGCCTCAGGCTTCATCATCGGGATATTGATCGTCGTACTGTCCAAGCCCACCTTGTTCGACCCGCTCGACCAAGGCAAGTTCAAGGATGCCAACATCATGTTCCTGATATGGGGCATACTCGGACTTATTGTAATGATAGTGCCTGGAATACTCATCTTGATCGGTTTTGTAAGGCTGCAGGATGTCTTTTCGCCTCAATACCAGCAGTACAAACCCCAACAAGGCCAGGTTGCCAAGGAGCAACAAAATCAACCCGCACAGGAGCAGCAGCCTCCAGCCCCTCCTCAGCAAGAAATGCCCGCGGCCTCTGAGGAACAAACGGCCAAACAAGGGTCTCCGAAGGTAGAGATGGTGAAATGCAAGAAATGTGGGGTACAATATCCCGCTTTCATGCATCACTGTCCAAACTGTAACGAGCCTCGGTGAAAGGACCTGTGAAACATCTTACCCATCTTTTCCAAATAACAAATGACCCCTGAACCTGATCTTCACGATCCTATGATATGGGATGCTCGAGTCAAGTGTTTCAAAGAATGAGCGCCCCAGGGATATGATCTCCCCTCCGCTGACCGTTCTAACATCTCCAGGCGCTCCCCTATGGATATATGTGATCTCTGCTTCATTCAAGGCCCCGTATCTCCATTTGATCTCATTGAGGACCTCTCTCGGATAGACCATACATATTGATTGCGACCTTCACTTTCAAAAGCCTTTTTACTTGGTCGTGCGCTAGTTTCATTCATGGAACGATCGATTGAAGGGAATCTGGTGGACGTGGTCAACGGCAAGATATTCCCTGCCCGGGTCAGGTTCTCAGATGGAAAGGTCACTAAGATCGACACGTTGGATGAGGCACCAGGCGTCTATATCCTTCCCGGTTTCATAGATGCCCACATCCATATCGAATCATCACAGCTCTGCCCATCTAGGTTTGCGGAGGAGGCCGTCGCGCATGGCACCACGAGCGTGGTCTGCGACCCCCACGAGATCGCGAACGTCCTTGGCATGGAAGGGGTGATGTATATGGTCGAGGATGCGAAGGGCGTCCCCCTCAGGATATATTTCACCGCCCCTTCCTGCGTTCCTGCGACCAAGTTCGAGACGTCAGGGTCCAGGTTGGGCGTTGACGAGGTCGAGAAGCTATTGGCGATGAAGGAGTTCGTCGGTCTCGGGGAGGTCATGGACTATAAGGGCGTGTTGGCGAAGGAGCCTGAGCTCCTAGGGAAGATCAAGGCCGCAAAGTTTTTTTGGAAACAGGTCGACGGGCACTGTCCCGGCCTGACCGGAAGAGAACTGGTCGACTATATAGGTGCAGGCATAACCAGCGACCATGAATGTATCACATCGGACGAGGCCGAGGAGAAGTTCCATATGGGCATGTGGATAATGGCCAGGGAGGGAAGCGGCCATAAGAATCTCCGGGCCTTGCTTCCCTTCGTAAAATCCAACGAATGTTTCCTTGTGTCCGACGACCTTCAGGCGGTCGACCTGGCCGAGGGCCATTTGGATATGTTGTTGAGGAAAGCGGTCCTGATGGGGGTGGACCCCATGCATGCGATAAGGGCTGTGACGGCCTGGCCATCTTGGCATTATTTTCTCCCTTCTGGCGTTATCGGTCCAGGAAAGAACGCTGATATCGTTGTCGTCCAAGACCTTCGCCTCTTCAAGGTCTTGGAGGTCTATATCGGAGGCGAGCTCGTAGCGAGGGATGGAAAAGCCCTGTTCGAGGCGAGGCCAAGGAAGATGGACCGAAGGACCAGAGAGCTCAGCATCAGGCCAGAGGACCTTGCGATCAGATGCGAAGGAAGATGGGCGGAGGTCAGGGTCATCAAGGCCGAGAAGAACGAGATCGAATCCTCGGGGACCATAAGAAAGGTCCCGGTCATCGATGGGAGGATCAATGCCGACCTTGACCAGGACGTCCTTCATCTCGCCGTTGTCAATAGGTACATGGATGCACCACCAGCGTTGGGCTTCGTCACCGGATTTCGATTAAGGAGAGGAGCCGCCGCTTCGACCGTTTCGCACGATTCTCACAACATCATAGCGGTCGGAGCAGAACTGGGGAGCATGGCAAAGGCCATCAATATGGCATCAAGTTATGGGGGCTATCATGTCGTGGACGGAGACAAAGCAACCTCTCTCGTTCTGGACATCGCAGGCCTGATGTCGACAGCGCCCTGCTCCAAGGTCATCGAGGACGAACGAAGGACGATCGAGGCATTGAGAGAGATGGGATGCGACCTCCCTTCTCCCTTCGCCACCCTTTCGTTCCTGAGCCTGTTGGTGGTCCCGGAGCTCAAATTGAGCGACAAAGGACTGTTCGACACCCGGTCCCAAAGATTTGTCGATGTGGTCGTTAAGGTTGAAAAGTGAAAAGAAATATCATCGATCAAAGCATCTCCGTTGCATCAAAATCTTTGGATGATGACCGATATGACCGAGATCGAGAGCTTTAGGTGCAAGATAGTTACGTTCGAGGAGATATCAAAGTGGACGCTCGATGTTTCCAGGCAGGTCGGGGACAGCGGGTATAGCCCTACGGTCATCATTGGCCTCACCCGAGGGGGATGGGTCCCGGCAAGATTGCTCTGCGACCACCTCCAGGTAAAGAAGCTCTACGCAGTGAAGACCGAGCATTGGGGCGTCACAGCGAACCAGAATGGAAAAGCTCTATTGACACAGGAGCTCAATGCGAGCATAGAGAACGAGAACGTCCTGATAGTGGATGACATCACTGACACTGGGGAGAGCTTGGAACTGGCCACATCCCACGTCAGGGCGATGGGGCCTAAGGAGATCAAGACCTGCACCTTGTTGCACATCACGCATTCAAGGACCGAGCCAGATTTTTATTCCGTAAAGGTACCTAAGGAGGTATGGACATGGTTCATCTTCCCATGGAACCTCCATGAGGACATGAGGACCCTCCTCCCGAAGACATTGTATCAGGGAAGGACCGAACAAGAGATAGTGACGGCCTTCAAAGACCAATTCCAAATAGACATATCGGAGGATCTGGCGAGGACGACATTGAAGGACCTAGAGGCCATCGGCAAGGTCAAAAGGACCGGAAGATATTGGGTGAAGACCTGAAAACCCCGTATCAAGGCAAGTATGCGAGGGACAATGATTATCGTCCCTGTCGTCATTTATATCCCGATGATGAAGCTATTGGCTAGCCTCGAGTCATCACCTGTCATCAAGAGAGGCGACTATGATTACTTTGTACATCCCGTGACCGATGGTATCCCAAGGATGCCATCAGAGATCCTGGAAGAGATAGTCGAAGGATTCATGAGGATAGGCGACCTGAACTGTGACGTCATCGTCGGACCTGAGGCGATGGGCATACCTCTGGCCGCTGCACTCTCGTTAAGAACGAAGATACCGTATAATGTTGTGCGGAAAAGGAGGTATGGTCTACCAGGTGAGACGGTCGTCCAGCAGTCCACAGGTTATTCGAAGGGAGAGATGTACGTCAATGGCCTTTCAAGAGGTGAAAGGGTCGTCCTGGTCGACGATGTGGTTTCGACCGGCGGCACGATTGCTGGCATAATCAGGACCTTCAGGTCGATGGGCGTAGAGGTCGTAGATGTGCTGGTCGCCATTGAGAAAGGTGCTGGAAGGGCGACGGTCGAGCGTGAGCTGGGGATCAAAATAAAGACGCTCGTCAAGATCGAGGTCAAGGATGGGAGGGTCCGCATCATTACTTGATGAGCCTCCTCTTCATCAGATGGATCGAAGAGAAGAACGTCAGTGTCGTAAGTACTGAGATATAAAGCAACGCCGCTCCATCCATGATGTCAATATGATTGAAGCACAGGTCCCTGACAAGTATAGATACATGTGTAAGTGGCAATGTCAGGGCAACAGCCTCGGCCCATCCGGGGAGCACATACAATGGGAAGAAGGTCCCGCTGAACAGGAACATAGGGGTGATCAATAGGAAGAAAGGCCAGTTGAACGAGTCCATGTTCGGCGTAACAGAAGTGAACAGCATGGCGATAGATGCGAACATCAGCCCACCCAGGAATGCAACCAAAGGGACAAGGAGAAGCCCAGGAAGGCTTGCGAGGCCGAACAGGGATATGACAAGAAGGACTATGCTCGCGTTCAGGAAGCTCTTGGTCGCACCCCAAAGCATCTCGCCAACGATGACATCCTCTATCGAAAGGGGGGTCGCTATCATAGCATCGAACGTCTTCTGATAATGCATCCTCACGAAAGATCCATATGTGCACTCGAAAAAGGCCCCGTACATGATCGAGATGGCAATGAGGCCTGGAGCTAGGAACTCAATATACCCCACCTCCATATCGTGGAACCTTAGGTCGGAGCTGATAAGGACGCCAAAGCCCATGCCCATGGCGAGGAGATAGAGCACAGGTTCGAGGAAGGATGGCAGGAAGTTCGTCTTCCAGGTCCTGAGGAATACATCCCTGTTCCTTCTCCAGACCGCGAGCGACCTCCAGCTGATGTTGTCCATTATGTTCAATCAACCAGCCCCCTTCCTGTAAGCCTGAGGAACACATCCTCAAGCGTCGCTCTCCTGATGGTGATGGTGACGGGCCCAAACCTCTCCTTTACCTGGGATGCGATGTCCTCGCAACAATTGGCATAGATCAAAAGACGGTCTGCCGTCCTCTCATGGTCCCATCCCCTTTCTATGACGAATCTCTCCATATCATCGTTCGGCTCATCGATCTCAACGACCTCGCTGCCGACCTCGTCTGCGATAAGCTTCGATGGCGCGCCCTCTGCAACGATCCTTCCCTTATCCATGATCACCAGTCGGTCGCAAAGCTTCTCCGCCTCGTCCATGTAATGCGTGGTAAGAAGCACAGTGACCCCTTTTTTCTTTAATTCCCTTATCCTTTCCCAGATCAGGTGCCTTGCCTGAGGGTCCAGGCCTGTGGTGGGCTCGTCCAGTATGAGGACCTTTGGGTCGTTCATCAAGGCCCTTGCTATGATGAGCCTCCTTTTCATCCCTCCAGATAAATGCTGGACGTTGACATCGCGCTTTTCAATGAGCTGCATGAACTCAAGCAGCTCATCTGCCTTGTACGACGCCGAACGCTTGTCAATATTGAAGTATCTGGCATAGACGGTCAGGTTCTTATGTACTGTGAAGTCGGGGTCGAGATTGTTGTCCTGAGGCGCGACGCCTATCGCCGCCTTGATCTCGCGGGGCATCTTTTTAACATCCATGCCAAGCACCCTGAGCTCACCTGATGTGATTGGCGAGGCGCAATGGATCATCTTCATCGTCGTGCTCTTGCCTGCACCATTGGGGCCTAGGAATCCGAAACACTCCCCACTTATTACATCGAGATCAATATTGTCGACCGCCAGGAAATCATCAAATCGTTTGACAAGACCCCTAGCCTTTATTACGTCGCTCATCTTCCATTGTAACGGTACGGTGTTATTTCTCTATATGCCGTATGCTTCAATTAATGGAAATCCCGTGAATTAGCCACATCATCCATGACCCCATGCAGATCGAGGTCGTTCTGATGATCATCAATCTCGCCCTCGTTGGTGCGGCACTGGGGGCTTTCACAGGGGTGGCTCCAGGCATACATGTCAATACATTGGCCCAGTTGGTGTTACTGTTATCACCTGTCCTCTTAGGCTGCATCTCCGTCGCGCTCGCTGCGGTCGGTCTGGACGCCAGCATCGCCCCTATGCTTTTGGCCTGCATGCTCGTCTCGGCGGCGATCGTCCATAGTTTCCTTGATTTCATCCCGTCCGCGCTATTCGGGGCGCCTGAGGAACAAGAGTCCCTATCCGCGCTTCCAGCTCACAAACTCCTCCTTTCAGGTAGGTCGATGGAGGCGATCACCTGTGCAGCCTCTGGCTCCTTGACAGGAGCATTGGTGGCCATCTTGATCAGCGTACCCCTTGTTCTAACATTTAGCACATTCCCTTATTTGGCGGGGCGCATCGACCCATTCATCCCTGGCCTTCTCCTTTGCACAGCGGTCCTGCTCATCGTCACCCAACCGAAAGGCGATGGCGCTGAATGGTCCATCCTTGTACATAGGTGTGATGATGCCACGATTGACATCAGGAGGCCCATACCGGTCGACGGCCAGCAGGTGACGGTCACCGGACATGTCGTGCGGGACGGGCCTTTTTCAAAGAGGATCTTGGTCAAGGGCAACTCATGGAGGCTTCAGGGGAGGACCAAGGTCGAAGGGATGGTCACCGTCCACGGTGTATGGAAGGTCCGAAGAAGGAGATGGGTACCGATGGCCCACGCCTTTTTTTGCTTCATGCTCTCTGGTGCTATAGGGGTGGTGGCGATGGACGGAAGACCTCCAGGGTCCGATCTCTTTGCCGGACTCGATGGCAATCTTCTGTTTCCTATGTTGACAGGCCTCTTCGCCATGCCTGCACTGATCGTTTCCTCTTCGGCCTCCAAAGTCCCCCTACAGGACCTCGATTCCTTCCAGATGGCGGACCGCAGATCCTCTTTTAAAGGCGTATGGGCAGGTCTATTTTCGGCCTGGGTGCCAGGGGTGACCGCTACCGCAGGTACGGTCCTCGGGGAGCTGCTGGGCAACGGAAGAATGGTCCAGGAAGATGCTGACATCAGGTTCATCTCGATGACGGCATCCATCGGGACGGCGGCCACCGTGTTCGGCATAGTGGCCATGACAGCGACAGGAAGCGGCGGCACTGGGGTGCTTATCGCTGTCGGGGAGATCGCCCCGATGGGACGGCCCAGCTCGCTGGACATGCCCACGGCGCTCCTTCTGGCAGCCCTGGTCGCTTCATTGGTCGGATATGAACTGACCATCTTCAGCGGCAGGAGGCTGGCCGCCAGGATATCAGGTACGGACGCCTCAAGGTCTTCCAAGGCCATCATTCTCTTCGAGCTCATCTTGATCGGGGCCTTCACAGGGCTCCCTGGCCTCATTATGCTGGCGGCGTCAACGTTGGTAGGTATGGTCCCACCAGCTGTAGGAGTCAGCAGGGTCAGCATGACGGGATGCCTTATCCTCCCCTTGCTGCTCTCCTATTTTCATCTCTCCCATCAGGTGCTCTATCTTCTAGGGGGCTTATGAGATGAGCAACCCTCTGGCCCATGCATCCTTCGCATTCATGGTAGCTGCTCCTTACGCGGCCCTCTCTGGCGTCGGGAAAGAGATGGCCTTCATAGCGGCCATAGCATCGATGCTTCTTGACCTGGACGCCGTCATCTCACCGTCCAATAGGTATGAACATGCACTTCATTCGCCGACCGTGCTGGCCATCTCCTTGGTCGCTCCCTTGGTGGCCATGCTCATCAGTATCGGTCCCTTCATCCCATGTTTGCTATCTTTGGCGGTCACCTCACATCTTGTACAGGACGTCCTCCAAGGAGAGATCGGGCTCGAAAATGGCATTTTCCTCGGCCGGGGGAACACCCTGTTCCATCCAAAGATCGCCAACGTCATCGATCTGGCGAGCATCCCTGTCTCACTTGTCTTCATGATGCTGTTCTAGGGAATCTCATCTCCCATTCTAATGATGTCATGATCAAAGGGTGACAGGAGCTCGCTCGCTGCCCTCCGTACAAGGTCGACATATCGCTCAGCGTCATACGCCTCGTCCCCGTCCAGGAGCTGTGAGGGCTTCGCCTTCCCTTCCCCGGAAAGGATGACGTATCCCAACATCTCCCCCGGCGGGACCCGGAATCCAGATGCCTTCAGGGCCCTGAGGGCCTCTAAGGTCTCACTGCGCCTCGGGGCGTATTCCTCCAGCTCCCTGGAGACCCTCTTGGTGATGACGAGCTTCTGCAATGGGACGGTCCCCGCCCTGAGCTCTTCCACGAAATGTCTGGCGACAGCGATGACATCAGGCAACCGCTCCCTGAGCTCCATGGACCCGCCGCAGGAGGCCATCACACTGAGCATACCTTCTTGCATCTCACGGACAACGATGGGCGTGTCGCCCTTCCTCAGGGCTATTCCCCTAAGCTTCATCTCTCCATTCTCGAACAGTCCATAGTATCTGTTCAGCGCCCCGATACCTGTCGTCACGCTCGGAAGGAACACTATCCATCTGTATCTCCCTTCTAGCTGGAGCGGTATACCGACCCTCCTCGACACATCAGCGCAGAACGCGGCGGCATCACCCTCGCCCTTCAGCCAAAGAGAGTCGACTATGCCGTGCAGTATCCTGAACCCCCTTTCCTCGGCCATCTCCGACGTGCGCAGCATGATCTCTCTCCCATAGGCGTTTATGGCCTCGTGGCACTCGATGCGGCCGAACCGGGCGTTCCGGTAACCGGTGTAGCCAAAGCACGTCACGAGAACCCATTTGAGGGCCTTGGCCATCTGGGAGTAGGCGCCCTTCCTACGTCCCCCCTCCTTTGCCAGACGCTTCAAGGCGAGACGCCTCTTTATGATGGGCCTGAGCACCGTCGGGAGAAGCCCCTCCCTCCTCTCACATATATGGTATCCTATGCCGGGGACCATTTTCCTAGAGTCAGGGCAACATGTGCATTTGAGCGTCTCAGGAGAGATGTTGTGAACGACCATGATGCTAGGATAAAGAGAGGCGAAGTCGACCTCAAAGACACCGTCATGGATACCGACCTTGGGCTCGTATATGAAACCGCCCCGGTCGGAGAGGAGCAGGTCCCCTGCGGTCTTGAAATCTTCAGGAAGGTTCTTCTTCCAGAGCACAAGCGTGCCCTGTCTCAGGGCCTCGTTGACCTGCATGGAGCTTATCGCCGTTCCAGGGGAATTCCGGGACATCTCCTGCAAAGGCATCTTCGAAAGCCTGCTGAGGTCTATTATGCCGTTCAGACCCGCCTCGTCATACATGAAAGAGCCTGCGGCATCGATATGCACCCTTCCGCGCATTTTATGGGCCGGGGCCTTGTAGACCATGCGTCCATAGGTGAAATAGCTCTTTCCCTTTGAACGCCTCATGCCCGTGTCCCGACCGAGCTCCAACCCAATTCCATGCAACGAGGCCCGACAGGAGAGATAGTCCAGGTAGAAGCCATCCCCGCCGTCGCTCACGATGATGTCAGGGTCTTGCGAACGGATGGAGATAGAAAGACGGTCGAGGATGCTGGCCTCATCCCCTTCCATGACATCATCGCCGAGAACGACACGCTCCAGAGGATCAGCGGGCGTGGGTATGCGGTTCTTCGCCCGGACATCGACCTTAAGCTCGGCGACCTTCAGCTCAGGCAGGGGGTAGTCGAGGCGCCAAGGCGTGTCCAGGTGGTGGAAGTGGCCATTGTACTCCAGCAGCCCCATCGGGAACAGTCCGTGCGACATGAAATAGCGAAGGTCCATGCGCAGGTCGACGTTGAATAGCATATAATCGCGATAGAGCCCCCATCGGTCGATGCTGCGCGCCATCGGAATGAGATCGTGGTAGGACGGAGGGACGATGCGCAGCACCCTTCTCTCCTTGTCACCGAGCCAGATCCTTCTCCTCTCCTCGGTCACACCGTCGAAACCGGACATCCGGAGCGCAGAACGAAGCTCCTCTTCCCGCTCCTTCGGGGCCCAGACGTAGAATGCGGGCCTGAAGCTATTGTCAACGATCTTCTCAGTGCCGTTCCTTGTCCTCAGCCAGATGACCATCGAGTCGTTGGTGTTGTCCGGGTAGCAGTCAATGATCCATCCTCTCATATGGACCTGCCCTCCTGAGCTTGGCCAGCTCCTTTTCCTGCTCAAGGAGCATCGATAGGACCGCGCCCTCGAAGGGATCGTTGAAGGCCGCATAGGTCGAGGCGGAGGCGTGCATGCGGACCTTGTTCATCATCTGGTCGAAGATCTCCCGGTCCTCCTTTGGGAGGGCCCTCCTGAACTCATTCCAGCTCTGGATCATCGTCTCGGCGGTGTTGCGGTATGTGGGGACGGTCCTACCCATCGACCTCGCCCCCGTACTCGTCCAACGTGGTCTGGTTCCTCGGCACCGGGCGATATAGGGTCCCCACCCCTTCCTTGGGGAGCACGAGCTTCACCCAGGTCCCCCTCCCTTCGACGCGGACGACGCGGTCTGCACTGTCATAGAGGAGCGGCCTGAGCCCTTTCTTGGTGAGCATCTTCGACAGTCCGTAGTTCGTCACGACCGTGACCAGTTCGTTCTCATCGGTCAACTGTCGGAGCTTCCCCATCGCCCTCCTCATCAGCTGTAGGGACTCTGCCCAGTTCATGTCAGCGTCCTGAAAAAGGTCTGGGAAGCAGGAGATGACCACCAGACCTGTGCCGATCCGCCTAACCTCAGGGTCCAGCATGTCCTCGATGAGCGTGGACATCTGATAGGCGGTGAACGCTCTCGAGACGGTGATGTTATGCAGAACCTCCTCAGGGTCCACGCGATACCTCTTACATATGGCGCTCAGCTCATATGGGTTGACGGAGTTCCCACCATCGATCCAGATCACCTGTTCATGCATCTCGGTGACGGCGTTGAAGCAGTAAAGGTTGACGAGATCGAAGACCATGCGGTCGGAACTGTCGATGAAGGTGATGGTGCCTGGTTCCAGGCCACCGAGCAACGCATCCACGGGCGGGAGGGAGGTGCAAAGTGTCCGACATCGGTATGTCCTGTCCACCACCCCTATGCGGGGCCGGCCCTCGGTCTCCATATAAGCGAATTCCATAGTGCTCACCATACACTCCTTGGCCTATCGATATAAAGCGGTGAAGGTGAGGGGTCCCCGAAAGTATGCCAGTCATAGGCCAGCAACAGTGTTGTTAGACAACTTTTGTATATCCGCCGAGCAATAGGCGGTCCTCATGGAAGGGGATGCGCTCACCGTAAAGGTCGGTAACGGTGTAGAGGTGTCAGCGGCAGGGTTCGCATGTCATCTCGATCCAAGGAGCCTGTCCTCGAAGGACGCCCTTCCAGGAAGCGTTTTCTGCACGTCCCATGCGCATTCTGACCACATACCCACGAAGTATGAGAGGAAGGGAGAGAACAGGATCGTCAGCACGGACTTCACAAGGAGGTTCATATCAGAGGTCAAGGGAAAGGACCTTCTCCCACAGGAACACCCGAAAGTGACGATGTACAACGCGGGACATGTGACAGGATCGGTGATGTTCGAGATCGAGATCGATGAGCAGAAGGTGCTCTATACAGGTGATTTCTGCACAAGGGACCGCTTCAGGATAGAGGGAGCGAGGCCGAGGAAGGTCGACTATCTGATCATGGAGGCGACATATGGCCGACCTGAATATGTGTTCCCGCCCACCGACCGTATGTTCGGGATCATGAAGGATTGGATAGAGGACAGCTTGGCCCAGAACTACTCCGTGGTCCTCTTCACCTCTTCGAACCTGGGCAAGACGCACGAGCTGATACATGCGTTGAGGGACTTTGGCCCTCACGTCCACGGGACGATCTCTAGCACGAGCAGGGTCCTTAAGAAATGTGGATTAGAGCTTGATTACGTTGAAGAGGGGGACAGCTGTGGGGATGGCCCCTTTGTCCTTATAGGTGCGAACAATCAACGCGCCTTCGCGGAGATAATGCAGAGGCACAGAGGGGTAAGGAAAATGAGGAGGGCCACGGTCACGGGCTGGGCCGCTGGAAGGCGCGGCGGCCTCGATCGGGGCCGCAACTACGGCATCGACGAGGCATTCGCGATATCGGACCATTGTGACTACAATGAGCTGATGGCCTTCGTCAAGGCATGCTCCCCAAAGAAGGTGTTCCTGGAGCATGGGTATTCCCTGGAACTGGCAGAGAGCATCAGAAGAGAGACAGGCATCGAGGCATGTCCCGTCCCCAACCCCAAGGGCCAACAATCGTTGATGAGCTATTGAGCCGTCCCCTTTCCCCAGACCGATGGATACACCCCTGTAGGCATCAGCACCCTGTCGGTCCTGACCACGACCCCCTCATCCATCTTGACCATGTCCTGTGCTGATACCAGTGCCACGCCAAGTGCAACGCACTCACCCTTCTGGGTCATCAATGCGGTCAATCCTCCTTTGGACAGGGACTCGTCCACGCTGATGACGCCCGGCGCGGCGAGGCTCGCCCCGTGGCAAAGCGCGTCCACGGCCCCGTCCTTCACCACGGTCTTAGGCAGAGGCTCGACAAGCACCTCCAAGGGGCGTATCATGGTCCTGAGCCATTCTTTGTCCGAGCCATCCCTGTACATGACCACGGCATCCTTGAGGTCGTGCAATTTGACGGAGGAATCCTCGGTCATGCTACCAGACCTGGTCCGGCGCAATGATTCCATGTTCGCCCCTACGCCCAAAGCCTCACCGATGTCCACGCACAAAGTCCTGATGTATGTCCCGGCATCGCAATCGACCCTGAAAAGAGCGTCCCTGCCATCGATCTCCAGGATGTCTATGGAATGTACCCGCCTTATGCGCATCTGCCGTTTCACGGCCGCCCTCACTGGGGGGGTTTGATAGATATCGCCGACAAAGGTCCTGATGACCTCTTCCACCTTATCTGCTGGGCGGTCCCGGTGCAGCTTCAGATGACAGACGTATTGTTTGTCAGAACGTAGGACAAGGTCCGTCAATCTTGTCGCTCTGCCCAATGCGACCGGAAGGACCCCGCTGACCTGCGGGTCCAGGGTCCCACCATGGCCTATCCTCTTGACCTTGAGGATGTCCTTCACCCACGCCGTGACCTGGTGCGAAGTAGGTCCCTGTACTTTGTCCAGATTGATGACCCCTGCCTGAAGGAGCTCGTCGACCGTCCGCTCCTCTGGCATTTTGCCATGCCCAAGGTCCTTGGGCGACCTGTCCTTGACCAACCGGGCCATGCGACACTACCTCATTGCCTCTATGATGCGGTCGACCACCTGCTCGGGCGTCAATTCTCCGGTGTCGACTATGAGGTCATAAATGCTCTTGTCCCTAATATCGATGCCGTAGTACTGACGGTAGCGGACCGCCTCGCACTCCTCCCTTTCCAAAAGGTCGGCCTTGGCCTTTTCAAGATCGCCACCATCCCTTTCCATCACGCGCATGACCCTTGTCAAAAGAGGTGCATCAAGATATACCTTCAATGCAGGGATCCCGTTCCTGCTCAACATGTGCGCGACCAACCGCCCCTCCAGGATCACATCCTCGTTGGCCTTTGCGGTCTCCACCATCTGCTCATCGAGCATCCTGTCGAACCTTGGGTCGGACTCAGCAAGACGGCCGAACTCAGCAAGGGAGAGCCCTTGCTCCTCGGCCATCTGCCTGAATATCCTGCCTGAGATGACACATCTGATGCCCAACCTGTTGGACAGGAGGGTGCAGACCGTTGTCTTCCCAGAGCCGATGGGCCCGCTGATCGTGATCCTCATTTTCCCTGCGCCGCCAGCTCCTTCAAGCGCTTCTTGAACGAGTAATATCTCATCGATCTTGCCAGGACCTGTCCGAAAGGTATCGTCACGCAGGAGTAGACCAGTATCCATGCCGGTAGGACATAGGTCTGATGGAAGTCCGCGCTGTCGGACCATGGGACCGCGAACTTGGAGGACTCCAGGTCCCCCACGAACACGGCAAGCCAAGCGAAGATCGGTATGATGATCAACATGCTGATGGGCATCAGCTTGAACTGGCTCTTCGTCTGCTCCAAGGACTTCTCCATGATCTTGGGCTGAAGCTCCAGCAGCTTCTTTATCTTGTACATGTTGTTCTCTTTCCGGGCCTGGCGCAGCTCCTTGTTATAAGCCCCCACGATCTTTTGGCTCTCAGCCTGCTTCACATAGTCCGTGAACAGAGGCCGCAATGCCGTGGTAAGGGAGGTCATGATAAGGCCTGCAAGGACCAGGGTCAGGATAGGATAATCATATCCGAACCCGATGATCGGCTGGAACACGAACCCTACCGCCCCTCCAAGCGCGGACCTCAGATCATTATCAAGAAGCACGATCAATGCCAGCCCCAACATGAAGATGGTCATGAAGGTGGAGCTGTTGGGCTTGGGCGGGTTGACCGGTGGGACCTGTGACGCGGGCACCTTATCTGCCATCTATCACTCGCCTCCGAAGAAACCGCGCAGAACAGGATGCATCTCCATCATCTGTTCTCGTCCAATGGCCTCGTAAAGTTGTATCATGATGCCTACCGCTAGAAGCACACCAGTGCCTGAAGCGTTCCCTACGGTCCCTATGAGGTCCGCGCCCGCTGAAAGGGCGCCGACGGTGAACCCGCTTATCACGGTTACGATCGGGATATATCTCTCGAGCACCCTCTTGAGCACCCTCGGGTCCCGTCTGAAGCCAGGTATCTGCAGTCCGGACGACTCGATCTGTCTTGCGACCTGTTCAGGGCCCATGTTGGTGGTCATGATCCAGAACTTTGCGAAGAGTATGGAACCTATCACCATCACGCTGAAGAACACTATTACCCTCACGATGATCTGGATGGAACCATGGTCCGCAGCGAGATACCCATAGGAATCTGGATTTATGATCGGCAATAACCAGCTGTACAATCCCTGGGGGGAGGAGACATACCATGCCAGTCCCGCCTCCGGGGTGTTTGTGCCAGGCGGGTAATATCCTAGCATCCAATTGCCCCCTATCAGAGGTATGTTCTTCAGGGAGTCGTTCGTATAGAGCAAAAGTGTTATCATCTGGACATTGGCCAGTAGGGCCGCCATCAAGATGACCGGGATGTTGGATGCGTAGATGAGCTTGATCGGGTATCTGCCCCTGGCACCTCTGGCGGTCCCATGGGCCAGCGGCAGCTCGATCCTGACGGACTCGATCCAAGCAACGAACATGAATATGGCTATCGTCCCCACCAAGGCCACGATCGGGTTCGGAGGCTGGAACAAGATCTGCTCATAGCCCCCGTTGACCAGGCCTGCCGAGGACGTGTTCTGGATGATGTAAAGGGTTTTAGGTATCGCTCCGGCGGGAAGGTTGGAAGTGCTCACATCTTTGGTGGGGTCGGTCGGTTCCCAATTGATGGTACCTGTGACCAATGCCTGTGCGACCCCCGCTGCAATGAAGAGCGATATCCCGCTCCCGATGCCCCATTTGGACACGACCTCGTCCATCAGGAACACTATGTAGGAGCCAGCGAAGAGCTGTGCGATGATTATGATCCTCGCCAGGGCAAGGCCGTCGAACCACCCGTCACTTCCGACGAGGCCGTTCATCCCATTGACGAAAGTATCGGAAGGCACAAGGTAACCGAACACCTGTGGTACAGCTTCGACCAATATCATCACGATGACAAGGAACTTCTGTGTGGACTGGTATACCGCCTTGTCCTCCTTGTTCGTCAGGTCCAGCTTGATTATCTGGGCCCCCACGAACAGCTGCATGATGATGGACGCGGTGACGATCGGGCCGATGCCAAGCTGCATCAGCGAACCTGACGCCCCTGCCAATATCGCACGGTATTGTGCGAACAGGTCGATCGTCTCTCCTTGGTCGAGCCCGTAAAGATACACATTGGTCATCACGAAGTACAGGACGAGTATGGCGATGACCCACAGCATCTTGGTCCTGAAGTGGACGTGGCCCTCCGGCTTTTTGACGGCCGGGAGCCTGTCGGTGAACGGTTTAAGCTTATAGAGCCTGCTCTTCCTCTCTTCCGCCATCTCCATCCCTTATTACTGTGGCTGGAGGATATGCCCGCCTGATTCTTCAACCTTCTGTTTGGCCGTCTCTGTGAACTCTGCGACCGTCACGTCGACCGCGACAGTGATCTGCCCCGAGCCGAGGAGCTTGTCGACGCCCATCTTGACCAGGTCGACCTTTATGGTCCCCCCCTCTTTGACGGCGAAACCATCCCTCATCATCGACTCAAGGTTCTCCTGCAGGTCGCTGACGTTCATCGTTATCTTCGCGGAGACGACCTTCTGCGGGCGCTTGAACCCATGGCGGCCAAAGTGGTCTGGCATGTACTTCAGCATGTGCATGGACTTGTGCTTGTGCAGACCGGCGTTGCCGGTACCCCCATGCTTGCCTGCGCCACGCCCGCTCTTCTTGCCGCGCCCGTGGGTCCTGGTGCCCCTGAACTTGTTGGTCCTGCTAACCATTATCTTCACCTGTCGTTCAGTCTCACATCATCCTCTGGATGAGGTCGTTTATCTTCTCGCCTCGGTATCCAAGGGCCCCGCCGTTCTGGAAGGACCTCTTGTTCCCCTCATATCCTTTGCGGGGCGGAGTGAGCCTGAAGATAGGCTTCACGTCCTTCAGCTCCGAATACCTCACCTCTCCTCTGTTCACCGCTTTGGCGAAAGAGATGATCGAGGTGTACTTGCTCCCTGCCTTCACGACCTCATCATCGATCGGCCTGTCGCCGATGAGCCTGCCCCTGAACTTGATCATCTTGGCGAGGGTCTCGTCCGAGATCTCCCCCCAGGTGACATAGTCCTTGGTCTTCTGGAGCATTCCCTTTATCGAGTCGGTCTCAGGGAGGACGACACAATGGTTGATGCGGTTTAGCTTCAGCAGCTGCATCGTGTCCTCGATATCCTGGTTGACACCGGAGTGCCCCCTTACCCTAATTATCGCGTATGCCATGGGATCACTCCTCCTTCTTAACGTCCGCAGGTACCTGTTCCGCGATGTGGACCATCACCGGTCCTGACACGATCTTGAGCCTGCGCTCCTGCTCTTCGGTGACCCGGAACTCTGACGTCGCCTTCAGGGCATTGAACGTGGCGTAGGCGTAGTTGACCGTGGTCTTCGTGTGGCCTCCGACGTATCCCCAGCTGTCCTTTATGCCTGCAAGGGTCAGGATGCTCTTTGCGACATCCCCTACCGCAAGGGACACACCGCGCGGGGCCGGTTTCAATGTGACCTCGACGCTGCCTGCCTTGCCAGTGACCTCGAAGGGCACTGAGTGCGGTGTGCCGCACCCACATTCCCAGGAGCCGCAGCCACGCTTGATCTCGATCATATGCAGCTTCGCATTATCGATCGCCTTCCTTATGGAGGGACCGACCTCCTTGCCTTTCGCCCTTCCGATCCCTACGAACCCGTCGCCGTTGCCGACGACCACGGTGATACGGAACTTGACCCTCCTTCCAGAATCGGTCATGCGCTGGACGATGTTGACGTCTATGACCTCGTCCTTGAGGTCCGGCAGGAGGATGTCCACGATCTCAGGCTCCCTGAGGGGGAGCTTTGTTGCCAGGGCCTGGCTCATCGAGGTGACCTCTCCATTGAGGACCATCCTGCCCAATCTCGTCTTCGGGACCCAATCCATCTTAGTCAGCCTCCATGCGGTTCTTAACGTCATTAACGAGTTTCTCCACATCGTCTCCGATGTGTTTTCCCATGAGCCTGTCCTTTGAGGGGATCACTTCTTCCCCATGCGGTATCTCGACGCCCGCATCGAGCAACCCCTTCAGGGCCGCGAAGACGCCCGACCCGTTCGCGGGCACCTTGAGCCCTATATCAAGGACGGCCTCGTCTATGCCCTTCTCCTTGGCCCTCTTCCCGGCCAGGTATCCGGTGAGGTATGCTGCTGGCAGGTTCCCACAGGCCTTGTCCCATCCCTTCTCGACGAGCTCGCGAGAGTGGGCGGTGGCCAGGACCCTGTCCCCCTTCGGGTCATAATCGACTATCTGAACGCTGACGTTCCTCAGGCTGATGCGCACCACCGCCCTTGGCACACGTGCACGGAGCAGCCTTGCCCTCTGCCTGTAGTCCGTCCTGCCTTCCCTGCGGCGCCTGAACGGAACTTTATATCTCGGTCCGGTTGCCATCAGTTACCCTCCTTAAGGTGACCTTCTGTCCTAAGGTGCAGCAACAGTTGACGCTTGCTCCTGAACATGCCGCCCTTGGCCTTCCTATAGAACTCGCGGTAGGTCGACCGGGAGATCTTCCCCTCTTCCTTCAGCCCACGCAACGTCGTGCGGATCGGTCTGATGGTCTGGATCCATTTCTTCTTGGTCGGGGTACGCGCTCCTGCGGGACCCTTTCTGCTGCCCTGTCCACGCCTGCGGCCCTTGGACCTCTGCGCCAATTTATATCTGGCGCGGCCACGGGATACGCCCTTCTTGGGCTTTGCGCGGATGGACCCGGAATCAATGGCCTTCTTTATATCAGCCCGGGTAATGGCGTCCGCGACGTCCTCGATGCGGTTGGGGTCGATCCAGACCCTGCTCTCACCGCAGCCGAGTATGTCAGCCGCCATGCGCTTCTGGTTCTTAAGATCCATATGTTCACGTCCTTATCTGTTGAGTACGCGGATCCCTATCTCGTCCGCCTTTGAGATGATGTCCTTCCTTTTCTTGCTGCCGACCGTCCCGCCGATCCTCGCCGCCTGGACCTTCGGGTCCAAAGCATCAAGCTGTGATGGGTTGAAGACCATCACCTCCTCGAATCCGCTGGGGTGAAGTCCACGGACCTCTGCAGGGCCACGGAACCCGATCGATACGATCGTCGGGCGATATCCGTAGTGCCGGCGCTGCTTGCTGTGGATCCCGCGCGGCTTCCTCCACTTGCCCTCTAGCTTCTGGTAGCGGAACCATTCCTGCCTCAGGAACGGGGGTCTCCGGTCGTCGATCTCCTTACGCAGCTCCAGCAGCGCCTTCTTCTCCTTACTGAGCTCCGGCTTCTTCTTTGCGACGTATTCGCCCTCTTCCACGACCTCGGCCTCTTTCTTCTCTGAGGCCTTCAGTCCGGTCTCCTCGATGACCTCGATCCAATGGTCGGCGATCTTGTCGCCCACCCCGTCAAGGTCGTCGACGATCTTCTTTTTCATCTTCTCGTCCTTCAGCGCATCGAGGAGCTGTTGGAGGTCTTCGATATCCATCGCCTTCAGCTGTTCAGTGTACTCCTTCCTGTAGTAAGGCAGGTCGGAGAGCTGTTTGATCTCCTTCTTCTTTGCCATCAGTTCGCCCTCCTTGCCTTCTCGACGATGTAAATTCCATCCTGGAACACCCTCGGGTCGAACCCTTTGATCTTTGTCGCCCTTTCGATGTTCGCTGCCGACTGTGAGACCGACTCAAGGTCCACTCCGCTCAGGATGACATCATTCCCTTTTATCTGGACCTTGGTATCTCCGATAATATTGGCGGACCTTGGTGCCTTCTCTCCAAGGAAGTTGTCGATGATGAACTTGTCACCTTTCGTCGAGGCCTTTATCGGGAAGTGGGAGTAGACTATCTTCATCTCGTACTCATACCCGTGGGTGACACCCTCGATCATGTTGCGGATATGCGCTGCGAAGGTGCCCACGACGGCCTTCTCCCTCACCCGCGGCATGTCACAACTGACCTCGATGTGCTGACCCTCCACCTTGACCTTGACGGTCATATGGTCGAAGTCACGTGTCAGGCTGCCCTTCTTGCCCTTCACGGTCAATCTGGTGCCTGTCATGGTGACCTGGACGTCCTTTGGGACCTCTATCTTTTCCACTAAGTGCCCTGTAACAACCATCCCGATCACCTCAATAGACATAGGCCAGCAGCTTCCCGCCGACCCCTAGCTCCTTCGCCTTGACGTGCGATATCACGCCCTCGGTGGTAGATACGATGATGACACCGAAGTCCTGCGCAGGCAGGTACCTGGCCTCGAACATCTCAAGGTCCACCTTCTTGACGGAGTACCGCGGCTTTATGACACCGCAGTTGTTTATCTTGCCTTCCATCTTCACTTTGAAGACCCCGGCCTTTCCATCCTCTACGAACTCGAACTGGTTTATGTAACCGTTCTCCTGCATGACCTTCAATACGCGTCCTATCAGCTTCGAGGAGGGCTTGATGATGCACTCGCTCTTACCGACCATGGCCGCGTTCTTGATCGTTGACATGGCATCGTTCAATGGGTCGCTCTGCATCTGCTCACCTCATGAATATTTCTTGAATCCGATCTGCGGAGCGATCTCGCGGAAGCACTGCCTGCA
The DNA here is from genome assembly GCA_013415865.1 of Methanomassiliicoccales archaeon. NCBI lineage: Archaea > Methanobacteriati > Thermoplasmatota > Thermoplasmata > Methanomassiliicoccales > Methanomassiliicoccales archaeon. The sequence continues at coordinate 1,536,178 of CP058896.1, forward strand.
CAGATGCATGCCATACCTCCTGACTATGCCCCTCTTCCGACCGCAGCGCGTGCAGCCCTTTGACCGCCCGAACTGTTTCTTTGGCTTCACTCGACCACCTCCACCTTGAACTTCTCTTTCATGAAGTTCGCGGCCTCTGTCCGGGTCATCCTATGGACATGGGGAAGTTTCCTCCTCATGATGCGCCTGCGGGCGACCCTTCGGCCAGGCCTCTGTATGCTCACGCACACGTCCATACCAAATATGCCTATCTCAGGGTCGTACTTCATGCCTTCGAAGTCAGTATAATCGCTTATCCCAAAGCAGAGGTTCCCCTCCGGGTCAAAGGAGTACATATATACTTTGTTCTCCCGGATCCAAAGGGCCTTTTTCAGGAATTCCTCTGCCTTCTCGCCGCGCAGGGTGACCATGCATCCGATGGGCATCCCCTCACGGACGCCCAGGTCCCTGTTGGTGACCTTCGCGGTCGTGATCTTCGGCTTCTGCTTGGTGACCATCTCGAGGACCTTCTGGGCCTTGACCAACCTGTCACCTGCCTCGCCAACGCCTATATTGACCACGACCTTCTCGATCCTAGGCTGCCTCATTACATCGCTCATAGCGCGCTCGCCTCCGGCAATATTACCTCTGGGACCTTGTTCCCTACCACGAAGACGTTCTCTTTGATGGTCAAGATACCATCCTTCATCTTGACCAGGTTCGGGGCCGAGGACCTTTCGATGATATACTCGTCTATGACGCCCAGCTCACCGACATGGGAGCCGCTGATGATGAACGCGACGTTGCCTTTGGCAAGTCTGTAGGTATCGAGGATCTTCTGCGAAGGCAGCTCGATCTTGACGACGTCACCGCATTTCCAGACATCCTTCTCGACGATGATGCATCGGCCATCGTTCATGTTCAGTTGGACCTTGCCTCCGGACAGGGTGGTCTTGCCATCAATGCGGCATAATTTCCATTTCTCCTTTCCCTCCGATATGGGCACAAGGCGGAACTTGCCCTTCCTGTCTAGCATCATCCTATAGTTCTGGTTCAACTTCGGGATGGACACGACGTCCATCAGTCCGACCGGGAACCGCTCCTCTGTGACGACCCTGCCATCCACGAGGACCTCGCGGTTCGACAGGATCTTCTTCCCCTCAGCATAGGTGTCGCAGAGGCCCAGCATGTCACGGATGACGACCATGAGGGACATGCTCGTCTGCTTGCTATGCGCTCCCGGGTTGGTCCCAGTGATCCATACGCTCTTCTTCCTCGGGACCGCCCAAGACCTAGGGGCCATCAATCTCTTCATGTCGCTGCTCATGCAGAAACCTCCTTCTTCTGGAGCCTGCTCTTCCTCCACGGGTCCTTGGTCTCTAGTTTCGTGATGACCAGGTTGGACGCGTGCACTGAGCGCGCCTCCATCGTGCCGTCCGCCTTGGCGATCGTCACTCCTTCTATGTAGACGCGTCCGGAGCTAAGGTCGAGGTCTGTGACCTTCCCCTCGAGGCCGATTATATCTGCATCCCCGCGCATCACTTTGACGGTGTCTCCCCTGACGACCCTGGCCGAGCGGCGTTTGTACTCCTTCTTCAATTCGTCGCTGAGGTGCGATGCGACCATCCTGCTCTTCACATGGACCGGTGCATTATGCTGCGCCTTGCGTTGCTTCCTTGCCTTTGCGCTCTTTGTCATTTTCTCACCTCAGATGATGGTAGACGCGGTCGCTGCTATGCGCGGCCACCTCTCAGCGGCCTCGCGCGCCACCGCTCCCTTTATGTCGCTCCCCTTTGTCTCTCCCTCTTCCGTCGTGATGACGGCGGCATTGTCCTCGAAAACGACCATTGTACCATCCGGGCGGCGGAAGGGCCTCTTCTGCCTGACGATGACCGCATAGACGACCTGCCTTCTCATCTCAGGCGTCCCTTTCTTGACCGATGCCACAACTATGTCACCGACCGCCGCGCTGGGGTACCGGCGGGTGACACCATGATATCCGGGGACAGCGATGACACTGATCGTCTTTGCACCAGTGTTGTCGATGACGTCCAACACGCTTCCGGTGCAGATCCCTTTAGTCTGTTTGCCAGCCAATCCCTTCACGGTGTTCACCTCTTCTCAATGATGACGAACGACACGGTCTTGCTGATCGGTCTGCACTCCATGATCCTGACCTCGTCCCCTGCCTTCACACCAAGGCAGGGCGGGGCGTGCACGGAGTAGCGGCTCGAGCGCTTCTCGTACCTCTCGTACTTGTGGTCGTATTTCAGATAGTTCTTCTCGACGACAGCGGTCTTCTCCATCTTCATGGAAACGACCACTCCATCGATCACCTGGCCCCTTACGGAAAGCTCCCCATGGAAGGGGCAATGCTTGTCCTCGCAGACACCCTGCGGGGCCTTTACATCAATGCCAATGTCCTTGACCTCACCATTCATAAGATCACCTTATCTTCTTGATCCGGTCCTCAGGTCTGTACTGGATCTCCGATCCCTTGACCTGGACCTTTCTGCCCTCATATGTGAACTCGAACTCGTTGCCGGACTTAGGGACCACACGTTCCTTTCCACCAGAACGGAGGGTGAAGGTGTTCTTCGTCTCATCCACGACCGTGCCCCTTATGAGATAGCCACGGTGCCTGGAGGAAACGACCTCGACCTCTGTCCCAATGAACTCTCGCCTCATGAAATCCCTCTTGTCCATGCCCGATCATCTTACCTCGGTCTTGAAGCCCATCTCTTCCAGGAACTCCTTGACCTTCTTCTTGTGGTCGCCCTGGAGCTCGATCTTGTTGTCCTTTGCCGTGCCCCCGGCCGCGCATTTGCTCTTCAGCTTCTTGGCCAGGTCATCCAGGTCGATATCGTTGGAGTCGATGCCTTCGACCACTGTGACTATCTTACCATAACGTCGGCTGTCGGTGTAGATCTTCACGGACTGTTGCTCGCGTGCGATCTCCTCGCACATGCACAGTTCCTTCGGCAGTCCACACACGGAGCAGATCTCAGCCATTACTTCCCTTCCTCCTTCTGGATGGTGAGGATCCGGGCTATGTTCGTCCGGATCGCCCTGATCTTTCCAGGGCTCGCTGGTGCGCCTCCCATGGCCGCTGCCCCGCGCTCATGCATAAGCTCGTCCTTCAGCTCGCGCAGCTTTTTTGCACGGTCCTCGGGGCTCATCTGCCGGATCTCGGCGGTCCTCATCAGCGCCATTAGCTCGACACCTCCTTGTTCTCCTGCACCACGTCTGTCTCGACAGGCTCAGGGTCATGGACGGCTATCGCATCTGGAACATCATTCCTTGGAAGGAGCTGCTCTATCATGTCAGGTAGCGCCTCCTTGGCTTTGTCCAGACCGAGCACATCGATCTCTGCAGGAAGTCTTGCGTTCGGGTCCATTATCTCGACCTTAACGCCGATGACGCCTGGTTTGAGCTTAGCAACCGCGAAGCCCGTCTTGATGAACTTAAGGCGGGAGTCACCGCAGTACTTGATGTAGCCCTCTTTGAACTTCTCGGTCCTGTGGCGCTCCCCAGATAGCTTCCCTGAAAGGACGATGAGACATCCTCTGGCACCATTGTCCATTATCCTTCGGACAGTGGAGTGGCCCGCACGACGGAAGTGCCATCCGCGCTCAAGTGCGAAGGCAAGCTTCTCGGCCATGATCTGGGCGTTGAGGTTAGGGTTATCCACCTCTTGCACCTCGATCTGCGGGTTGTCGTACTTGAAGTTGTCCTCTATGGCCTTGGTCAGGGTCTTTATCGCTGAACCACGGCGCCCTATCACTATTCCAGGTCTTTCAGTGATCAGGGTGACCCTTGTGCCCATGGGCGTCCTCTGGACATCCACTCCACCAAAGCCGGCCCTGTCGACCGTTTTCATAAGGTACTCCTTAAGGAGCGTCCTTCTGATGTTCTCAGCAACGAATTTGCGCTCGCTAGCCATTTTACTTCATCTCCTCAAGGATGACCTCGATGTTGACCGTCTGTTGGTTCCAGGGTGTGCTCCGGCCATGCGCGCGTGGCATGTAGCCAGGTATCGTCCTTCCCAGGTGGGCGGCGATGACCTTGATGCGCATGTTCTCGGTGTCCAGCCCCTTGTATTCAGCGTTCTGCTTTGCGCTCTCGATGACCTTGGTGATCGCCTTGGCGGCCTTGACCGGGAACCTTCCCGGCCCGACCCCCCTCTTGTGGGCGACGCCCATGTTATAGCGTCGGATGGGGACCGGCCTCTTCAGCTCGGCGACCTCCTCAAGCATCTGAAGTGCAACGGAGACCTTCTTTCCCTTGACCATCTGGCAGATCTCACGTGAGAATTTTGGGGAGATCGGGATCTCCTTGCCGATGGCGCGGGAGGTCGTGTCCGGGTCAGCCTCTTGTGTATATCCAACCATTTCCAGATCACCTCTCACTTCAGCGGCAGGAACTTCGAGGACCTTGTCGCACCGACACCTGGTCCGGAGTGTTTCACGGACTTGCGCGTCTGGCTGAACTCGCCCAGATAGTGGCCGATCATCTCTGGCCTTATCTCTATCTCCTTGAATTCCTTGCCATTATATACTGCCACCTTGCGGCCGACGAACTCGGGGACGATCGGGATGTCCCGGCGGTGGGTACGGACAATCTCGTACTTGCCGGACTTTATCTTCTCGAACGCGGTCCTCTGCTCATCGTTGAATCCGCGGATGAAGGTCCTCCTGATCCTGGAGGGCATGAGCTCCAGGACCTCCTCGAACGGCATCTCCTGGAGCTGCTCCATGGTGAAGCCTCGGTAGGTGAACTCCTTCTTCCTCCTGGCCGTGATGGCGGTCTTCTTCTTCCTCATCTTCCTGCGTGAGGACTTCGTACCGGTCAATTTCTCATCAGCCATCTACTTTCACCTCTTGCCCTTCTTTTTCTTCTGCGGCGAGAGACGTCCTACCTTACGTCCAGGCGGTGCGTTCCTCGAAACAGTGCTTGGTTTTCCCACGTGCGGGTGACCCCCACCTCCATGCGGGTGGTCGACAGGGTTCATCGCTATGCCCTTGACCTTGAAATAGGCCTTGCTCCGGCTGCGGTACGCATGGAACTTGTTGCCAGCCTTTCCGAATGGCTTTTCTCCATGACCTCCGCCCGCAACGATCCCGACGACCGCACGGCAGCGGGGATCGAACGACTTGAATGCGCCAGAAGGCATCATCATGACGACCTTCTCCCCCTTTGTCACTACCGTGGCCGAGCTGCCTGCTGCCTTCACATACTTGCCCCCGTCTCCCGGGCGACCCTCTATGTTGAACACAAGGGTACCTTCAGGGATCGCGGAAAGCGGCATCACATTGCCGGCCTTCACTGCGCCAGACCCATCAACGGAGACTTCTTGGCCGACCATGACCCCTTCCGCCGCCAGCATGACAACGGTCTCACCAGAAAAGTCGACCTTCGCCACTGGGCAGAGCCTGCCCGGAGCATGAAGTATGTCCACAACCTTTCCCCCCTTCAGGGTTTCGAGGGGGAGCTTCACATCACCAACATGTCTATGGCTCGGTGAACGGTACTGCATGCCGCCACGGCCGCGCCTCTGCTGTCTTAGATTTTTGCCCATGTCACTCCCCTCAGAACACTCCTATCCTCATGCCGATGTCCTCGGCCGAGTAGCCTTCAGCCAATTTGACGATGGCATGCTTACCGTCCTTGGAGGTCTTGGTCCACACCTTTGATACTTTGACCTGGAACCTCTCCTCGAAGGCCTTCTTGATATCCGCCTTCGTGGCCTTCCTGTCGACTATGAACTCCAGCTTGTTGCCGTCCTTGTAATCCTGAGAGGCCGTGCCGGTCATGTAGTTCATGGTCTTCTCGGTCACGAACGGATGCAAGAGAACGTCTTTCGCCATTCTCACCACTCTCCAATCTTCTTGATGGCCGATTCTGAGAACACGGTCAACCTACCAGGGTTGCCACCTGGTGCTAGCATTCCAGCGTTCAATTTATCGGCATAGGCCACCTCGACGCCCGGTAGGTTGTTCGCACCGGTGAATAGGTCGGCCTTCTCGTTCGATACGACTATCAGAAGCGCTCGGGGCGAACGGAACCTGCGGGACCTCATCTTCCCACGGCCCGCGCGGACCTTCTTGCCTTCCTTGGCCCTTTCGACGTCCGCATCGATGCCAATGCTTCTCAATACGTCGTAGACCTCCGAGGTCGTCTTGAGGGATTCGATCTTGTCCTCTACCACGACGGGCAGCGTGACCTCGTCTTCGAAGTGGTGACCTCTGGCCTTGACAACCGCATTGTTCGCGACCGCGGCCAATGCAGACAGCTTCGCGAGCGCCCTCTCCTTCTTGTTGACCTTTTTCGAGTAGTCCTTCTCAGGCTTTGGTGGCAGCGCCCTGCGCCCTCCCACATTGTTCGGGGACTCAGCAGCCTTTGCTCCCTGCGCCAGCCTCTGGACCCTGGCCACACCTCGTCCCTTTCCCCAGGTCGAGACGCTGTGACGGGTGCCCGCCCCTTCGCTCGGTCCATAAGGTTGCCTGCGGTTCGCCTCCTCTGCAACAACAGCACGATGGATCACATCGGGGCGGAACTCAGTGCTGAAGACGGACGGTAGCTCCATCGTCCTCACGACGTCCCCTTCTAATGAGTAGACGTTGACCTTACCATTATTCTCTGTCATTTATTACGCCCCCTGCTTGGATTCGATGGAAACGTACACCAGGTTCGGCGCTTCCTTTAGATCGGCGCCGTACTTCCTGATCGGGTCCCTGAGGCGCACGAGGCGCTTGTTCGGTCCCGGCACGGAGCCATGGATAAGTACGTATGAGTTCCTGACATCGCCGTAATGCAGGAATCCGCCCTTCGGGTTCACCTCTTCTCCCTTTTCCCCGACCTTGATGATGCGTTTGTTGACCTCGGTCCTCTGGTGGTACCCCATCTGACCGGATTGCGGGGCGGTGCTCCTGACATACCCTGGCCTCTTCGGGCCCAAGGTACCGACCATACGGCGGTGCTTGCTGTTCTTATGGGACAGGAGCTTCAGTCCCCAGCGCTTGACCGCTCCTTGGAACCCCTTCCCCTTGGTGACGGCGGACACATCGATAAGAGAGCCCTCTTTGGCAAAGTCGTTGAAGGTGATCTCCTTGCCCAGGATGCCCTTTGCATACTCCATCCTCTTGTCCATCGTGCCGCCACCGATCCTGAGCTCCATAAGCTCAGGTACCTTTTTCGGCACTCCGTTGACCATCTTCGGCTGGGTATACGCAAGTATGCGGATGTCCTCGATGTCCAATCCTTTGATCTTTTCCCAGGCCTTGTCCTGTTCATAGTTCTTCGGGATCGGAAGCCTACGGGACAGCATCTCATCCAGCCCGGTCGCCCAGACCTCTCCTGCCGTCTTAAGGCCATAACGGGTGGCCTCGTAGAGCCTGATGGCAGCGACCTTCATCGGCGGAACCTCCACCACGGTCACCGGTATACGGATCTCCTGTCCGGCCGTCGTGCTCTGCTTTCTATAGTCTACCATCAATGCATGGGTCATCCCGGCCTTGTAACCGGCAAACCCTTGGACCTTAGGGCCTTCGCTGATCTCGGGCCAATGGTCCACCTTCGGTGTCTGTCTTGAAGCTCTCTTTCTTGGCGAATAGGCCATAGAGCCTTGCTTTGGACGTCTCTTGTTTGGCATATATCCCCCTCTCGCTTCGTGTGAGAGAGTACACTCTCTGGTTGCTAACGCTATGTCTCAAGAGTGTTGAGATCTGCACCTTCGACCGTGACTCTGTTGTCGCCATCCAGAATGTTGTTGGATAGCGGTTGAGGGATGTTTGCACATTGCCCAAGGAGTCTGGTCGAACGTCCTCAATGCGTTGAGCGCACTCCCATAAAAGTAGTTATATAAATACTATCCGTTATTCCAAGGGTATTTGGCATTGACAGAAGTGTGCTTTGAATAACGCAAGCTGGCAGATACAACAATTCAAAGCTTACCTTCTTTGGCCTTTTTCTGGGCCCTCTTCGCCCTTTCCTTTGCAGTGTAACCCGTGGCCTTTTCAAGAAAGATGTTATACCTCTTGATCGTCTCTGCCCCGACCTCTGGTGTCACATCTTTCTTCATCTGAGTGGAAACAAACAGCGACGACTTGCTGAGCAGCTTGGTCTCCAGTCTTCCTAGGGCGCCAAAAGAGGACACAACGAGGTCCCCTTCGACCATGGCATTACCGAAGACCTCCTTGACGATGTTCATGAGCCCGTCGCCCTCCAATGAAGAGGAAAGTCCTTTTTTTATGTCGTAGTCCATTTTTTATCACCATAAACCGCTCAAAGCTCTGGCCCATCTTCTATATGTTTTGATATGTCCACAGATGTCCTCATCGCACCCTGGAGGTGTACCTCTGCAGACCACTTAGCCTTACACGGGCATTCCAGGCCGTTCAGGTCTTCCAGGTGCTGGGAGAAGGAGAATCTCTCGATGGCATCAAGAATCTTTCTATCACAGATGCCGCAATTGTGCACGCCTCTCGGGGTCCCCCCGCCGGAAGGGGCCGACATGATCCTCACGTCCGTCATGGAACGGCATCTCTTCAGCACCTCGACAAGGGACCAGAGCCATGGCGGTCTGAGGTCCCCCCGTCTCCAGACCTCCTCCACTGGTGTCCCTGCCTGGATGTTGAGAGGGTTGATCGAGATCGAATCAGAATATGGTGCCGCGAACTCCACAGAGCATATGACGTCGTTCATAGCCTGCTTTTCTGTCAGGAACGGAGGTTTCAGGATGAGATAGGTCCTCACAGGAACACAATTGATCTTCAACAGACCGGCCGCCCTTTGGTAATCTTCCTTCGTGAACCCCTTCTTTATGCACCTTGCCCGTACCTTGTCGTCACAGGTCTCCAGGCCCAATGCCACATAACACCTGTCCTTTGGTATGCTGGCCAATGTTTTCTCTGTGACGAACTCGGGCCTGGTCTCGAACAGGATGCGCTCAGTCCCGGCGAAGGTAATGAATAGAAGATCCCTCACCTCAGGAGGGAACTCGTTGTCATCTAGGAAGCTTCCAGAGGTATATACCTTGACCATCTCCTCTCCTTCGTACCTCTTTGAAGCTTTTTCGATCTGTGATATCAGGTCCTCCTTTGTTATATCATCGAGGCTCTCAACATTATATCCGCACATGGTGCAACCGCCCTTTCGGGCCCACCAGCACCCCCGGGTCCTGAAGATGATGACCATCGCCCTGACCTTCTTATCACCTATCATGTCATATTCTTTCCATATCGTGACAGGGCTGGTCCTGTCCAGGTCTTGTCGCTCCGCTCTCATCCTAGACCTCTCAAATTGTCAATGGTCATCAACGATGGTTCTATAAAAATACCTGTAGTAATGGTTCGGAGCATCTCCTATCCAAGGAACAGTTTATATTCAGGCTATAGAATCCGCTGGCGAGGTAGCCGAATTGGCCCGCAGGATCATTGTTGTCGGTTCAGGTGCCGCTGGGATGACCGCCGCATCGACGGCCCGCTCAGTCTCGAGAGATGCCATCATCGATGTTTTCACGGAGGACCGGTACATAGCCTATTCGCCTTGCGCCATCCCTTTCGTGATCGAGGGAAAAATAAAAGATTTCGGATCGATCGTGATGCACACACCAGAATGGTATGAGAAGGAACGTGCGATCAAGGTCCACACATCGACCAAGGTGACCTCCGTCGACGTTGATGCCAGGAAATTGACGACATCTAAGGGAGAGGCTTATCAGTTCGACTCTTTGGTCCTTGCCACTGGAGGTACTGTGCTTTTTCCGCCCGTGGAGGGTACGAAGCTTCCTGGCGTTTTCCCGGTAAGATGGATCAGCGATGGCCAGGCGATCCTTGATGCGCTCCCTGGGTCGAGCGACGTCGTCGTCGTTGGTGCTGGCGTCATCGGTCTAGAGATGGCAGTGGCCTTACGGCACAGGGGCAAGAACGTCACCGTGGTGGAGATGTTCGATCAGGTCGTCCCGAGGATCATCGATCAGGACATGGCCAAAGAGGTCCAGTCTCATTGCGAGTCGTTGGGAATAAGGTTCATGTTGGGCACACCTCTTGGATCGATCTCAGGAAATGGGAAGGTCGAGAAGGTCATTGTCAGTGGGAGGGAGATCCCATGTGACATGGTCATCATGGCCACAGGGGTCAGGGCCAATCTTGAACTACCGAACATGATCGGTCTGGACATAGGAGCTTTGGGTGCGGTCCGTGTCAGCCCGACATTGCAGCCCTACAGGAAGGGGAGGTTGTTGAAGGATGTCTATCTTGCAGGCGACGTCGTCATGTGCGAGTCCTCGGTGGCACCAGGCCCGACGATGAGCCAGTTAGGTTCCTCGGCGTTAAGGCAAGGTCGCGTTGCAGGGATCAACGCCGCAGGCGGGTATGCAACACATCCAGGTGTATCGAGCCCGTTCATAAGTCTCATAGGCGAAATCCAAATAGGAGGAGCAGGGCTATCAAAGGGACTGGCCGATTATTATGGCATAAGGACGGTCGAGGGAAAGGCCTCCGGCCTGACAAGGGCCAGATATTACCCAGGAGGGAAGCCTTTGACCGTCAAGGTCCTGGCCGACGTCTCTACCCACAGGTTGGTAGGGGCCCAGGTCATCGCGGGAGAAGAAGTCAATGGAAGGATCAATTGGCTCTCCGCGGTCATCAACAAGCGTACGACCGTCGAGGAGTTCCTCAACGAGATGGAGAACGCCTACTGCCCTCCGACCTCGATGGTCCGCGATACGGTGTTCGACGCCATCGAGGACGTGGCGCGCAAGCTAGTCCCCCAATAAGGTCCGTCGGCAGGATTCAATTATCATGATGCGATTCACGATGCCGTGACCGGTACAATGGATGATAGGAAGGAGAGGGTAAACGGTAAGATCAGGGTAACGAACCCTGCGACCCTTGAGAAGTTCGCCGAGGTCGAATGCACGCCGCCTGAGAGCGTGGCCGATATCGTCAAGGAGGCGAGAGAGGCACAAAAGGCCTGGATGGAGCTTACTGTCCACGAAAGAAGGAGGGTCCTCGTCCAGGTCCAGGAATCAGTCCTCGAAAGGAAGGAGGAGATTGTCCGTACCATCAACGGCGAGACAGGGAAGCCACGATTGGAGGCCATAGCAACCGATATAATGGCCGGGCTCAGCGTCGGGGATTATTGCGTCGACGTCATGGAATCCAAATTCAAGGAAAGTAAAGTGGACTATGGCCGACTAGGTACGACCTTCAGGCTCCTCGGGAGGCGTTCATACATCTCCCCTAGGCCACTGGGGGTCATAGGAATAATCGCTCCTTGGAACTATCCGTTCGGTATTCCCTATTCCCAGGCGATCATGGCGGTCGCGGCAGGTAACGCGGTGGTAATGAAACCCTCGAGCTACACACCCATGACAGCCCTCCTCGTAAAAGAGATCTTCGAGTCTGCTGGAGCCCCCAGAGGCCTTATTAATATAATATGCGGCCCTGGGTCGACCGTGGGGGAGGCATTGGTCACCTCTGGTGTTGATCGGATCATATTCACAGGCAGCACGGAAACGGGGAGGGAGGTCATGGCCACCGCCTCGATGACATTGACCCCGGTGACCCTGGAGCTTGGAGGAAAGGACCCTATGGTGGTCCTGCCTGATGCAGACCTCGAAAGAGCGGTCCGGGGTGCCGTATGGGGCTCCTTCGTTAACGCAGGGCAGACGTGTGCCTGCGTCAAGCGCATATATGTGCACGATAGCGTGGTCCAGAGGTTCACCTCCATGATGGTCGAGAGGGTCAGGAGGCTCAAGATAGGGGATGGCCTTGATGACCCTGATGTCTCGATAGGGCCGCTCATCTCAGCACAGGCGGTCGAGGAGATGGAGAGGGTCGTCGCGAGGGCGCTCGAGGAAGGTGCCGAGCTGTTGACCGGGGGAAAAAGGCCACATGGGCTGAAGGGGCATTTTTTCGAACCTACCATCTTTGGGAGCGTCTCTCAAGAGATGGAGATCTGCAGAAAGGAGATATTCGGGCCGATAGTTGTAATATTATCCTTTAAGGACGAAGAGGAAGCGATCAACAAGGCATGGGACAATCCCATGGCGCTCACGGCGTCGGTCTGGACCTCCGACCTTTCAAAGGGAAAGGACCTGGCCAAGAGGATGCCAGGAGGAACGGTCATGGTAAATAATTCTGTCTATACGTACGGTCTCGGGGCGACGCCCTGGGGAGGAAGTAAGGACAGCGGGTTCGGGAGAACGCACGGCGATCTTGGTTTCCAAGAGCTAATGGAACATCAGCACATCCACATCGACGATGGAAGGTATCCACAGGACCTCTGGTGGTCGCCATATGATAAAGAGCGCCTGGAAGGGATCGATAAAATGCTGGACGGGCTGTTCGAAGGAAGGTCCGCTCGACCGGTCATCAGATTGGCCGGCCTTCTGAAGCTCATGAAGAGACGGGACTGATCATATCGCCCTTTTGATCTTTATCGGCCTTCCAGACGATCCGATCCTCTCACGTGCCAAGGTCAACATCTCCTCCTCGTCCGGGACAGATGAGAGGAGGACCATATCATCCTCATTTACGAGCTCGTTCATAATAAGGCCCGAGATAAGAGATCTCTGTACCTCGGTAAGCTCGGGGAGAGACCAGATCACCACCAGGGCATCCCTGAGGTCCGTACCGAGCTCCATCTCCGCCTGGACCGCCCTACGCACCTCAATGTCATAATCAGCGAGATCATAGTTGGCATCCAAAATTTTTTTGGCCGCACATCTTCCGGCGACAGAGCCACAGATGTAGGATGGGATGATCCCCTCACCGACGAATGCCAATGTCTGGCCTGCTGCATCACCTGCATAAAGCACATTGCCCTTGAAGGGGCCTCCTTTGAATCCTGGGACCGGAGCATCCCCAGCCTTGACCTCGAGGACCTTGTCAGGGTCAAAATATTGCGAGACGATCGGATGATCATTGATCCAGTCAGAGAGAAAATCCCTTCGGGAGGCGGACCTTCCCACAAGGCCCAGCCCGACGTTGGCCCTGTAAGGTCCCTTGGGGATGATCCATCCATATCCAAGACCTATCTCTGGCTCGATGAATATCTGCATACAGGGAGGCAGTTTCCTCTTTGAGACCATCTCGAACTCGATACCTTTGGCCAGACCATCACCCTCGAACCCCTCGACACCTTGGACCTTGGCAACGGTCGAATGAACGCCATCAGCAGCTATGACCACCTTCGGTCTGATTGATACATCCTTCCCCCGATGTCTCACCAAAGCGCTGATCAGATCGTCACCATCGAGCTCTGCCGATATCAACCTGCAGTCCGCCTGTACAGAGGCCCCTGCGCGTGCCGCCTCCATTGCCAGGTACTTATCGAAGACCTTCCTCTCTACCGTCATGCTTTCCCAATATGGGGAGGCATTGTCGATGGTCCAGCTCCGAGATATCACGAACCTTGTGAAACCCTGCCTTGCACAGACCAGGGAACGAGGTATCTTTAGGTCGGACATCTTCAGCAGAGAAAGCCCTACGACCTCGCCGCACTGTACTGGTGTGCCTATCTCCTTCTTCCTGTCGATGACCAGGGTCCTTGCCCCCCTCTCTGCCGATGCTTTGCCTGCGGACGACCCTGCTGGTCCGGCCCCGACAACCAGCACATCGCAGCCCAATATGTCACCAGCCATATCTCATCGACCTCTCAAACGAACGGTACAATGGCAATAATCGAGGATCCTTAACGACCGCCGAGGCGGCCCTTATCTTGGAGAACCCCTCCCTGAAGGGGCGCACGGCCTTGGCCATTTCACGATTGTCCATCTTGCATATCAAGTCATACCCCTTCTTGAAGACAGGGTCTGCGTACGGGGATGAGCACCATCTGCTGTGATACGACATGATATCATCATTCGCTATCGCCTCGGCCGCCATCCATCCAGCTGTCAGTGCCATCCTTACCCCTCCGAACGTGATGGGATTGACCTGGCCTGCCGCATCCCCCACGAGGCATACATTGTTGCCCACGATGGTCCTCACCTGTCCGACCGGTATCGCCCTTCTATGGACCTCGACATGACCATCAGGCGCAGGCTCGGTCCCTTTGGGAAATCCTATCCTTGTCCGGTCTCCATTCGGGAACGACCAGCGATAACCCCCGCCGTATTTCGCATCATAGAAGAACTCGATCTTGTCATCCTCGGTCCTTTGGTCCAGGACATACTGTTCCGTCCAGATCAGATCGATGCCTTGACCGAACACTTTCTCCCTGACGATGGAACGAGCGCCGTCCGCTGCGATCACATGGTCCGAGGTCATGAATGTGTGGTCAGAGACCCTCATCCTGACCTTGGGGCCAGTGGCATCTATCTCCTCCAACGCACCGTGGACCACCTCGCCACCGAGGTCAAGGAACTCCTTCCTCATGCTCATCAGCAGTTTAGGCCGGTCGATGATGAAGCCGTCGATGGCCGTCTCAATATCGATCCCTTCAGGCCAATGCTCGACGGCCTTTGTTATCGTGTTCATGATGAACGGCTCGTAATCGATATCAATGAGGTCAAGCCCAGCACGGGATATCCCCTCACCGCACATCCTATGGTATCGAGGGAACTTATCATCGTCCAGCCTTTCGACGAGGACGACCCTCATGTCCCTTCTCTCCCTTCTCAAGGTCAGGGCCGCCATCATCCCGCCTGGCCCTCCGCCTATGACGACCACCTCAGGCCTTGGCATCTCCACACCCCTTCCAGACCGAATATCGATGGACGAATGAATAGCCCATATCGAAACCAAGGAACGCGAAGAAATAAAGGTAAGATGAAAGGACGGAGACAGCACATAAGGCCAGGATGACAACTTTTAAGACCACTCTTTCTCTCATGATGAGGCCGAGGACGTCTTTTCTCTCAGCCACATCTGCATGATCATTGACGAGCTCGTCCGCGAATGCGGCGATGAAGACCAATAGTATCCCCAGATAGCTGATATTCCCTGGGTTGACGATCAGGGATATGACCGATGCCCCGAAAGCAATTCCGAACCCAAGTTTGAACGCAGCATTGTCATACTTGGCCGCGACCAATAGGGCCAGAAGAAGCCCGATGAAGATAGTGGCCGAGTCCGGGTCGAAATAGATCAGACCCCCCATCCACATCCCACAAGGGACTGAAAGCACATTTGACAGCTTTCTGCTGAAGCATCCGGAATCGTACGACTCATCTCCGTATTTGATGAGCATTCCAAGGGAAATGAATGAGAATGGGATAAGGATCACATGGTGCAGGTGAACCTCATCTGCTATGATCGAATATGTCCATGCCATGATGCCACAGGAAAGTGTGGCCAGACCATATGCGACCATAGGGAAAAAACCGTCACCTTTCATCCTCAGTCCTTCGGCGCATTCGTTCAGAGCGCGTCCCTACAACGACCGACCCATTCTTAAAAGATAGGAAAAGGTTTGGGGGGGGGGGAAATGGTGTTTCTTCCCAATGCATCCTCAGCAATCGAAGTACAAGTAGAACTCCCATGGATGCGGTCTTAGCCTTATGGCATCGTTCTCTTTGTGCCTCTTATAGTCCACCCATGTCTCGATGAGGTCCTTTGTGAACACCCCGCCTTGCAGGAGGAAATCATGGTCAGACTCAAGGGCCTCGAGCGACTTTTCCAAGCTCCCTGGTACCTGTTTTATCTTTGCAGCTTCTTCACGTGAGAGTTCAAAAAGGTCCATGTCGTGGGGTTCTCCTGGATGGATCTTTCTTTTAATGCCGTCCAATCCTGCCATGAGCATAGCGGCGAAGGCCAGATATGGATTGCTGGTGCAGTCTGGTGGTCTATATTCAATCCTCTTCGCCTTCGGGTTTTTGCTATAGACCGGGATGCGTATCGCCGCGGAGCGGTTCCTCTGAGAGTAGACCAGATTGACAGGCGCCTCATATCCAGGAACAAGCCTTCTGTATGAGTTCGTGGATGGGGAGGTCAGCGCCAGCAATGCTGGGGAGTGCTCAAGGAGGCCACCGATGTAGTACATGGCGGTCTCGCTGAGGAGGGCGTATCCCTTCTCATCGTAGAACACATTCTTTCCATTTTTCGACAAAGATTGGTGCACATGCATGCCTGTGCCGTTATCTCCATAGAGGGGCTTTGGCATGAACGTAACCGTCTTCCCGAACTCATGCGCCGTGTTCTTAATGATGTATTTGTAAAGCATCGCTTTATCGGCCTGCCTGGTGAGCGGTCCGAACCTCATCCCGATCTCGCACTGTCCAGCTGTGGCGACCTCGTGGTGATGGACCTCGCACTCTATCCCACAGTTCTCCATCCTCATGACGCATTCCGACCTGAAGTCCTGCAAGGTATCGACAGGAGGGGCAGGAAAGTAACCTTCTTTGTTGCGTGGCCTATGGCCCAGGTTCACCGTTCCATTTCTTCCTGAGTTCCAGATCCCCTCCTCGGAATCGATGTAATAATAGCCAGAGTTCTGGTTCTGATCGAAACTTATCGAGTCGAACACGAAGAACTCCAATTCCGGTCCGAAGTATGATGTATCTGCTATTCCCGTGGCCTTTAGATATTCTTCCGCTTTTTGCGCCACATATCTGGGGTCCCTCTCAAAACGGCCCTTGGTGACCGGATCGGCAACATCGCACATCATTGAGAGCGTCGGGACCTTGCAGACAGGGTCGATTATCGCAGTGTCCGGATCTGGCATGAGCAGCATGTCACTTTCGTTGATATGGGCGAAACCACGGATGCTCGAGCCATCGAATCCATGACCATCCCCGAATTTTTCCCGGTCCAGCTTTTTCACTGGAATGGATACATGCTGTAACGTTCCGGGAAGATCGACGAACTTGAAGTCGACCATTTTAACATCTTTGGCCATCTTCATGACGCTCTCTATCTTATCTTCGAACTTCTCCATGCTCTTCACTTCTGCCATCTCGTTCCTCACTCTCATGCGGTCTATATCATCCAACGTGTGCTCATTGCGGTAACAGGGCGATTTCTGCGCTCTCCTTTTAGATCACTGACATTCAGTACCGCTCCGAGATTGACGTAGGATCCGCAAAATGCCATAGATAAATCTACAATATAACTTTTATTTATTAGTCATTTATCTCATTAAAAATTAAAAATATATACAAATGTATAGCAAATAGAAAGAATATGTCGATTCACCCTTGTATAACCTGGAGCCATGTCAGACCTTGAAGGAGAGGGGTTCAGTGATGAGCAAAATGTAATGTATAGACATTCTATCTGTGACCTCGTATGACCTCAAGGCACATTTCGTATAGTATTCTGTCACGTGAGCCGCTCCCGGACAACCGCTAAATAACACGGCGCTCATTCAGCCTCGATCGATATGGACCTGGAGGACAGATTCCAACTAGTCGCAAGGAACGCCGAGGAAATTGTGACGCCCGAGGACCTTCGCCATCTTTTGGCGACGAAGGAAAGGCCTGTTGGTTATATCGGATTCGAACCTTCCGGTCTGGTGCACATAGGTTGGATGGTATGCTCGCAAAAGGTCAAGAACATGATCGATGCGAACTTCGATATGATCATATTCCTTGCTGATTGGCATGCATACCTGAATGACAAATTAGGAGGGGACATCAACAACATCAGGACCTGCGCGGAGTACATGAAAGACTGTTTCGAGGCGCTAGGGGTACCTAGGGACAAAGTACGGTTCAAGTTAGCTTCTGAGATAATGGACATCACATATTGGGAGAAGGTAATGAAGATAGGCAAGGTCTCCAGCCTCACCAGGGTCAAGAGGGCCCTCACCATAATGGGAAGGAACGAGGACGAAGCGGAGATGGACTCCTCGAAAACTCTCTATCCCCTTATGCAGGCAGCGGACATTTTCCAGATGGATGTGGACGTCGCATATGCTGGCATGGACCAGAGGAAGGCCCACATGTTGGCGAGGGAGGCTGCCGACCGTCTTAGATGGAAAAAAGCGGTCGCATTGCATACGCCTCTTATAGCTGGTCTTAAGGGAGGGAATAGGATGGACCCTTTGGCAGCCAAGATGTCAAAGAGCGACCCGGACAGTGGTATCCTGATCCATGACACCCCTGAGGAGATTCGAAGAAAGATCTCAAAGGCATTTTGCCCTCCAGAGGTCGAAGGAAACCCGGTGCTGCAAATAGCAAAGTTCATTTTATTTGAAAGGGTCGATAAGATCGCCATCAGGCGTCCAGAGAAATTTGGAGGGGATGTTGAGTTCACCGAATATGCCGACCTTGAGGCAGCATACCTCTCGGGCAAGGTCCATCCGATGGACCTTAAGAACAATGTCGCTGAGGCATTGGCCGACACCCTGGCCCCCGTCAGAGATTATTTTGCGAGAAAGCCCGAGAACTATGAGAAGGTCAAAGAGATTGTTGCTGGGCTCAAGGCCCTACGATGATCATTTTTCTTTTTTGACCAGAGACCTGAGGAAATCCATCGATCTGGCCATACATATGTTGGAGATGGCCTCGGCGTCACCAATGCCCGTGAGGCCCGCCGCTCCAGGATGACCTCCGCCCTCTGCTATGACCTCTTTTCCAATATCTTCTAGCATCCTTCCAAGATGGAGCCCCGCCCTGACCATCTCCTGTCTTGCCCTCGCGCTCAGGCGGAAGGACTCATCCCTTTGCGAGACCACAAATGTGATGTCCGCACCAATGGAGAGGAGCCCTTTGCATACCGAGCTCTCGAACGAAGACCCCAGAGAGACGGCCACGATATAATCTCCAACGCGTTCGAACCTGAGCCTCTGTGCCCCTTTGAGCATGGCGATCCGTTCGGAAACATCGGATTCAAGGTCGGTCAGGTCATAGACCTGGTCCATCTGGATCCCCGTCTCTTCAAGAATCATCGCGAAATACGATAGAAGTCCTGGTGTCGCAAAGCGGAAGTGACCACTGTCGGTCATCATGCCGGCCAGCAGCCCGAGACCAGCATCCTTCCCCAACTTTGAGCCTGATTCACGTATCAGGTCATATACAAGTTCGGCACAGCTCCTCCTCGTCTCATCACAGAAATAGTGGCACGAACCCCACTTGTCCGATCTCGCATGATGGTCGATGACGATCCAATCTCCATCATGCGAGTTCATCGCCCCGAGCTGCTCAGGAGAGCTGGTGTCGACGACGATTATGGTATCGTAGTGATCGACATCCGCCTTTGAGAGCGGTTCATATCCAAAGTTCTTTGAAATGACCTTAGAAACCCTGTCCAGGCCATTTGGGGCACATATATCGACGTCAGGGAACGTCCTCATTATCGCATAGGCCGATCCAAAGGCATCCGGGTCCGCATTGCCATGAATAAGGATCAGCTTCCTTCCTGTCCGGAACCTTTCAAGAACGGATTCGAACATCTGGCCTCATGAAAACAAGGAAAAGGCGTTTGAGAGGTCTCGCCTTCAGTTCTCTTCCTCTCCCGCCGCGCCAGGTCCCTGGCCGAGGGCCTTGGAGATCTGGTCCTGCATGAGCTGGTATTTCTCACGGAACATCTTTTCCTGGCGGTCCAGGGTCTTGACCCTTACCTCAGTGGTCTCCCTGTCGTCCTCTATCTCCTTGAGAAGGGCGTCTTTGTCTTTCACAGCTATCATCAGGGACCCTATGCTCTTATAGACAGGCGTCTCACTGCCTATCTTTTTGAGCTCCTCGATGGTCATCTCCAGCTCCTTCAACTGTGCCTCCATCCTGAATTTCTGCTGGAGGACGCCTTGGAGCTGCTGTTGCAATTGCTGGAACTGTGCGATCTGATTCTGTAGTTTAGGGCTCATTTCATCCATGTGTCTCACCTATGGTCTTGCTCATGTTCTCCGCGATGACCATCCACCTAAGATAGGAGTTCAACGCTGCTCTCATGGCCGATACGTCGGTGGCCTCAACACGGAGCACCACTGCTCCACCCTCCCTCTCCGCATGTACCTTGGTCCTTGGTATCTCGCGGCCTGCTTCTGGGGTCAGGGATGCAAGTATGGTGTCTGCAAAGGGGGTCTCCACCTTGAGCACGGCCCTGAGCATCGCAGCTCATCTTCCCCTTATGACCTTCTTTACGTTCGGCCTCTCCTTATAGAAGATCTTGCTGCCGCAATTCTCGCATTGCATACCGACAGCATTGACATTATTGGAGCGGATGGGCTTGTTGCAACTTCCGCACTTATAGGTCGTCCTTCACCCCTCCCTTGGTGGTCTCCTTATCATTCACCTCAAGCTCCTTGGAGGTGATGCTCTTTATGGTCGGCGCATAGGAGCCCGCAGCGAACTTGGTATCGCAATGTCTACACTCCCAGATCCCAGAGGCCTTCCGTTTCACAGAGGAGTGGTGACAGGTCGGGCACTCGAATTTCGACCTTTCTATCTTCTCGATGTCCCTTGTGAGCTTGCGGACCACCACGCCGTATCTGGCGCCCATTCTTCCGGCGCTTCCCATTTTCTCTGTACCTTTTGCCATCGTAATCACCCTAGCAATTGTCTGATGTCCTTGCTCAATCTCTGCGCATTCTCAATGACGTTCTTGACCTGGTCGATCGTGAGAGCGCCCTTAAGGCCCTTCTGCATGGCCCTGAGGTCTCCGTTCTCGTCAGTGGTCACGGTCAGGCGAGCAGCGGCCACTTTTTCTTCGTCGAGAGTCGGATCGAATAATATAGAGTTTTCTATCTGCACGGCCGTGCACGAGACCGGGAGGGATCGCAAAGGCATCATGAAGTCCTCACCTTTGCCATTCGCCTTGGCGGGGACCTTTGCCGTCTTCAAGGCCGCGACCGCTCCCAAGAAGCATGCGTCGAAGAGGTTACCATCATAGTCTAATACATAGATATCGACGAAGTTCATCCAGACCTCTTTTCCTGGTTCGATGCATAGTTTCTCAAGGTCGATCATCTGGCTTTCTCTGATCCCCCTATCCACGACACGCGCCAGCTCGATCGAGTTCTCGTCCGGCGGCCCTGCCTCGAAGGAAGGCGAGGCCATGGGTATGAGCTCAGCATTCGTGGAGAGCACGCCTTTGTTAGGGGTGTCCTCGAACGGTGTTCCGATCAACATCTTCACACCGACAAGGACATCAGTGTTGCCCAGGTGGACCCTGGCACTGCCCTCTGCAGACTCAACGTAGTTCGTCTCGATCGTGATAGGCCTGAACTCGTCCCAGGCACGACCGTCCACACGTTTACCCTTCGAAAGGAGCTTGTGGATGTGGTCTCTTTTTATCTCTGATACTACTGCACGCGCCATGTTCCTCAGGCCTCCTGGTCAGGACCGGCGACGGCCTGTTCCTGCTGGTCAGGCTCTGACGCCTCTACAATATACCTGCGGCGCAGAGCGTCTTTCTGAAGTTCGTATATCTCCTTGCATGCTTTAGTGCCCAGTTCCAAGGCATAGTTGAACTCATCATAAGTCATGTGACCGTCCATCTGCATGAGCACGATCTCCCCTGTTCTGGGGATCATTGCTATCGGAAGGTCTGCCTGGCCAAAGTTGTCCTCCTCTTTGTTGAGGTCGAGCACTATCTGGTCGTTGACCTTGCCCACGGCTATAGCTGGTACCAGGTCCTTCATCGGTATACCCGCGTCCGCAAGTGCCACCGAAGCTGCCGTCAGACCTGCGCATCTCGTTCCAGCGTTCGCCTGCAAGACCTCGATGAAGACATCGATCGAGGTGCGGGGATAGTTCTCGGTGAAGACGACATGCTCCATCGCCTCGGATATTATCTTGGATATCTCAACAGACCTCCTGTCAGGCCCTGGGCGCTTCCTATCGTCCACTGAGAAGGATATCATGTTGTATTTCACCTGTACGATCGCCTTCGCCGGGTTCTGCATGTGCCTAGGGTGACACTCCCTCGGTCCGTAGACCGCAGCAAGAACTTTGTTCTTACCTATCTCTACATATGCAGAGCCATCCGCGTTCTTCAGGACACCTGCCTCTATCTTGATAGGCCTCAGTTCGTCGGCCCTTCTGCCGTCGATCCTGATCCCGTTCTCATCGATCAATTTGACATTGCTGTTTCCACCCATATCGATCACCGTTCAATCGGACCCTTCATCGACCGTCGTCTTCTTCGTGACGGATTCCAGATATTCCTTGACCTTCTCAGTGAGGTGGGCCATCTGTGCCCCCTCCTCGATCATCTTGATGGCCCTTATCGCGACCATCATGTTCTCGATATCACCGTCGAGCCAGATCCTGCCATTTTGCCCAATGAAGATCCTACAGGCAGTATAGTTCTTGATGATCTGGATCATCGAACCGCCCTTGCCGATGACCCTGGGCACCTTGCTGTGGGATATCTCTATGACCTGACCTCCCTGCAATTTCCGAAGGCCCTGCTCCTTCATGGTCACCTGGACCCTTTTTGTCTCATCGACCATCAGGACCTTTGCCATGATCGTGTCCCCTACCCCTAGGAACCTTGATGTGTCACCGAACTCGACCTTCCAAGGGACCTCAGTGACATGCAAGGGTGCGGGATAAGGTGAATTGATATCGATAAGCCAGTTCGAAGGTCCTATATCCTCTACCTTTCCGATGACCGTGTCACCAGGGCTGGGTATGTACCTCCCGCCTAGCGGTATGACATTGACGAAATTCGATTTGACGCTCTTGATGCCCAGCTGCGCGGCGAAGACCTTCCCCTCCTCCATATATGCGCCACTTCCAGGCTTCAACCTTCCGGTGTCCAATAGATCCCCTGGTAGAACTACCTCGCGCGACACCACGACGTTCTCTTTGCTCATAAAGTTGCTCAACTCCATTCTTATTGTTTAAGCTGTTTTGTCACATTCGTTTCTTACTTGCGACCTTTATCATTTCAATTGTTTGAACTCGGCATTACCATGTGTCTTACGGTTGATGTGATCGAAGAAATCATCTCTCATTCCGGCAGGCATCTCCACAATACCGATCCAACTTCCGTTCTTTTGCCACTCGTCCTTTATGATCTTACCGAAGTGCGTGATCTCCTCGTAGCACTTACCATAATCGTCCGCTGACAGCTTTACTGCTATCCTTATCTTCTCGAACCTGATCGGGATGATCGGGCGCAGCTTGTCGAGGACATGGTTCACCTGCATATCGACCGGCTTGAAGGGATCGATATGGACCTTGGCCTCTTCCATGGCCATCTCAATGCGTTGCGGCGTATGAGGTCCGCCCGTCTGAGGGTTGATAGCGTTCCTGGCGATCTCAGATATAACACGCCTTCTTTTTGCCTCCAGCATCTCTTTCCGCTGTTGTGCGGTTAATTGCACCTCTCCTTTGAGGATTATCTGCTTGGCGATCTCCACAGTATCAGTGGTCCCAAATACCTCCTTGAGCTTGTCCTCGGACGCCCTTGTACCTTTATGTGCGTTCTTGAAGATCTCATCTATGACCATGTAATCGAACAGGTCGGCCTCTTTGCCCTCTTTGAGCAAATTGACCACCTTTGGGTCTATCAGGACCTCGAAGGACTCACCATGAGACTCGAGGCGGGCCACGATCGCATCTTCAATATCGACCATCTGGACCCCATCAGGCGCTTGCCTGCTTGATGTAGGCCTCCACCTCTTGTTCTGAAAGGCGGCGGAAGCTCTCTCCCCTCTTCACGAGTCCGATCTCTACGGCCTTTGGGTTGAGGTTCTCCTCCTCGGTAGCCTTTTTGAGCGCCCTGAGACCAAGGACTATCGCGGCATCTTGGGACATCCCTTCCTCGTATGCCTCCTCGAAAACCTCCATCACGGCGTTCCTTCCTGCGCCGATGCTGCCGGCCTTATACGAGACAAGTGCACCACTGGGGTCGGTCTCGAAGAGATGCTCTCCAAGATCATCTACCCCTGCCACAAGGAGCGCCGTCCCGAATGGCCTCACTCCACCATACTGGGTATAGTTCTGCTTATAATCGCAGATCCTCTTCACAAGGTCTTCAACACCAACATTCTCATCGTACGTGATCTTGTTTATCTGCGCGATAACCCTTGCTTGGTCCACAAGGATCCTGGCATCCGCCACAAGCCCTGAGGTTGCGCATCCGATGTGGTGGTCGATCTGAAAGATCTTCTCGATGGACTTCGGTTCCATAAGCCTGCTGGCGATCCTTTTATCAACGATCAATACCACCCCATCCTTGAACTTCAGTCCAACGGTCGTGGTGCCTCTCTTGACCGCTTCGCGGGCATATTCAACCTGGAACAACCTTCCATCTGGCGAAAAAACGGTGATGGCCCTATCGTAGGCCATTTGTCCTGGCTGCATCTAATCACTCCTTGCTCTGATCGGACCACCTAAGAAACGAGGCAATATATATTTATTGGCCAACCTTATAGATCGCCTTGCATATGCTGGCCATCTCTAGCCTCGCTTTCCTTCTGCCCGGTGCTCTTGAAATATCGGTTCCTCAGAGCGCGCAAAGTCCCCGAGGTCCTTATCGACCTGAAATGTTCGGACCCTTGATGGTCGATGATCCTTTTTAATTCAGGGAGGTCAGTGAGGGAAGATCGGACGATGCCCGCCCTTCCATCAAATTGTATCAACCTTATTGACCTGAGGCCTGCCCTTTCACAGGGCGTGATCAGGGTGCGAAGGAGGTCCTCATAAGGCACATACTTTCCAGCGACGGTAACGAAGTAAACATATCTTCGTCTCCCTCTTTTGGCCTTTACGGTCATATGGGCGCTCTCATCTTGTTCTAGGCTGTTGCCTTGACGGCTCCGTCTTTGGTGCAAGAGCTCCTGAGCGGACCCCGGTTATGACCACGAGCACTCGGACCCGTCCTGTGGCCTCTGGCTCCACGCTGCAACCCCAAATGATCCTGGCACGGGGGTTCACCTTTTCGCTGACGAGCTCTGCCGCCCTCTCGGCCTCCGCCACTGTCATGTCGGGTCCGCCGACGACCCTTACCAATGCTCCCTTGGCCTCGTGAAGGTCGACCTCTCCCAGCAGTGGCGAGGACATGGCCTCTCCGACCGCCTTATCGATCCTCTCATCGTCTGAATCGCTCTCTCCTAGCCCGATCATCGCAAGGCCAGCGTTCTTGGTTATGGTCATGATATCATTGAAATCCACATTGACGAGACCAGGCTTTGTGAGGACCTCGGTGATGCCCTTGATAGATTGCATCAACACCTCGTCAGCTACTTTGAACGCGGCCTCGATGGGCAACTTTGGGACTATCTCGAGCAATCTCTCGTTCTGGATCACAATGACAGTGTCACAATGCTCTTGAAGCCGTGATAATCCTTTCATGGCGTTCTCCATCCGGAGCTTTCCTTCCGCCTTGAAAGGTAAGGTGACCACTCCGATGACCAATGCCCCATATCGCCTTGCCATTTCCGCAACGACCGGTGCTGACCCGGTCCCTGTGCCCCCGCCCATCCCGGCGGTGACGAATACGATATTGGCCCCTTCAATGAACCTTCTGAGCTCAGGTTCTGACTCCTCGGCCGCCCTCTGACCAACCTCTGGGATCGCACCTGCACCGAGCCCCTTGGTCGTCCCTTTTCCCAATAGTATCTTATTGGGCGCCTGTATCGATAAAAGATGCCTCGCGTCGCTGTTGCAGGCAACGATCGTCGCACCGGTCACTCCAGCCTGTGTAATTCTTCTTATTGTGTTCGAGCCACCTCCCCCACACCCGATGATCGATATCCTGATCCTGAGTGATTGGACAAGCTTCAATAGCTCCTCATCATCCTCGCTCAGCATCTGTGGCCCTGTACTAGCAGACTTGGCTAATTCGCTCTCGATGTCACGGTCTTCAAATTGGTTCAAGTGCACCCATCCCGAGTTCTATATTTATATACAAATATATATCGATTGTTATCTGGGGTCGATAAAAATCAATCATCTAGGTCCTCGTTCGACAACATTTATCTCAACCCCACACTTCGGGCACATCATATCATCCTGACCCAATTCCTCCCCGCAGTTCGGACAGATGTCACCGATGAAGGTGCCACATACACATGCCCCCTCCAGAGCATCGAACCTCCTTCCACATTCCGGGCAGGTGACGATCTCGCAATCACGGAACCTTTCTCCACATCCTAGACAGACCATGTCATTCAATCCCACCCTTCCCCCACAATCAGGGCAGAGAAATGAATCGTTGTCCTTGACAAATATCGCCCCGCATCTACATTCAAGGTCTAGATAGCTTACCGCCTCTCCGCAAGACGGGCACTCAAGGTTCCTAATATCTGGTGCCATTGAAGGATCGCCATTGACCTTTGTAATGGAGGAGACATCGGTCTCGCTCCATCTCCGGTCGCATATTGGACAGAATCCCGTGCGCACGAGACATGCCACATGATAGGTCTCTCCGCACTCGCATTTTGCATATTGCAGGCCGACCTTGATAAAGCCCATGCACATGGTGCACTTCAGGTTCCTTACCTTAGGACCTATGACCTTGACCTCCGGACGCGACCTTGTTGATATCCGGCGCCTTTTTCTCTTATCATCTCCAGGAAATGAACGTATCCTATCAAAGGCGCCCTTCAAGGCCCTCTTGAGAATATTGGAGACCCCTTCTGAGCCTCTACCTCTCCTGCCCACATTTCCAATCATTACCAACACATATCCTCATATGTTGTATGCAGAGCCGGGAGGTCTTACCACCCGATCACACAATTATAAATTACTATCAAATTATCGGTTGGTATACATCTCATCGTAGGGATACAGTAAGTTTTTCTTCAGGATTGACAAAGTAAAAAACCGAAACTGATTTAAATAGAATGTAATAACGAACATTCGTATGATTGATTCATCAATCGGCCTGATGAATTTCAAAACGTTGAAATACGCTCTGCGGCATGATGGGAAAAACACCCTGCTATATGGTAGCACATATAACGGAACGATGTTTCGTAATGAAAGATACAGGGTGGAAAATCAGGGGAGAAATTGCACGGACCGTGCAGACGCATCAATAGCAACCCAGTTCTCGGGGAAAGTTGTGCGTCCATAACATAAAGGTGAACAAAATATTTGATGAAAGGTAGGAGGAGCACGAATGTCGGAAAATACTGGTTCCGTTCTGGTGGTAGGAGGAGGCATTGGAGGGGTTCAGACAGCACTAGACCTGGCTGAATCCGGGTTCAAGGTCTACCTCGCCGAGAGAAAGCCAAGCATCGGTGGCGTGATGGCACAGCTGGATAAGACGTTCCCCACGAACGATTGTTCGATGTGCATTTTGTCCCCGAAGCTTGTAGAAGCTGCAAGGCATCCGATGATCACGATGATGACCCTCACCGAGGTCGTGGGTGTCGAGGGCGAAGCCCCGAACTTCACGGTCACCTTGAAGAAGCACCCAAGGTATGTCCGTGAGGACCGCTGTGTCGGCTGCGGGCTTTGTGCAGAGAAATGCCCTTCGAAGGCGCCGAGCGAGTATGAAGTGGGAATGGTCCAAAGGAAGGCGATATTTGTCCCATATGCTCAAGCCGTACCGATGAAGTACTCCATCGACGCTTCAAAGTGCCTCTGGCTCACGAAGCAGAGGTGCGGCAACTGTAAGAAGGTCTGCCCGGCCGACGCCGTAGATTACGAGCAGAAGGAGGTCATTGAGAAGATCAATGTGGGCTCGATCGTCCTGGCACCCGGGTTCGATGCCTTCGACCCGCGCGTCAAGCGCGAGTATGGATATGGAGATTTCAAGAATGTCGTGACCTCGCTCGAGTTCGAAAGGATATTGAGCGCTACCGGTCCATATGCGGGGCACGTCGTGAGGCCGACCGACCACAAGACGCCCAAGAAGGTCGCCTTCATCCAGTGTGTCGGGTCTCGTGACGAGAAGGTCGGAAACCCATATTGTTCCTCCGTCTGCTGCATGTATGCCATGAAGCAGGCCATCATCGCCAAGGAGCACACTGCGGGCTTTGAACCTCACATTTTCTTCATGGACATCAGAGCCTTCGGCAAGGAGTTCGAGGACTACCGGGCCAGGGCCGAGAAGGAATACGGTATCAAGATGTATCGTGGTACCCGGGTGGCATCGATCGATGAGGACCCTGAGACAAAGAACCTTTTCCTCAGGTACAGCGTAGGGGACGATGTGTCTGAGCAGGAGTTCGACATGGTCGTATTGTCAGTAGGACTTGAGCCGACAAAATCCGCGAAGGAGCTCGCCGACCGCCTTGGTATCAAGTTGAACCCGTATGGATTCTGCAACACCACAATATACAACCCGTTGGAGACCAACAGGCCTGGTATATACGTGACGGGCGCCTTCAGCTCCCCCAAGGACATCCCGACCACCGTCGCTGAAGCGTCTGGTGCAGCGGCAAAGGCCGGTAGGCACGTCTTTGACAACAGGATCAGCATTGACCAGGTCGTCAAGGAAACCCCAGAGACCGATGTTAGAGGTCAGGAGCCTAGGATCGGGGTGTTCGTCTGCGACTGTGGCATCAACATCCGCGCAACGGTAGATGTTCCTTCCGTCGTGGAGTATGTCAAGACCCTGCCGAACGTTGTTTACGCTGAGGAGAACAAGTACACATGTTCCGCAGACTCGCAGGAGCTCATAAAGAAGAAGATCAAGGAGCACAACCTCAACAGGGTGGTTGTCGCTTCCTGCACCCCGCGTACACATGAGGCGCTGTTCCAGAGCACTATAAAAGAGGCCGGTCTGAACCAGTTCCTCTTCGAGATGGCCAACATCCGTGACCAGTGCTCTTGGATCCACATGCATGAGCCCGAGAAGGCCACCGCCAAGGCCAAGGACCTGGTCCGGATGGCCGTTGCCAAGTCGAGGTTCCTCGAGCCTCTCACTAAGAGCAAGCTTGGGGTTACTCACTCGGCAGTCGTTGTCGGAGGTGGACTGGCAGGTATGACCGCCGCACTTGACATAGCGGCCCAGAACTTCCATGTCGACCTAATCGAGAGGTCCGACAAGCTCGGAGGAAAGCTCGCCAACCTCTACACCGCAGAGGGCGGGATGAGCCCGCACAAGTACATGGGCGAGCTGATCGAGAAGGTAAAGGCCAACGACAACATCAAGATATACATGAACTCGCACGTCGAGGATGTCTCAGGCTTTGTGGGCAACTATAAGGTCAAGGTCAAGACACCTGAGGGACAGAAGGAGCTGGATACCGGAGCGATAATCATCGCGACGGGCGGTCAGGAGTATGTGCCAAAGGAATACATGTACGGTCAGGACAAGCGTGTGTTGACCCAGAACGAGCTTGAGGACAAACTGTACCATGGCCACTTCAAAGGCAAGAAGGTCGCAATGATCCAGTGCGTCGGTTCAAGGAACAAGGAGGTCCCGTACTGCAGCCGCGTGTGCTGTTCCAAGGCGCTAAAGAACGCCATAGAGATCAAGAAGAAACATCCCGAGACCGAGGTGTACATCTTCCACAAGGACATCCGAAGCTATGGGTTCCGCGAGCTCCTTTACAAGGAGGCTGGAGAGCTTGGTGTCAAGTTCATCAGGTTCCCTGAGGACAAGGACCCTGTCCTGTCGAAGGATGGGGACGTCCTGAAGCTCGTCGCCCATGACCAGGTGCTCGGAGGAGAGGTAATGGTCAAGCCCGACCTCGTCGTGCTCAGCACCGGGACAAGGCCGAACCCTGACAACGAGGAGCTTGCCAAGATGGTAAAAGTACCTCTGTCGAAGGACGGATACTTCCTTGAGGCGCATATGAAGCTGCGCCCCGTCGATTTCGCCACCAACGGTGTCTATCTGGCAGGGATCGCTCACTGGCCGAAATTCATAGATGAGACGATAGCTCAGGCATCGGGCGCGGCCGCCAGGGCCATCACTGTGATATCCAAGGAGTTCTTGGAGACCCAGGGTATCATAGCGGCGGTCAACGACATGATCTGTGACGGGTGCGGCGTCTGCGAACCGGTATGCGAGTACCGCGCGATCACCATCGTGGGCTCGGACCCGAGAGACCCAGCGAAGCTAAAGGCCGTCATAAACGAAGGCCTTTGCATGGGCTGCGGGACCTGCGTGGCAGCATGTCCATCTGGAGCATTGGAGCAGAAAGGCTTCAAGACCGCCCAGATCCTTGCTCAGATCGACTCGGCCCTTGAAGGGGGTGCTAAGTGATGTCCACCCAACAGACCGCACATGCTGAACCGAAGGCCACCGGTACTGAAGAATGGGAGCCGAAGCTGATCGTCTTCTGCTGCAACTGGTGCTCTTATGCTGGCGCCGACCTTGCCGGGGTCAGCAGACTGCAGATGCCCACGAACTTCCGTGTCATAAGGACCATGTGCTCTGCGCGTGTCGACCCTGAGTTCGTCCTGCGCGCCTTCGCGAATGGAGCGGATGGCGTATTGGTTCTAGGATGCCACCCGGCGGACTGCCACTATATAGGGGGAAATTACCGTACCCGCAGGAGGATAGCGCTGCTACGTGTCCTCTTGGAACAGTATGGTTTCAACCCCGACAGGCTGAAGCTGGAATGGGTCTCTGCCTCTGAGGGGGCGAAGTTCCAGAAGACCATCAAAGAGTTCGACGAGACGATCAGGGAGCTCGGACCGAACCCGATCAACGAGGAGTAAGCAAGAGGTGGATACATGACAAACAAAATCACATTGGCCCACTACTGGGGAGCCGGTTGCGGGGGATGCGACGTCGCCCTCCTGGACATCGACGAGAAGATCCTTGGTGTCGCCGAGATCGCGGACATCGTGTTCTGGCCGATCGCGGTCGATGGCAAGGTCAAGGACATTGAGGCCATGCCCGACAAGTCCATCACCTGTACGCTTTTCAACGGGGCGGTCAGGAACAGCGAGAACGAGCATATGGCCAAGCTGCTCCGGCAGAAGTCCTTATTGATGGTCTCCTTCGGGTCCTGCGCCTGTTACGGCGGAGTTCCCGGTCTTGGCAACCTGACCAACAGGAAGGAGATATTGGAATATGTGTACACACAGCTCCCGACCTCTGATAACGTAGAGAAGGTGTTCCCACAGGTCGAGACGCACACCAAGGACGGAGAGCTCGAGCTGCCAGTGCTCTATGACACGGTCATGACCCTTGACCAGGTCGTGGACGTAGACTACTACATGCCCGGATGCCCACCTACCACCAACCTTATCAACGAGTTCCTGGGCATCGTGGAGAAGCACGTCAAGGAAGGTGCACCTCTTCCCCCGAAGGGAGCGGTCATCGCGTCACAGAAGACCCTATGCGACGAGTGCAAGAGGAAAAAGAGCGTCAAGAGGATCGAGCGCATCTACATGCCGCATGAGATACCGATCGATCCAGAGAAGTGCATGCTCGAACAAGGGATCATCTGCCTCGGCTCTTCCACCAGGGCAGGTTGCGGGGCAAAGTGCCTGGAAGGCAACCAGCCGTGCCGTGGATGCATGGGGCCGACCGCCGAGGTCCTGGACCAGGGCGGAAGCATGCTTTCTGCCTTGGCCTCAGTATATAAGGTAGATGAGAAGGAGGCCCTCCTCACTGAAGAGGACATCGCGGCGCTGATGTCGCAGGTAAAGGACCCCATGGGGACCTTCTACTGCTATACGATGCCGAAGTCGATCATAAAGAAGAGGGTCGTCGAGAAGAAGAAACCGGTCAAGAAGGAGGCATAAGAAATGGCCCCGATACTCAGCGACGAGAAGACCAAGAGCACATCCAAGCGTATCACGATCGACCCGATCACCCGCTTGGAAGGACATGGTAAGATAGAGATATTCCTGGATGACACTGGTAACGTGGCGAACGCCTATTGGCAGGTGCCTGAGCTTCGAGGTTTCGAACGCTTCTGCATCGGAAGGTCGGTCGAGGACCTGAACAAGATCACCTCACGCCTTTGTGGTGTCTGTCCTGGAGCGCACCATCTGTGCTCCACCAAGGCCTTGGATGGCGTATACAACGCAGAGCCGCCAGAGACGGCGAAGAAGCTCCGTGAGCTGTTCTACGCCGCACACTATGTGCACAGCCACATCGCGCACTTCTACGCCCTGGCTGCGGCCGACTTCGTGCTAGGACCGGCCGCGCCTGCCGCGCAGAGGAACATCCTGGGCGTTGTCGGAGCGGTCGGCGTTCCAGTTGGAGCAGAGGTCATCAAGCACCGCTCGTACGCACAGAAGGTCCAAGAGATCATCGGCGGCAAGGCGACACACCCCGTCTGCGGTCTGCCCGGTGGGATGGCCAAGGCGATCTCCGAGGATGAGCGGAAGAAGATCGAGGCCATGGCAAAGTCCTGCGTCGAGTTCGCAAAGTTCACACAGCAGATATTCGCTGATGTTGTCCTGAAGAACAAAGACTACATGGACATCGTGCTCAACAAGGACATCTTCTACCAGGAGACCTACAACCTAGGGACCGTCGACAAGAACGGGAAGGTCAACTTCTACGATGGCCAGCAGGTCATGATCGACCAGGACGGGAACGAGGTCGCAAGGTACACTGGGAAGCAATACCTTGACAACATCTCCGAGCATGTGCTCCCGTGGTCGTATGAGAAGTTCTGTTACTTCAAGAAGGTCGGTTGGAAGGGGCTCAAGGACGGAAAGGACTCGGGCATCTACCGAGCGACCCCATTGTCCAGGCTGAATGTTGCGAAGGGATTCACCACCCCGCTCGCGCAGGCCGAGTACGAGAAGTACAAGGGAACGTTCCGCGACCTGGGCGTAAAAGGACCGATACACTATACAATGGCGATGCACTGGGCCCGTGTGATCGAGCTATTGTATGCGGCAGAGCATATGCTTGAGCTTGCCCAGGACAAGGAGATCACCGACACCAACATCCGAGCAAAGCTTGACACCCCCGGAGAGGGTGTGGGCATACTCGAGGCCCCCCGTGGGACCTTGACGCACCACTATAAGGCGGATGAGAACGGCATCACGACCTTCGTCAACCTGGTGGTCGGTACAACGAACAACAACGCCCCGATCAACCTGGACGTCGCGAAGGCGGCGAAGGCTCTGATCAAGAACTGGGAAGTGTCCCCCGGCCTGTTGAACATGGTCGAAATGGCATACCGTGCCTACGACCCGTGCAACTCCTGTGCGACGCATACCCTGCCCGGTCAGATGCCGATGAGGGCCGTCATCAGGCGCGAGGATGGATCAGTGTATAAGGTGCTCCAGAACTACTGAAACCCCTTCCCTTAAATTTCTTATTTTTCTTCATAGTTATTTCTGTTAATTCTTGAAATGCCTTCTGCGCTCGACCCGCATCTGGCCCACCAGACCGAGATATACGCCGTCCAAAAGGTAAACCTTGGCATTGTCCATATCGATCAGGTCGTTGGAGAACAAGGGGCCCAGCATCTTCGGTCTCTCAAAGTTCACCGGTGACCCCCTCAAGCTGAGGTTCATCGAGGGTAACATTATGACCTCCTCAGGCACCCTTGGGTATCTTTCCGTCCTCGCAACTTTGAAAGGTGCACGCACCCAGCACCTTTCGATGGTGTTGGTTTTCAGCCCATCCTCGAACATGACCGCGGGATGGTTGTGGGCCATTATCAGGACCTTGCTGTACATCACCTCTACTGATGGCCACGTATGTCCATGGACAAAACCGACACCCTCTAATACGCAACCAGAGGGAGGATGAACGATGACGCCATCTGGTAGCATATCCTCGATGTCGGTGTCATGATTTCCCTTTACTATCTCAACGCTGTTGTAGCTCCGGAGCAATGAACGGAAGAATCTAGGGATCTCCCTGTGCTCCTGCCTGGAGGAACCTGGTACCATGTGCTTCACATCGCCGATGAGCATCAATGTGTCATGTCCCGGGGCATTAAGGAGCAGCTCTTTTTCCATCTTTGCGGTCTGGCTGGGGACATGTACCCCGTTGGTGCTCATCTCATGTTCCAGACCGATGTGAAGGTCTCCCGCACACAATACCTTCCTTTCTCCAAGCACCTCTAAGAGAGGCCTCTCAGCTATCGGGACTATATCCATCAGAGGCCCCTCCACAGTCTTCTTGCCAACTCTATTGGGAGCCCTTCTGAGGTAACAGCCCTTTCCACCTCGGAGATATCATAATCAACACGACGGATGTCGAACGACTGTGTGATGGTGTCATATACCATGAAACTGGCCCTCGGGTCTCCATCCCGGGGCTGACCGACCGAACCTGGGTTCACGACAAATCCTCTTCCAACCTTCACGATATAAGGCACATGGGTATGCCCTAGGACGAGCAAGCTTGAACCGGGGCAAGCTTCTAAAAGTTCGTCAGAGACGTCATTCTCGTAGACGTATTCATCTTCATCAAATGGGGAACCATGATGAATGCTGGCCCTTACCGTGCCCAGAGGAACATCGAGACCGTTCTTCAGGCAATGAAGATAACGTACAGAGCCTATGTCCAGATGCTCTGAGGTCCATCTGACCCCGATCGATGCCATGAAGTTCATCCTGCCAACGCTTGCGTTCAGGACCGAGCGGTCGTGGTTTCCTTTGATGCTGATGACCTTCCTCTCACTGAGGAGCTCTATCGTTTCGTTCGGAAAGGGATAGTAACCGACCACATCACCCGCGTTCACTATCGTTCCTATTCCTAATCGGTCGATCTCCTCGATAACAGCCCTCAATGCCACGACATTGGCGTGTACATCCGATATGAACGCAATGCGCACGTCAACAAATCTGGGGCGCCCCTAGATGAAATTATCTAAGGAGCGCCTTAGGACCTTTGGTACGGCGTCGAAAAGGTCGGTGGCGACCAGCCCATAGCTCCTCTCCTCAAAGACCATGTCACCCGCGGCCCCGCATATGAAAGCCGCCATCCTTGCAGCATGGTAGGGCGACGTCCCTTTTGCGAGAAGCCCTGCGCATATACCTGCCAGCACATCCCCAGTCCCACCAACGCTCATGCCTGGATTCCCCGTCCTGTTAAACTTTATATCAACGCCATCTGAGACGATGTCCACAGGCCCCTTCAGCAGAACGGTCATGCCGGTCCTCTTTGCCAAGTCCTTTGCCTGTCCGCTTCTTCCATCCAGATCCTGCTTGACCACCTCTCCGGTGAGCTTCTGCAGTTCCCCCCCATGAGGGGTTAGGATACCTTTCTTACCATTCAATGCCTCTAAATGACCTGACAGGGCGGCGAAGGCGTCAGCATCAATGACCATGGGCACGTCACACGTCCTGATATATTCTCTAATGGCCTCGAACGTTTGAGGCTCTCTGCCCAGTCCTGAACCGATAAGCACAGCATCGACATCCCTGCTGTACGACCTCAACCTCGACAGGTCGCCGGTGTCCACTATAGATCCAAGGAGCGGCCTTACAATTATGTTCGGAGAATACGAGGATATGATATGGCTCACGCTCGAGGGAGCCGCAACGTAAACAAGGTCCACCCCTATTCTCAGCGCGCCCATCGCAGCTAAAAATGGAGCACCAGTATAGGGCCCACCTCCTATGACCAATACCCTTCCATTCTCCCCCTTGTGCGAACCTGGGGATGGTATGGGATAATATGCGAAATCACCTGGCCCGCAATGAGTGAGAGCCTCCTCTGGGATACCGATATCGCTTATTATCACTTTACCGGAATTCTTCTCGGTCATACCCTCCTTTATATCATGGAAGGTGACCGTGATCTTCGGTCTGACCGCAGTGGGGGTGCCCAATCCAGAAGGGACATCCACTGAGACAACAGGCACCTTTGAGACATTGACCGCTTTGATGATCTCCAAAAAAGGCTCCTTCAGGTCACCTTTTTTCCCCGTGCCGAGCAGGGCATCGACGATCAGATTGTACGAACGTAGGTCTTGACGTTTCCAGATCTTCGAGATCTCTTGCACCTTCTCATAGTTGGCCCATGCCGCCGGTCCCTTGATCGAATCAGGGGACTTCGCCAATATCACATCAACGTCATTCTTTTCACGAAGGTATCTTGCCGCAACGAAACCATCTCCACCGTTGTTCCCACATCCACATAGGACGGCGATCCTTTTTCCATTGCCAAACTCTTTCTCGATCACATTAGCGACCGAATATCCAGCATTCTCCATGAGGTTCTCGACAGGTACCCCCAGGTGTTCAGAATTTGCATCCAGGACAGCAACCTCTCTCCAGGTCAGCATATATGACCTAACTGCTCTCCAGGGAATAATATTTACCTGTGCCAACATTTTTAATAATTGGACCAGCATTTAAAGCCGGGTCGAAATGACTGAAATCAAGAGATTGGTCTTGGACGTTTTGAAACCTCACCATCCTTCCATAATCGAACTGGCGAAGAACCTCAGCGTTGTCGAAGGGGTCTCTGGCGTCAATTGCAGCCTCCAGGAGGTCGACCAGGAGACCGAGAGCATCAAGATCACCATCGAGGGCAATAATGTCAATTGTGATATTGTTGAAGAGGTGATCACAGAATCAGGTGCGGTGATCCACTCGGTCGACAGCGTCTCTGCTGGAAAGAAGCTGGTAGAAGAGGTAGAGACCCCTCAGGACCGCTGAGACCTTTTCATCAGCTCGGCGACCTTGACCAACAGTAGGGCCTTCTTCATCTTTTTCTCCACCAGGACACGTCCTCCATGAGCATACCAATTCCCGGGATATGCCTTGTCCGATTCGACCTTATGCTCCAGCCCTAGCTTTTTTACGGCGAGCGCAACCATATCGAGCGTGGGCTGATCGATGGCGAGCGACCTAGAGACCTTACGGCCTTCCGCCCTGGTCCTTGCAGAATCAAAATACTCGGGCCAAAGCACCCAGGCCTTCTCCTCGTCCAGGGGCATGGCTCATACAACCTGATGACAGGTTAAAATGGTTTCACTCCTTGACGAGGACGGCGCTGATGGAACCATCCTGTCCAGGCCTTGACGTCACCTTCGCGAGCCCGACCTCGGTCTGGATGATGGCGCCCTTGTTTATGATATTGCGCTGAACGTAGTTGGGGTTCGCGGAGTTCTTCTTGACGGTCACGATCTTGACGCGCGTGGTCTTGTTGGTGGCGGGGTCTACAACGTTTGCGTACATCGCCCTGAGCATCCTGACCTTGGTGTTGCCTCCGCGGGTCCTCAGGACCTGCTTTCGTTCCTCTCCGATAAGAGTGAATGACGGCTCGCTGCCGATCTCGAACCTTCTCTTCTTCCTTCCCAGGCGCAGCCTTCCGCCAGATGGCTTCCTGTGGGACTTACCCTGCCATAGTGCCATGTCTATCCTTCGCCTCCTAATTAAAATGGTGTATAAATATTATTGTCTCAGTCCACCGCCCTATCAAGCAGTCTGACCATCACCTTATCGGTAATTTCCAAGATCCCAGCATGACCGTCCTTTGCGGCCCCAGGGTTCATGAACGTCGTCCCATCCTTCATTACTATCCCTCTGGCCTCATGTATATGCCCTGACAGCACAAGCTCAGGTTTGAACCTTTCCACGATCTTTCTGATGGCCTCGCTCCCGCCCTTGTGACCAGATATCGTCTGGTCGTTGATCCCCAGCGGGGGACAATGAGTGAAGAGAAGACATCCAGGTATCATCACGGAGGACAGTACCTCAAAGATATGTTCTTCGGTCATCTCGTTCGGCGTGTTGAACATTGTGAGGTTGGAACCACCGAACCCCACCACATCCTTTTCTCCTATCTTGACACGTCGGGCATGTATGCATTCCGCACCTCTTGCTATGTTCTCGAACGTCAGTGGCGGGTCGCAATTACCAGGGACCGCATAGACCTTTCCTGGTAATGACCTTAGGAAATCCTCCGCCCATCCCCCTGGCCCAAAATGTGTGATGTCACCGAGGACGATGACGCCATCAGCATTATGCTCTTTAAATAATCTATTCACCCATATCGACACATTGTCGCGTCTGTGAACGTCCGAGATCACGATGAATTTCATCTGAATCGTGATACGCGATGACATCGCAA
The DNA here is from genome assembly GCA_013415865.1 of Methanomassiliicoccales archaeon. Classification (NCBI taxonomy): domain Archaea; kingdom Methanobacteriati; phylum Thermoplasmatota; class Thermoplasmata; order Methanomassiliicoccales; species Methanomassiliicoccales archaeon. The sequence goes on from CP058896.1 coordinate 1,573,911, forward strand.
AAGATTAATTTTTCATCTTGTCAAAAAGGGAGATCTCCTAAGATGAACAGGTGGGAGATGAGGAAACCTATGAGCGCGCCACCATTAAGGAAGGGGAGCCCGGCCTGAGGTCGCCCTTTGGACACCAGCACCATCAACAGAACGAACCCGATCACGCTGCCGAGCATCGTTCCAAAGGCAACACTGAGAGATGATGTTGTGTAATCATTGCCGTCGGCCAAAAAGACCGCAGCGGACACGACCAAGATCCCAGGGATGACAGCGTCCCCCACCCCCATCATGATCGTCGTGCGTCCTTCTTGTTCATCTTTCCGCAGGTCCAGGTCATCAAATTCGCTCATATCATATTTAAGATCTCGAGGCACGATGAAAAGAATGGGCAACCTGAGTTTCGTGACCCCCTCCGCAAGGGTCAACATATGCTTTGTGCGATAGACCGCGACAGCATCATATACGGCCAATGCCACGAGCAGGACCATCGCCGGCACCACCCCGAGGGAGACCCCTAGTATCGCCGCCGAACCGAAACCAACTATGAACCCGATAGCATTGATGACCATCCATGTCGGTCTGTTCCAGAGCAGGAAAGTAAACGCTAGCGCGATGGCCGTCGACACCGTCTCAGCGACCGCCCAGCTCCCTGAAAGTGTAATTGTCATCGGCAGGAACACGATGAAAAGCGTCCCGAAGATGGCCAACATGAACAGTGCCCGCACCATCGATGCTCTCGCATATTTCATGAGCACTAAAAGGCCGGCAGTAGCAATGATCAGATAGGCCACATAGATCAGCGGATTCACTGGGTCCCCGGGGTCTTCAAATGCCTGTATCCCCATCTCATTGAGCAATGGAACATAGGCGAGCGCTGCAAGTTGTACAGTTATGAACAGCATGAAGACGCCCAGGTATTGGGACCGCGACCTCATTGCAGCGCCCAGAACAGTTGGGAATCATAATGCTTTCGAGAATATTACGCCAAAGCTGATTACATGACCGTCAAAAGAGCGGCTCAGTATTATGTTTTAAACTCTTCTTTACTGGGACGAAGAGCAGGATGAAGAATAATAAACTTGTCGAGAGGCTTGAAAGAGCGAAGGACGTTATAGAAATATTCGAGGTCGTAAAAGAGGCGGCCAGGGACAGCAGGTTCGGTTCAAGGGCAGGTCTCATGTTAGGCCTTGCTGACCTTGGCGGTGGTGATGGCCACTGGATCGGGGGCCTATACCCGATTGCTTCAAATGTGATCGTGCTGAACAGAAAGCCGTTGAGCATTATCAAGGTGAGCAGACCAGAGATCTACAGGTCATATGTCTTTCATGTCCTATTGCATGAGTACATCCACGCCCTTGGCGTGACCGATGAGGATGAAACAAGGAGCATCGCATACAGGATCACCAAGGAACAATTCGGCGACGGTCACTTGGCGACGGCGATGGCCAAGGATATAACCAGCATCCTTCCTTACATCACTTATCCTGGGCAGAGGGATATGATAGATGATCCCTCTTTCGAGCTGGTCAAGGGATTCGACCGGTCCAGCACGGACCGATACATATATTGAAAGGTCAGTCCCTGGACACCGTGGCGAATGCCACATTGCCTGAGACCTTTGATATCTTGACCTTGACCTTGGCGCCTTTCACGGTCCCAGGGACATAGATGATGTAGTCCCCGACCCTCGCCACCCCATCTCCCTTCTTCCCAACATCGTCGATCAAGACCTCGACCACGACACCCTCTTTCAGCACATTCTTCTCGACGGTCTTGGCTGTCTTTTTGACCTTGACCGGCCTGTGGGCGCCGCATGCCTCGCATTCGAGTATGAGCACGCGCCCTTCTTTGTTGATGTGAGTATCTGGCCTGCCGCACTCCGAACAAAGGACGAAGGTCTCTGTGTAATTCTGGATCTTCTCTGATATCTGCTGTCCTGTGAGCCTTGCCTTGAATATGACCCTCTGGCCCTCGAGGGTGCCAGGTGTCCCGAGCTCTTTCAGCAGATACTGCAGAAGGTGGTCAGGCTCTCTTCTGAGCGCGTCCACTATGTTCCCGAAGTTCCTGACAACGGTGGTCTTCCCTTCCTGGAAGACGTCCGGTTCCGGAACGGTAAAACGCTCATGCTTTTCGATGGTCTCTGGAAGCTGGGCCTTTGCCCTGTCAAGCAATGAAAGGTAATCATCCTCTGTCATTCTGATCGAGGCTCCCAAGACCCACATCAAATATAAATGTTCCTAAAAGGGCCATGATTGCTGGCCCATCATTCAGCCATATCTCCTTTTCACCGCGGCCTTTACAAGGCCCAGGTGCAATGGCGATGGCCTGTTAGGTCTTGACTTGAACTCTGGATGGAACTGCGAGGCCACGTAGAATGGATGGGATTCCAGCTCCCCGATCTCCATCTTCACACCATCGGCCGATCGGCCTGTGAAATGCCACCCCTCCCTCTCGAAATCTTCGATGTATTTCGGATTCACCTCATACCTGTGCCGATGTCTCTCCATGATCAATGCCGAACCATACAGCTTGAATGCCCTCGAGCCCTCCCTTACCACAACGGGCTGTGCACCGAGCCTCATCGTCGCCCCCATCTTCGTAACGTTCTTCTGCTCAGGTAGGAGGTCTACGACTGGATGAGAGGTCCTAGGGTCGAATTCGGTGCTGTTCGCGTCAGCCATCCCCAGAACGTTCCTCGCAAACTCGATCGTGGCTATTTGGAACCCAAGGCAGACCCCTAGGAATGGAACCTTCTCGGTCCTCGCATAATTGGCGGTCATTATCTTGCCCTCTATGCCTCTAGAGCCGAACCCTCCGGGGATCAAGACCGCATCTGCTTTCTTAAGGTCGTCCGTCGGACCAAATTGTTGGACGACCTCTGAGTCCACGAAGACGACCTCGACCTTGGTCCCCGCTTCCGCACCAGCATGGTGGAAGGCCTCCATGTGGCTGATGTAGGAATCGCCCAGGTGGGTGTATTTGCCGACCAATGCGATCCTGACGGTCTTGTTCGGGTTAACTATCCTGTGAGCGAAATCACGCCATTCCGTCAGGTCGGGCCCTTTTGCCGTCAGCTTTAATCTGTTTATTATATAGTCAGTGATCCCCTGATCGTTGAGTATCATTGGGACCTCATAGATGGACCTTGCATCAGGGCAGGACACCACCGCCTCGACCGGTACATCGCAGAACAGCGATATCTTCTTCTTGATGGATTCCTCAAGGGGTTCCTTTGCCCTTGCGACGATGATGTCTGGCTGAATACCGATGGCCCTAAGTTCCTTAACCGAGTGCTGGGTCGGCTTGGTCTTCTGTTCGCCCACAACGCCCATGATGGGCACCAGGGTCGTATGGACGAAAAGGCAGTTCTCGCCTTTGCCCATCTCTGTGTTCATCTGCCTCACGGCCTCTAGGAATGGCATCGACTCGATGTCTCCAACTGTCCCTCCCAGTTCTACGATGCACACCTCGGCCCCCGTGGCCTCGGCAACATTGATGATTTGATTTTTGATCTCGTTGGTGATATGGGGTATGATCTGGACGGTCTTCCCAAGATAATCTCCCATCCTCTCTTTCTCGATGACTGCCTTATAGACCTTGCCAGTGGTGATGTTATGATTGCTCGTCAGGTTGACATCCAGGAACCTTTCATAGTTTCCTAGGTCCAGGTCTACCTCGCCCCCATCATCCAGGACGAACACCTCACCATGCTCGAACGGGTTCATCGTCCCTGCATCAATGTTGAGATAGGGGTCGATCTTGATGGCAGTGACCTTGATCCCCCTCGACTTCAACAGGCGCCCGATAGAAGAGCTCGTTATCCCTTTTCCGAGGCCTGATATGACACCGCCCGTGACAAAAATATATTTCATGCACTCACGGGAATGGTCCATATTCCAGCACGATATTTAGAACTTCTCATTGCCAGTCGTTAGAAGTCTAAACACCGCTCATACTATGCCAGAAATGAATAAAAATTGTGAACGAAGGACGATCGATGTTTCTTTGGTGCTTGGTAACCCTACCGGAATTGGTGGGGGAAACACACGAAATGCCATCGGTGTTTCCCCTTGCGTAGGAGGTGATCCATCTGCAGGTTCCCCTACAGATACCTTGTTACGACTTAACCCTCCTTGCTGAATCTCAGTTCGAATACCCCAAATTGAGATACCCTTACTGAAACCCAACTCGGGTGGTTTGACGGGCGGTGTGTGCAAGGAGCAGGGGCATATTCACCGCGGATTGTTGATCCGCGATTACTACGGAATCCAGCTTCATGAGGGCGAGTTACAGCCCTCAATCCGAACTACGATTGGGTTTCGGGATTGCCGTCACCTTTCGATGTAGGAACCCATTGTCCCAACCTTTGTAGCGCGCGTGTAGCCCAGGAGATTCGGGGCATACGGACCTACCGTTGACCTCTCCTTCCTCTTTCTTAGCGAAAGCGGTCCCATTAATGTGCACTCCCTCCGGAGAGAAAGTTAGCAATTAACGGTGAGGGTCTCGTTCGTTATCTCACTTAAGAGAACGCCTTACGGTACGAACTGACGACGGCCATGCACCACCTCTCTAAAAATCAGGCAAGGTCATCAGCCTGGCCTTCATGTAATAGTCGCTCCTGGTGAGTTGTCCGGCGTTGAATCCAATTGAACCGCACGCTCCTCCCGTTGCGGTGCTCCCCCGCCAATTCCTTTAAGTTTCATCCTTGCGGACATACTCCCCAAGCAGCAGGCTTAACAACTTCTCTCCGGCACTGGGCGCCCACTAAGGACCCCCAACACCAAGCCCGCAGCGTTTACACCCTGGACTACCGGGGTATCTAATCCCGTTTGCGCCCCAGGGCTTCGTTCCTCACCGTCGAATTCGTTCTAGTCAGACGCCTTCGCCACCGGTGGTCCTTCTAGGATTACAGGATTTTACCCCTACCCCAGAAGTACCTCTGACCTCTCCCGATCCCAAGTCTTGCAGTCTCCCCGGACTTCGGACAGTTAAGCTGGCCGATTTACCCAAGGATTTACAAGACCGGCTACGAACGTTTTAGGCTCAATAATATCGACCACCACTCGGGCCGCGGGTATTACCGCGGCGGCTGGCACCCGTCTTACCCGGCCCTTACTTCTCCTGTTTTTTAGACAGGGGAACAGCCAACACAATGTGCTGGCACTTGGAATTCCCTCATCGGGGTTTCCCCCATTGTGAAGTTTTCGCGACTGCTGCGCCCCGTAGGGCCTGGACTCATGTCTCAGAGTCCATCTCAGGGCTCCCTCTCTCAAGGCCCTTACGCGTCATTGGCTAGTGGGTCCGTTACACCCACTACGACCTGATACGCCGCAGACCAATCCTTAGGCACCGGAGTTTTGGACCTACAAGCATTCCAGCATAGTAGATCTATGGAGTATTATCCTCAGTTTCCCGAGATTATCCTCCACCTAAGGGCATGTTATCCGCGTGTTACTGAGCGGTCCGCCGAGTCCTTGCGACTCTCGACTCGCATGTCTTAATCGAATTCCAATAGCGGTGGCCGCCGGCAGGATCAACCGGAATCGATCCTTTGTCGATAATTCCTGATTATCTTTTAGGATTACACACTTTTTAGGATTTGGCAGGATTACCAAGTTTCACCGGCGATACCACTTCTCGATATCGCCATCGATCGTCAGAGCAAAGAGGTCACGTCCGAAAGACGGGGATCTTAGCTCTCCACTTTTCGTTCAATCGCGCAGACCAATTTTACGCGCCTGTTTCTTTCGACCAGTTGTCGCGTTTTGCATTATGTTCCGCGCAGGATGCCCTTAACCTCGGACTAGTATATAACCGTTTCGAGTCATACACTTTTTACGGGTTTTCGACATCATTCTGAATTAATTTAATACATCCGAGTATAAATCCCTTTCTTTTAGCAATCCAGCAGCGTATATTTTTGTACTTCGATCCTCATAGATATTTATGAATTGATCATAGAAAATAAATCACATTTTTTTGCAAATAAGACGTTTATGCATCTTGATCATTTTATAAAGGCCATACATAGTATAAAAGATGATCACACCGTCTAAATAATGGCAAACATTTAAGAATGACATGGCATTACTCAGAGCCCTAGGCGGAGATGGCCCAGCTCGGTAAGGCGCTGGATTGCTAATCCAGTGTCCGAAAGGACTCGGGGGTTCAAATCCCCCTCTTCGCGCCATTTTTAATCTAGCATCCAAATAATATGTCTTGATCAAAAGGTTATTTGTACTTGGGAGGATGGTGCAGAAACGTAGAAAAATTCTTTTTTATAATCGGCAACGATTACTTCGAAGAGGGAATGATGTAAGATAGCAGCTCTCCGACGAGGTCAAACAATGGGGCTAATGCTGGGTATAGCACGCTCCAGACAACGTCGATTAATATAGCATACGGTAGGATTGATGCCATATCGGTCACCGATCCGAACTCGAAGACCCCACCAAAGAATATCATATAGAATCCAATGAGTGGGTTGCATTCATTACTAACTTGAGCGTAGATAGTAATCAATCCAATTATCAACATAGCTATTTGAATGATAGATGCCACTCGTTCGCCACTTGGGTCGCCATCTGAATTGAACTGTGACAGTATAGCGAGCACTGCTCCTGTTATTACTGTTAAGATAATGGCGTTGACGCCCCACTCAGTAAGTTCGAATTCATCCTTCAATGACATGGGATATCATAGATAATTAATAAGAAATTTTAATTAATAATATTTATAAAAATCTCAGCTCAGATTTTATAATAAATATCGTTCAAGTTAGTTGATAGAGAATCGTGAGAAAATCGTTAAAATGCACATATCCGATGCCTAGCTGAGTGCTATGGCCAGGGGAAAATCGAAGAAAAAAGGCAACGGCGTCGAGCTTGATTTCAGACAAAAGCTCTGGGAGGCGGCCGATAAATTGCGGAACAACATGGACGCCGCCGAGTACAAGCATGTCGTTCTGGGATTGCTCTTCCTCAAGTACATAAGCGATTCCTTTGAGGAAAGGCATAACCAATTGCTACTGGAGTTAGAGCAAGGTGCTGACCCTGAAGACCCGGATGAATATAGGTCCGTGAACGTCTTCTGGGTCCCGAAGGAGGCAAGATGGAGCTATCTTCAGGCTAACGCCAAACAGCCGACGATCGGCACGTTGATCGATGAAGCTATGATTGCCATTGAAAAGGACAACCCCTCGTTGAAGGGCGTCCTGAACAAGGACTATGGAAGGGCAACGCTCGACAAGCAGAAGTTGGGCGAGCTTGTCGACCTCATCGGGACAATCGGACTAGGCGACGCCGAGAACAGATCCAAAGACGTGCTTGGCCGAGTCTATGAATACTTCCTCTCGCAGTTTGCATCGGCTGAGGGCAAGAAGGGAGGTCAGTTCTACACGCCTCGTTGTGTTGTCCAATTGCTTGTCGAGATGCTCGCGCCGTACCATGGCCGCATCTATGACCCCTGCTGCGGCTCAGGCGGTATGTTCGTCCAGAGCGAGAAGTTCGTTGAAGTGCATGGTGGCAGGATCGGGGATGTGTCCATATATGGACAAGAATCGAACCCTACCACCTGGAAGCTGGCGAAGATGAACCTCGCTATACGTGGCATTGATAACAACCTAGGACCAGAACCTGCTGACACCTTCCGTCGGGACCTTCATCCGGACCTCAAGGCCGATTTCATCCTTGCAAACCCGCCGTTCAACATGAGAGACTGGGGACAGGAGGCGCTCAAGGACGACGTGAGATGGAAGTTCGGCGTCCCGCCAAAGGGCAATGCCAACTTCGCCTGGGTGCAGCATTTCATTCATCATCTCTCTCCTACAGGTATGGCGGGTTTCGTGCTGGCCAACGGCAGCATGTCGTCAAATCAATCCGGTGAGGGCGAGATCAGGAAGGCGATATTGGAGGCGGACCTGGTAGATTGTATAGTCGCGCTGCCTGGACAGTTGTTCTATTCGACCCAGATACCGGCGTGCCTTTGGTTCTTGGCCAGGGACCGACATAATAACAAGTTCCGCGACCGCCGGGGGCAGGTGCTGTTCATTGACGCTAGGAAGATGGGGACGATGACAGATCGGGTGCATCGTGAGTTGATGGATGCGGATATCCAAAAGATCGCCTCGACCTATCATGCCTGGCGGGGTGATAAGGAAACAACAGATGAATACAAAGATGTTCCTGGGTTCTGTAAATCGGCAACCCTCGAAGAAATTGCGAAGAGCGGTCATATATTGACGCCTGGTAGATATGTAGGGGCCGAAGATTTGGAGGACGACAGCGAGGACTTCGAGGAGAAGATGCGCTCATTGACAGCGCAGCTCAAGGAGCAGATAGAGAAAGCTAGTGAGCTTGACCGTATCATATTGGGGAACCTTAAGGAGCTGGGGTTTGATGAGTGACTGGGTAAGTCTACCTTTATCGGATGTGGCGGATTTAATAAGGAATCAAATCAAGCCAAGCGAAATGAGCGATGAACTTTACATCGGACTTGAGCATATAGGTCAAGGAACATTGAATCTTATCAACGTGGGTTCATCATTGGAAGTTGCTAGTAATAAGTTTCGATTTAGAGAAGGTGATGTACTTTATGGAAAGCTAAGACCATATTTTAGAAAAATCATTTATGCAAAATTTGGTGGGTTGTGTTCAACCGACATCTGGGTATTACGAGCAAAAGAGGGCATCGATTCCAGATTTCTTTTTTACATGACAGCCGACCCCTCATTTACAGAGATGGCCAATAGGTCATCTGAAGGAACTAAAATGCCAAGAGCAAATTGGGATTATGTCTCATCTCAATCATTTTTAATACCTCCCATAAATGAGCAACGCGCCATCGCTCACGTCCTCGGCACCCTTGACGACAAGATCGAACTCAACCGGCGCATGAACGAGACCCTCGAAGCCATCGCCCGCGCTATCTTCAAGTCCTGGTTCATCGACTTTGACCCCGTCCGAGCGAAGATGGAGGGGCGGAAGCCCTTTGGCATGGACGATGAGACGGCTGCATTATTCCCTGATTCGTTCGAGGAGTCGGAGATGGGGGAGATACCGAAGGGGTGGCTCACACTTCCGCTTGACCATATAGCCGATTTTAAAAATGGTCTGGCTCTTCAAAACTATCCTCCAGACGAAAGAGGATTTCTTCCAGTTATTAAAATCGCAGAATTATCAAGAGGGATTACTGATTCTTCTGATAAAGCCAGTATCGATTTACCTGGTGATTGTGTCATAAACGATGGAGATATCATTTTCTCGTGGTCTGGAACCCTTGATGTTATCATATGGGCTGGTGGAAAGGGAGCGCTTAACCAACATCTATTTAAAGTAACATCAAAGGACTACCCAAAATGGTTCTATTACCAATGGATACGACAATACCTCTCCACATTTCGAGAAATTGCTTCTGAAAAGGCTACAACAATGGGACATATCCAACGTCATCATATATCCGAGGCACTTGTCCTAGTGCCACCAAACAATCTTCTGAAAAGAATGGATGCAATCATCGAACCGATGATGTCTAGTATTCTAAACAATGCTCTTGAAGCACGGACCCTATCCTCCATTCGTGATATGTTAGTCCCGAAACTAATATCTGGGGAGATTCGCCTCAGAGAATTCAGAGATGATGGTGGGGAGTGAGCAATGGCATTGACCGAGGCGCAGCTGGAAGAAATGATACTTGAGCACTTCAAGGAGATCGGTTACCAATTAGCCTTTGGTCCAGATATAGCCCCGAACGGGGAACAGCAAGAACGGGAGGATTATGGGCAGGTCGTCCTTCTCGGTCGATTGCGCAACTCGTTAAGGAGACTCAATCCGGGCCTCGACGCAAATGCTCTGGCCGAAGCTGAGCGCCGTATCATTCATACCACTTCTCCATCACTTCTCAGCAACAATCGCTCCGCGCACAAAATGCTGATCGAGGGCGTACCGATAGAGAGCAGACGCAAAGATGGCAGTACGCAGCACGTCAATGCGAAGATCATCGATTTCGATAATCCATCCAACAATGAGTTCCTAGCGGTCAATCAATTCACCGTGGTCGAGAACAAGATCGAACGAAGGGCCGACATCGTTCTTTTCATCAATGGTCTGCCGGTCGTCGTCATAGAGCTTAAGAACCCGGCAGACGAGAAGGCAACGATATGGACGGCCTTCAATCAGTTGCAGACATACAAAGCTCAGATACCTTCGCTTTTTCAGTTCAACGCGTTCCTCGTTATCTCTGACGGCATAGATGCCCGCATGGGCACGATCAGCGCCGACAAAGAACGTTTCCTTCATTGGTTGACAATGGATGGCAAAGACCTTGCTTCTGCGACAGCATTGCAGAGCGAGGTCCTGCTGAAGGGGATGTGCGACAAGGGACGCCTCCTTGACATAATCAGACATTTCATCGTGTTCGAGGAGACGGACAAGGGCCTCCCCATCAAGAAGATCGCCGGGTACCATCAATATCACGCTGTCAACCATTCTGTCGCGGCGACGCTCAAAGCCTCTTCGGCTCAAGGGGACCGGCGTATCGGGGTTGTCTGGCATACCCAGGGCTCAGGCAAGAGCCTGACCATGGTCTTCTATGCTGGAAAGCTGGTTCTTGAGCCGTCTCTGCACAATCCCACCATCGTCATCATCACGGACAGGAACGACCTCGATGACCAGCTTTTTAGCACGTTCAACAACTGCCATGAGCTGCTACGGCAACATCCCGTGCAGGCCGCGTCCTCAGAGCATCTCAGGGAGCTCCTGAGGGTCGCATCTGGAGGCATCATATTCACAACGATCCAGAAGTTCCTTCCTGAGGGAGATAGGAACGCTGTTCTATCCGATAGGCGCAACATAGTTGTAATCGCGGATGAGGCGCATCGGAGCCAGTACGATTTTATAGATGGCTATGCCAGGCACATGAGGGACGCGCTCCCTAACGCTTCATTCATCGGTTTCACGGGGACCCCGCTGGAGCTCGATGATAAGAACACCCGCTACGTCTTTGGCGATTACATCAGCATCTATGATATACAGAGGGCGGTAGAGGACGGCGCGACCGTCCCTATCTACTACGAGTCGCGCCTGGCCAAGATAGAGCTGCCCGTCACAGAGCGGCCCCATCTGGATGCGCAAATCGAGGAGTTAACCGAAAGTGAAGAGCTGACAAGGAAAGAGCAACTCAAAGCCAAGTGGGCCGCGCTGGAAGCACTTGTCGGCTCAAACAAGCGCATCAAGCTAATTGCCAAGGACATCGTAGATCACTTCGAGAAAAGGCAGCAGGCAATCGAAGGGAAGGCGATGATTGTCTGTATGAGCAGGCGCATCGCCATCGAACTCTACTACGAGATAATCAAGCTCAGGCCAAATTGGCACAGTGAAGATGACGACAAAGGGGTCATCAAGATCATCATGACTGGCTCTGCGTCGGACCCGGTCGAATGGCAGAAGCACATCAGGAACAAGGCGAGGCGCGAGAAGCTCGCAATCCGTTTCAAGGACCCTAAGGACGATTTCAAGCTGGTCATCCTGCGCGACATGTGGCTCACCGGGTTCGACGTTCCATGCCTGCATACTATGTACATTGACAAACCTATGCAAGGTCACGGCCTGATGCAGACCATCGCCCGCGTAAACCGCGTCTTCCGTGACAAGCCAGGCGGCCTCATCGTCGATTACATCGGTCTCGGTGACCAGTTGCGCAGCGCCATGGCCTTCTATACTCAAAGCGGTGGAAGGGGATCTACGGCTATCGATCAGGAAGAGGCTATAATGGTCATGTTGGAGAAGTACGAGATATGTCGCGACTTCTTCCACGGTTTCGACTACAAACCATATCTGGTCGGTGACGCGAAAACGCGCATCAAGATGCTCCCAGCGGCGCAGGAGCACATCCTGTCCAAGCAAAGTGGGAAGGACAGGTTCGTCAAAGCGGCGGTCGAGCTATCCAGGGCATTTGCCTTGGCCGTCCCAAGCGATCAGGCTCTGAAGATCCGGGATGAGGTCGCATTCTTCCAGGAGGTCAAGAGCGTTCTTATTAAGTCTGGAAGCTATTCTGTTATTGAAAAGGACATCGAATTAGCGGTCAGACAGATAATCTCTGGGGCTCTCCTCTCGGATAGGGTCATAGACATCTTTGAGGCCGCGGGCCTGAAGAAACCGAACATTTCCATACTGTCCGATGAGTTCCTGGCGGAGGTTCAGTCCTTGCCTCAGAAGAACCTCGCTCTCGCGCTGTTGCAGCGCTTATTGATGGATGGGATCAGAACCATTACGAAGAAGAACCTCGTTCAGGCCAGAGCGTTCTCCGACCGGCTGATGGAGGCAATAACCAGGTATGAGAAGCGTGCTACAGATACAATGGAGATCATCCAGGCGCTAATTGAGTTGGCCAAGGACATGCGTGAAGCAAGCAAGCGAGGGGAGGAGTTAGGCCTAAGTGAAAGAGAGCTTGCATTCTACGATTCGCTTGGGACAAACGATTCTGCGGTTGCGCAGATGGGAAATGCCACCCTTTGCACCATTGCTAAGGAGCTCGCCAAGATTGTCAAGCAGGATGCGACCATCGACTGGCAATACCGTGAATCGGCACGTGCGAAGATGCGAACCCATGTCAAACGCCTCTTGCGCAAGTACAACTATCCACCGGACAAGCAGGATGCCGCCGTCAAGACGGTGATCGAACAGGCGGAATTGTTGTCCCAGGAGATTGTTTCCGAGGTCTCCCAGGAGGCCATTATATGAGCGATATCAAATTGTTTAAACTGGAAGGAGAAAAGGTATCATTGCTCGAAGAGCAATCGATGGAGGTCGAGAAGGGCCTTCAAAGATTAATCGAGAGACATATGCCAAGGCTCATTGGGGTGACATTCTTGGCCTCCGAATATGGAACGGGGAAGACACATGGTGGCCGCATTGACTCACTGGGTATCGATGAAAATGGATGCCCGGTCATAATTGAGTATAAGAGATCGATCAACGAAAATGTGATCAACCAAGGTCTATTCTATCTTGATTGGTTGCTCGACCACAAAGCAGAATTCGAATTGCTGGTCCAAAAGAAGATAGGACCAAAAAAGGCCGAGGAGATAGAGTGGTCACAGCCTCGGCTCCTTTGCATTGCGGGGGACTTCACGAAATATGACGAATATGCGGTCCAACAAATCAACCGAAACATCGAACTGATCCGTTATATCAAGTATGGGGACGACATCCTGTTATTGCAACTGGTCAATTCTTCCATAGCATTCGTTCCAGAACAAAAAGTTAAGAAGGGAAAGGGACAGGACAAGACTGTCTCGGAGGACCTGGATGAGGCCGATGAGTCGCTTAGAGACCTCTTCGAATCCCTCAAGGATTTCATCTTCTCATTGGGTGATGACATCCAGTTGAATGTCCTGAAACATTATTTTGCTTTCAGGCGCATCAGCAACTTTGCCTGTGTCGAGTTCCGACCCAGGAACCATGCGATCTTGATCTACCTAAAGGTCGACCCAACCACTATCGAACTTGAGCCGGGATTCACTCGGGATATGAGGGAGATTGGTCACTATGGGACGGGAGACCTAGAGATCATACTTCATAATAAAAAGGACCTAGAAAAAGTCAAACCGTTCATCGTAAAAAGTTACGAGTCGAATTAAATCACTCAGATACAAAGATGCTGAATAGTCAATGAATCTTCGGATGGCCACCCACCGAGTGGAACTATGGCGGCTCCGATAGGAGTATTGGGATGGTTCGGGATCTTTACCAGCTATTTTTATATGGCGTTCATTGGTCAATATCGTTGGATCGATTTCGATACAATGGTAAGACCTCTGTTGCAGAGGCTTTCAACTTTATTGAGATAAGCCTGAAATAATACCAGACCCCGACAAATGACAAAAATGGGCATGGAACCCACCTCTATTTCAACATATGGGGGCGTGGTGGAGGATAAGGACAGGTCAGGAGATACTTGCCTATGTTAAAGGATATACACATGGCGGTCGACCAATGAACGGATCGCTAATGATCATTTTCTAACAATTTGAATAATTATTGATATGCTCAAATCAATTAACGCGAGCATCGGAGGAATGCCCCCATGTACCATGATCGGAAACATCTTTGATGCCAGTTGGGGGCATCATTTCCTAGTTTTCCATGAGGATGTTCGATCACTGCCTCTCGTCGATGGGGACGAACGGTCGCTCGAACTCTCCTACGTAATCAGATGAAGGTCTTAACAGCACCGCATCCTCGTATTGTTCTATCACATGGGCCACCCATCCCGAGATCCTGCTGGATGCGAAGAAGGGCGTGTAAAATTCCTTTGGTATCCCAATGGCATCCATCGCGACAGCGGCATAGAAGTCAAGGTTGGGGTAGATCTTCTTCCTGTCATAGACGATCTGCTCGATCTTCATACATTTGTTGTAAAGGTCCATCGTCCTTTCCCTGTGGCAAAGGTTCTCCACCATACACCGCAGGTGCTTGGTCCTTGGGTCCTCGGTCTTATATACCCTATGGCCGAACCCCATGATCTTCCTGTTGTCGTCCAATAGCCCCTGTATGTATTCCTCTACATCTTTTTGATATTCTATCTTCTCCAGCATCTCCATGACCTTTTCGCTGGCGCCGCCATGCAAAGGCCCTCTCAACGTGCCGATCGCGGAGGTGACGGCCGAATACATATCAGCGTTGGTGCTCGCGGTGACCCTGGCAGCGAACGTCGACGCATTGAATCCATGGTCGGCGTGTAACACCATCAGGCGATGCATGACATCCGCCTCGGCGGCCTCGGGGCAGCGTCCAGTGAACATGTAGAGGAAATTCTCAGCGAATGTGAGACCTTCCTTGGGGGTCGGAACGGTGCCGTCCTTTCGAATTCTATACAGTGTAGCTACTATCGTAGGCACCTGAGCAATGAGCCTTGTGGCCCGCTTAAGGTTCGCTTCGTCCGAAAGATCACATGGGTCAGGATCGAACTCTCCGAGCCGGGAGACCTCGGTTCGTAGTACATCCATGGGATGACCGTTCACCGGTGCCGACCTGATACCTTCGACCACTTCCTTGGGCAATCTCATCTCTCTGATGAGGTCCGAGCTGAACTTGTCAAGTTCCCTCCTGTTCGGAAGCTTTTTATGGATCAGAAGGTAGGCCACCTCGGAATAGACGACCTTTCCCACCAGGTCATCTATGTTGTATCCGAGATAGTAAAGGAAGCCGGAAGGATGGACGAAACTTATCCTTGTTTCAGCCGCGGCAACATCTTTCAATCCCCTCACGACAACCCTTTCTTTATTCTCGTTCATATCAATAGACCATCCTTCTCGACCAGCTGTTTGACCGAGGTCGATAAAACATGAGGGACCGCATAATAAGATTTTCCCCAAAACCTATGACCGACTAAAGCTCCAACTTCTTTTGGGACGGAAGAACACATGCACAAATTAAATAATTGGAACAGATAGGACACCGCGTGCGGTTCTATGAAGAGACCTTTGGATGCACCATGAACCAAGGGGAAAGCAGACAATTAGTAAGGGCCCTCATCGAACTCGGGCATATGAGGGTCTTTACCCCTGAAGAGTCAGATCTTGTCCTGATCAATACGTGCGTTGTCATCAGGCCCACTGAGCTGAAGATCATGAAACGTCTCCGGGAGGTCAATCAGCTCGGTAAAAAAATGATCATCGCTGGATGTCTTCCAGCTGTCAGCAGAGCGTCCCTTCGAAAGGAATTCCCTGAGGCAATGATAATCGACCCGGGTCATTATGGTAATTTTAAAAATGAGGTGATGGAGCGGTTTGGTAAGGGAGACACCTCATATAATAAGCTCATCCCCCAGATATCTGGGATACTTCCAATATCCCAAGGTTGTCTGGGCAATTGCACATATTGTCTTACAAAGGCGGCGCGTGGCGATCTTTCAAGCAGACCAATCGAGATATTGGTGGCGACCGCGTCAGAGCTATTGAAGGAAGGTTCAAAAGAGATACTTGTCACAGCTCAGGACACCGGGTGTTATGGTTTCGATAAGGATGCAGACCTCCCAGAGCTATTGGGGAGATTGTCCTCGATCGATGGCGAGTTCTTCATAAGGGTCGGAATGATGAACCCTGATTCATTAGAACCCATACTTGAGAGAATGATAGAGGCGTACGCCTCGCAAAAGGTGTACAAGTTCCTACATCTCCCAGTGCAGAGCGGGAGCCCAAGCGTCCTTAAAAAGATGGGCCGTGGCTATTCCCCATCGGATTTCATGAGACAGGTCGAGAGGTTCAGGGACAGGTTCCCAACGATGACCATTGCCACGGACATCATCACAGGATTCCCCGGGGAGACGGATGAGGACCATGAGATGTCCATGGACATCATCAAAAGGACAAGGCCAAACATAGTCAACGTGACCAGGTATTCAGCCAGGCCTGGGACTCCTGCAGCAAGGGCCAAGGAGCAGGTACCTCAAAGGATATCCAAGGACCGTTCAAGAGACATGACCGAACTAAGGTTCGAAATTGCAAAAGAGCACTATTCACAGTTCATAGGAAGGACGATGCGCGTGCTGGTGACCGAGGTCGGGAAAAAGGACACGGTCATTGCTAGAAGTATCGAGTACATCCCAGTGGTGGTCCCAAAGAAGGACATAGGGATAGGACAAACGATTGAGGTGGAGATAACCTCTGCCGCGTCCACGCATTTATCCGGGAGACTCTTGAGGCCCTCCTTGCAGGGCGTTCGATAAATTCTTTTTTTATATTCGAAGGTTCATCAGCGGCAATATAGCCCCGTAGTGTAGTGGTCAATCATGCTGGCCTTTGGAGCCGGCGACGCCAGTTCGAATCTGGCCGGGGCTACTTCAGTTCATGAAGGTATAGGGATGACGGTCACCTGCACGATAGAGATCGACCTACGGGACGAGGCAGAGGCAAGAGCGGTCCTAAGGTCGATAGAGCTTGACAACGGTCCTTATGCCAGGGCCGAGGTCGACGGCCAGATCCTTAGGCTCGAGGCCGAGGCAAGATCGATGATGTCGATGTTGCATACCCTCGAAGACCTTCTTACATGTCTCAAGGTCGCGGAAGGCATGATCAAGCTGAAGTGACCTCTTTCTTGACCCCTTCTCGGACCCTTATCGCCAATCCTTTTTTGAATCTCATCGCTTCATCAGAGGTCAGGATCAGCTTCCCTATCGCGACAAGGTCGTCCTCATCGTCAACAATGATGACCTCATCACCAGGTCTAAGCATGTCATCGCAACAGACGATGAAACCGCACATCACGTTCTTGCCATCCCTGTTGAACGGGACAGAATCCTTCACAACGACCGCCCTCAACCGGGGGGAAGGAAAAGCTTTCAGCAACCTCCTTGCGCCTGGAGGTCTCAATGTGAAGAACCCATCCTCTGCCCTCATGGATGCCACATGGTCTCCATCGACGATCACGTTCCTTATCTTGTCGGTGTTCTTGGATTTCACCAGCTCGACCTTTCCAGAGAACAGTGCATCCGCCGCCCCTTTTCCGAACTGGTAATCAGCGACGGCCCTTATCCTCAACATGTCTAGGTCGAATCCGACCTTTGGCCTTGAAAGGGCGCCAAGCATTTCGCATGTGCTCTCACCATCGTACATACAGGAGAGGCCATAATGATGGGTATGCGCCAATCCTTCCATCTCCTCCCTGATCTTCTCGAACGTATCCCTGTCCCGTATCGCCGGGAAGAGCGATTGCGCTATGGGATAGATCTCGTCCAGTTCTATCGGCACTGGTCCGAACTCGCTCATGACATAGAAGTGGGAGTCAGCTACCGCCAGGATGCCCTTCATGTTCTGAGCGTGATATCTGGAATAGGGTTTCTCCCCACCCTCGAATACGACCATGACGTCCGTCTTCGGGGCCGTGTAACGCTGCTTTATGCGTTCTGATACCCTGCTCATCGCGGGCCGGTTCAAGGTTTCTGGACCGGTATAAAAAATAGCACCATCTCTGCTCAGCGGCTCGAACTTTTCAAGGAACTCGGTGTGGGCCTTCAATCGTCTGAGCCCATCCAAGAGCGCGGGATGGGAGCGGCATCTCTGTTCGGCAAGTTCCCATATGTTGCCCTCAAGGACCGCTCGTCTGACACGGTCCATCTCCATCTTTGAAATGTAGAGGTTATGCCTGGCGATGAGCTCCCAACGGTCTGCGGGTTTCATCGCCTTGATCTGGTCTACGGTCCTCCCCACGCAGGCAGGGCAATCGCAATCCAGGACCTTCAGGTCGGACAGATGCATCGTCCTCTCCACCGTCATGTATCTATCGTCCCTGGC
This sequence comes from Methanomassiliicoccales archaeon, assembly GCA_013415865.1. Lineage (NCBI taxonomy): Archaea > Methanobacteriati > Thermoplasmatota > Thermoplasmata > Methanomassiliicoccales > Methanomassiliicoccales archaeon. The sequence continues at coordinate 1,592,191 of CP058896.1, forward strand.
GAACTTTGCATACGACGCCGAATCGAACATGTCACACCCTAAGAGGACGGCCAAAGAGAACAGCATCGGATGTCCGGCCCCGAAAAGATGCACAGGTCGGTTGGGAGGGAGCCCTTTTTTTGATGCAATGATCACATCGACAAGATCAGAATATCTATAGGACTCCATGAGCGGAACGACGCCACCGATCGGATGTACGTCCACATCAATATCCCTAAGGGAGGTGGCGCACCTCTCTCTCAGGTCGGGGAAAATAGATCCCTGGACGACGCCGGCGAGCATCATATCTCCCTTCATGTCCGCCGCTTCTTTTGTCCTTTCCAAGGTGACATCCACCGCCTTTGATGTCCTTTCCCAGTTCCATTCAGGCTCGGTGAAGATGTCAAGCACGGTCCCTATGTCGGTCCCTATGCTCTTCTGGAACTCGACCATCTCATCATTCCTTACCTTGACCTCCCCATACATGTGGCTTTGGAAGGTCCCCGAGTCGGTCATAATGACACCAGGGAAGTCCAACATCTCGTGCAGACCTTTTTCCAACGCTTCTTTTCGCATGGCCTCATCATTTTTTATGATGTAGGAATTGGTGATGATTGCATCGAAGCCGAAAGTATCATGGAGCTCCCTCGGCCTGATGGTCTGAAATCTCGGGTTGACCACCGGCAGGAGCGCAGGGGTCTCGAGGACCCCGTGTGCCGTATCTAGCCTGCATATCCTGGCCAACCCGTCTCTTTTAATGAGCTCGAACATCGTTCGGGTATCGACTTTGGATATAAAACCTATCGATGGAAAATGGCACGATGATGATTCAGGAACTATCTCGATAAGAATGAAATACCACTTTATCGACTCCTTCCTTGATGCCTGAGCTGGAGACCCTTCTGCTAGAATGTCCAAGCTGTTCTATCTTGATAGATGTCAAGATTCAAGACTGTAAGGATGGAAGAGAATTCCAATGCCCCATCTGTGGGGAGATGGTCTGCTTTGAGATCCCGGAGGAGCAGTTGGAAAGGACCATAAACGAGGTCATAAGAAGGCAGCAGGCGGAGCTGAAAAGGGCATTCCGTCTGAGCTTCGGTGATGTGTGAGGGAATCATTTTTTACTTGTCAGGACATCTTCCACGCTGGCAGATCTGATGGAGCACAAGATGGTCATCGTGGTCAGGAAGGATATCAAGCTCTCGCCAGGCAAGATGGCGGCGCAGGTCGCGCACGCAGCGGTGAACTGTGCCCTGAGCGCTAAGAAGAGACAGCCGGACCGGTTCGATGCCTGGTATGAGGAAGGACAGAAAAAGGTGGTGGTGAAGGCAAGGGACCTTCAAGAGCTCTACGAGATCAAAGAGATGGCAGAGTCATCCGGCCTCATCAGTTCGTTGATCACTGATGCAGGGCACACAGAGCTCCCTCCAGGCACCATAACGTGCCTCGGGGTCGGACCTGCACCAGAGAAGGATATAGATAAGGTCACTGGACACCTGGGGCTGATGTAAGTGAAGGACCAGGTGCGAGTCCTAGGGATAGATGATGCGCCCTTCAATTTCTATGACGACATCGTCCCGATAGTAGGGGCGGTCATACGATGCCCTTCGTATGTCGAAGGCATCATGACCGATGAGGTGGAGATCGATGGAACTGATGCGACCCGGACAGTGATAGAAATGGTCAACGGCTCCCGATACAAGGAACAGGTCCGTCTCATAATGATCGATGGGATATCTTTAGGTGGGTTCAACGTCGTCGACATACAGGACATCTTCTCATCGACGGGCATCCCTGTTGCAACGATAACGAGGGATAAACCAGACCTGGCAGAGATGAAGGCGGCGCTTAGGAAGCACTTCGATGACTGGGAGCAAAGGCTGGAGATCTTATCCAGGGCGAAATTGGTCGAGGTGTCGACCGAGCACAGACCGATACATGTGGATTATGAGGGGATAGAGTTCGATGAACTGGTCCGGGTTATCAGGGGCTGTACGGTCCTGGGAGCCCTGCCTGAGCCTTTGCGGATCTCCCATCTGATCGCGACCGCGATGGTCAGGGGCGAATCAAAAGGGGATGCTTAATCGAAAGAGAGCTGATCTCTGAGGTTTGCGGTCAAGGCGAGGTCTCCATCTTTGTCGACCTTGACGAACAATTCTGCATCCGAGACCCCCATTTGCCTGACATGTATCGATATCCTTTGCTCAGGGAGATAGAGGAGCTTCTTGCCATTGACGTCCTTTTCTATGACAGGATGCCCTTTGCCGCTCAATATCTCCACGACCTTACTTCTGGCAGAATCTGCATTCATCCTCACCGATCTCCTATGCGTCCGGTCGAAGGACTCCTTCATCCTATCATTATACGCAAGGACAACGATGAGCAATATGACCAACGTCGCGAATACCGCAAAGGTCAATGGTTTTTCGGGGTCCAGACCTTCATAGATCGACAGCATGGAGACCGCAAAGACGCTCACCTCGGTGATGTAAATTATCCCTAGCATGCTGGTTATTATCGCTCTCGAAACGACGTCCCTGCTCCAACATTTATAGCCGAGCTCATGGATCTTTTTTGCAGGAAAGAGCATAGATGCTGCGGCCAAGATACCAACGAACAGGAATACCGGGAACAGAGGTTCAAAGAGCACATATGAGAACATCATCAAAGAAAGCATGGATGGAACTATCACGCCCAGTCCATACTCGATCTGCATCCCTGCCCGCTCAATTAATAACTCCTCTTCGGAGCCATGGCTCGAACTCATCCCATCCCGATTCAATAACGCAACACTTACTGATAAACATTTCAATAATGATATCGCTCAAGATCCGAAATCCGAAGTGCGCGCCGGACCTTCAACGTCCGCATACGATACAATCAGGGGCCCTCTCCACATCTACGACCTCGAAGTGCATGCTAAGAAGGTCCCCTATAAGCAATCTCCCGACCAAAGCACCATCGGCATCGACGATCAGCTTGATCGCCTCTGCGGCCTGTATACACCCGAAGACCCCTGCAGTCGCTCCGATTATGGGGGTCGGTCGGTCTACCTCAGGAACCCTCTTAACTAGGCATGAGATGCAAGGCGTTGCGCCGGCAAGGACCACCGTCGCCTGCCCCCTCCAGCCTTCCACGGCTGCATGCACGAGCGGTATGCGATGATACAAACAGGCTCGATTGACAATGAACCTTGTGCTGTAATTGTCAAGACAATCAACGACAACGTCTGAACCTATGAGAAGCTCATGGACATTTTCGTCTGTTATCTCCGCATTATGCACGATCACATTGGTAGAGCTCGACATTTTCCTGAGCTTTCTTGCAGCACTTTCGACCTTTGGGGAAGAAGCGTCACAATCCTCCTCCCAATGCAAGACCTGCCTGTTAAGGTTTGATATCTCCACAGGGTCCTTATCGATCAGCCTTATCTCACCCACTCCCGCGGCCACAAGGTATTGGGCTGCAGGAGAACCCAGTCCACCTATTCCACATATGCTTACGACCGACGCCCCTAGCTTTCTTTGACCTTTCTCCCCGATCTGTGGGAGGATCAACTGTCTGGCAAACCTCATTTGGGCGTTCTCTTCGAGTTTTTCTTTCATCCGATCGGGACGATATCGTGCATGCATTGAATAAAATATATGTACGATATCACAGACCACGCGATAACCCTCTAATCGACAATATCTTGAGGGCATCGATCTGCCCCTAAGGCGAGGGGCATGACCGAGGCACTGTGTTCACATATCTGGCCACGACCTACGGAGCATGTGTCCGTAAAGGGGCCATATCATGTCTGAACACGCTTCGGAAACCCTATAGCATTAAATAGGAAATGCGTAATAGGGCATTCGCTTCCGATAAATAGAGGTGAAAGTGTGGCAAGAGGACTTTACACTGCCAGAAAGTTGAAAAACGACAGGCAGAAATTCAGATGGAGTGACAGCTCATACAAGCGCAGGCTATTGAAGCTCAAAGAGAAGTCGGACCCTTTGGAGGGCGCTTCTCAAGCTCGTGGTATTGTTCTTGAAAAGGTAGGTATCGAGGCAAAGCAGCCGAACTCGGCCATCAGAAAATGCGTCAAGATACAGCTGATAAAGAACGGTCGCCAGATAACCGCTTTTGCTGTTGGGGATGGCGCCATCAACTTCATCGATGAGCATGACGAGGTCCTTGTTGAGGGCATCGGCGGAAGGATGGGACGTTCTTATGGTGACATCCCTGGTGTACGTTACAAGGTCATCCAGGTCAACAATGTTTCCCTGAACGAGCTTGTCAGGGGAAGGAAAGAGAAGCCGGTAAGGTGAGCAATTGACAGAAGGACCAATCATTCAGACCAACAACATACTTGTGTTCGGCAAGTACGGTCTCACTGACATAGTCATAAAGGACGGCGGGCTCGCGAAATACATCAACCTCAACCCAGTTATCGTACCACACTCCACCGCGAAGCATGCGAACCGCTGGTTCGGCAAGTCCAAGGTGAACATCGTTGAGCGCCTCATGAACAACATGATGCGGACAGAGGTCTTCACGGGCAAGAAGATGAAGACCTACAGGGCCGTCAAGGACGCCTTCGCCATCATCGAGGCCAAGACGAAAACCAACCCCGTGCAGGTGCTTGTCGAGGCACTTGAGAACGCAGCCCCACGTGAGGAGATCACAAGGCTGCAGTTCGGCGGGATATCGGTCCCCAAGGCTGTCGACATCGCGCCGTCAAGACGTTTGGATATTGCATTGAGGAACATTTGCAAGGGAGCCATCCAGGCCTCCTTCAAGAACACGAAGCCCATCGAGCAGTGCCTCGCCGACGAGATCATCTTTGCGGCGAAGAACGACATGAACAGCTTCGCCGTCTCCAAGAAGGAAGAGGTCGAGAGGGTCGCCCAGTCGGCCAGGTAAAATTGACATTGACAAGGTGGGCTTATGGGACGTAAAGAGGACAATATTGCAAAGGCTCAGCATCTGATGACCCAGCCTAAATATATCAGGAACATCGGGACCGCGGCGCACATCGACCACGGGAAGACGACCCTGTCTGACAACCTGATCGCTGGCGCAGGGATGATGTCCGAGAATCTTGCAGGGAAACAGCTCATGCTCGATTTCGATGAGCAGGAGCAGGCGCGAGGCATCACCATAAACGCGGCGAACGCATCGATGGTACACACATATGGCGGTCATGAATATCTCATCAACTTGATCGATACTCCTGGTCATGTCGACTTCGGAGGGGACGTCACAAGGGCCATGCGCGCACTTGATGGATGCATAATCCTCGTATGTGCGGTCGAAGGCATCATGCCACAGACCGAGACCGTCATCAGGCAGGCGCTCAAGGAGCGCGTCAGGCCGGTCCTCTTCATCAACAAGGTGGACCGCCTCATCAATGAGCTCAAGGTTACCCAGGAGCAGATGCAGCAGCGTTTCATCCAGATCATTACAGAGGTCAACAAGCGCATCGCCATGCAGCTGCCGGATGACCTGAAGAAGAAATGGCAGGTCAGCGTTCAGGACGGTTCCGTGGCGTTCGGTTCCGCGTATAACAATTGGGCCATAAGTGCGCCCTACATGAAGAAGAGCAACATCTCCTTCAAGGACGTATATGAATATTGCAAGAACGGCGACCAGAAGACCCTCGCAAAGAAATCTCCGGTCCACGAGGTCTTGCTGGACATGGTCATCACCCATGTGCCTGACCCGGTCACCGCACAGAAGATCCGTATCCCTGTCATCTGGAAAGGGGACCAGGGGTCCGAGGTCGGCAAGGCCATGATGAACTGCGATGCCAATGGGCCAACCACCTTCATGTGCACCAAGATCATCATGGACCCCCATGCTGGTGAGGTCGCCGTTGGGCGTCTGTTCAGCGGCAAGGTCGTGCGTGGACAGGAACTATATGTGCTGGGGATGCCGAACCCCAACAGGGTGCAGACCGTCGCCCTCAGCGTCGGCGCGGACCGCATACCGGTCGATGAGGTGGACGCAGGTAACATAGTCGCATTGTCGGGACTAAAGGATGCCATAGCTGGTTCGACCGTGAGCTCTGACCCGAACATGGAACCGTTCGAGAAGATCACCCACTATACAGAGCCTGTCGTCACTGTGGCAGTAGAGGCCAAGCACATGAAGGACCTGCCTAAGCTCGTCGATGTTCTCAGGACCATAGGAAAGGCCGACCCATCGATACAGGTCACGATCAACCAGGAGACCGGTGAGAACCTCTTGGCAGGCATGGGCGAGCTCCATCTTGAGGTCACCCAGTACCGCATCGTCAATGATTACAAATGCGAGATCAAGGCATCCCCGCCGATCGTCGTATACAGGGAGAACGTAAAGCATAGCGGAGGGCCGTTCGAAGGCAAATCGCCGAACAAGCACAACCGCTTCTTTATAGTCGCTGAGCCGTTGGAAGACGCGGTCGTCAAAGCTATCAAAGCTGGTGAGATAAAGACCGAAGGCAAGATAAAAGACCCGAAGGCCTTACAAAAGCAGCTCATCGACCTTGGCATGGACCGCGAGGAGGCAAAAGGCGTCGTGGCGTTCAAGGATGACAACGTGTTCATCGATGCCACCAAAGGCATACAGAACCTCAACGAGACGATAGAGCTCTGCAAACAGGCGTTCGAAGAGGCCATGACGGTCGGCCCCCTCGCCCAGGAGAAGGTATCTGGGATGAAGATAAAATTGGTAGATGCCAAGCTTCATGAGGACAGCATCCACCGTGGACCTGGTCAGGTCATCCCTGCAACAAGGTCTGCCATCTATGGGGCCATGTGCCTCGGGGAGCGCGTTCTGTTGGAGCCGATCACCAAGGTCTTCATCAACGTCCCTCAGGACATGATGGGCGATGTGACCCGTGAGCTACAGTCGCGCCGTGCGACCATCGAGGACATAAACTCCGAGGGCGACAACGCGATAATCGTCGCAAAGGCGCCCGTGGCCGAGATGTTCGGTTTCGCTTCTGCGATACGCGGTGCGACGCAGGGCCGGGCATTATGGTCCACTGAGAACGCGGGATTCGTCAGGTTGCCGACCGAACTACAGTCGAAGGTGGTCGCTGACATACGCAAGCGCAAAGGCCTCAATCCAGAGCCATATGATGCGAACTATTACGCTCAGTGAGGCCAAAAACCGTTAAATACAGAGAACAATATCGAGCAAAAAGTCAAAATCCATTGGATATAAAAAGTCAAGGAGGATAAAACATGGCAGAGAAGCCCCACATGAACATCGTGTTCATCGGTCACGTCGATCACGGAAAGTCCACTACAGTCGGCCGCGTCCTTTTGGAGACCGGCGCCATCGACAAGTACGTCATCGAGAAGTTCAAGAAAGAGGCGACTGAGAAGGGAAAGGCCACCTTCGAGTTCGCATGGGTCATGGACAACCTGAAGGAAGAGAGGGAGCGCGGTGTCACCATCGACGTCTCTCACAAGAAGTTCAACACCGACAAATACTACTTCACGGTCATTGACGCCCCAGGTCACCGTGACTTCGTCAAGAACATGATCACTGGTACATCCCAGGCGGACGCCGCTATCGTGGTCGTCTCGGCCATCGAGGGACCTCAGGCCCAGACCAAGGAGCACATATTCCTGGCAAAGACCCTTGGTGTGAAGCAGATGATCATCGCCGTCAACAAGATGGACGCGATAAAGCCGGCATATGACCAGGCCCAGTTCAACAAGGTCGTCGGTGAGGTCCAGACCCTGCTCAAGGCAGTGGGCTACAAGATCGAAGAGGTACCGTTCATCCCGATCTCCGCCTATGAGGGCGCCAACATCATCAAGCCCGCAGAGCAGATGAGCTGGTTCAAGGGAGACACGCTCATCGGTGCGCTCAACAAGCTCAAGGTCCCAGAGCCCCAGACGGGAAAGCCCCTCAGGCTCCCGGTCCAGGACGTCTACACCATCACCGGTATTGGGACCGTCCCTGTTGGACGTGTTGAGACCGGCATCCTTAAGCCGGACATGAAGGTCATCTTCATGCCGTCCAACAAGGTCGGTGAGGTCAAATCGATCGAGATGCACCATGAACAGCTGCCCCAGGCATTGCCAGGCGACAACGTCGGTTTCAACGTCCGTGGTATCGCGAAGAACGATATCAAGCGCGGTGATGTAGCAGGTCCGCTGGACAACCCACCGACCGTTGCCAAGTCCTTCATTGCGCAGATAGTCGTCCTGAACCACCCCACGGCCATTCCGGTGGGTTACACCCCGGTGTTCCACTGCCACACCGCTCAGGTCGCATGCACCTTCGTCGAGCTCCAGAAGAAGTTGGACCCCAAGACCGGTCAGGTCAAGGAGGAGAACCCGACCTTCCTGAAGACCGGCGATATCGCGATCGTCAAGGTCGAGCCGACCAAGCCGATGGTCGTCGAGAAGGCCAAGGACTTCCCGCAGCTTGGGAGGTTCGCCATCCGCGACATGGGCCAGACCGTCGCTGCCGGTATGTGCATCGATGTTGAAAAGAAGGAGATGTAAACTCTTTCCCACTCCCTTTCCTTTATTTTGAGGGATAAAAATGGCACAGCGTGCAAGGATATCATTGAGCGGGACCGACCCAAAGAAGGTCGACAGCGTCTGCGGGCAGATCAGGCAGATCTCCCAAAGGACGGGGGTCGCCATCCGGGGACCGATACCGCTACCGACCAAGAGGCTCGTGGTACCATGCCGCAAGTCCCCTGATGGCGAAGGGTCCGAGACCTGGGACCGATGGGAGATGCGGATCCACAAGCGCTTGATCGATCTCGACGCCGATGAGAGGGCCTTAAGGCAGCTGATGCGCATCCAGGTGCCCGATGGCGTGAACATCGAGATCGTGCTCAGGTCGTAAACGGTTTTTTATCTCACACTCAGTGAATATCTCGATATTCACTCAGTCTTTCCCCATTTTATGGACAGCAAAGAAGATAACGGATGTTCTGAATACCCCACTTTGCCATCGCGGATATGATACAACGTCCCGTTATGGCATAGGATGATGGTCCAGATGAGGAGCGATCTTGTCAAAAAGGGCGTTGAGAAGGCCCCGAGCCGAAGTCTGCTTCGGGCCGACGGACTGAAGGACGAGGATTTCGGGAAGCCGTTCATTGCGATAGCGAACTCCTGGAACGAGGTCATACCAGGACACATCCATCTCAACAGGCTCGTCGAAGAGGTAAAGAAGGGGATCATAGAGGCAGGCGGGGTGCCCTTCACATTCGGGGTCCCGGGCATATGTGACGGCATAGCGATGGGGCATGTAGGGATGAGGTTCTCCCTCGTGTCCAGGGAGACCATCGCCGATTGCTGTGAGCTGATGGTCCAAGCTCACAGGTTTGATGGTTGGGTAGGTATCACAAACTGTGACAAGATCACTCCTGGCATGTTGATGGCCGCGGGACGCATGGACGTTCCAGCGATCATGCTGACGGGCGGGCCGATGGAGACCGGGACCAGGGAAGGCAAGGCCTTGGACCTCCAGAGCGTCTTTGAGGCCCTGGGCGCTTATAAGGCCGGTAAGATCGACGAGATCGACGTTATTAATGTAGAACGCTCTGCTTGCCCTGGAGAAGGGGCCTGTGCAGGGCTCTTCACCGCGAACACCATGGCATGCCTGACCGAGGCCCTGGGTCTCAGCCTCCAGGGATGCGGCTCGATGTTGGCGACAGATAAAAGGAAGCTAGATCTGGCCAGACAGACAGGGAGGAAGGCGGTCGAGCTTGCCAGGACCGAAAAAGGACCGAGGTCTATCGCGACAAGGCGTTCCTTCCTCAATGCGATAATGGTCGATATGGCCATCGGAGGATCGACAAACACAGCCTTGCACTTGCCTGCCATTGCCAAAGAGTTCGAGGTGGATATATCGCTCAAGGACTTTGATGAGATATCAAGGAAGATCCCCCACCTTACAAGCATCAGGCCCTCTGGACCTTATTCAATGGGAGACCTTGATAGAGCGGGAGGCATTCCTGGAATAATGCATCGTCTAAGGGACCTATTGTACGATGAGGCGACCGTGACCGGGCCGAGCGTCAAGAAAATCGCCTTTTCTGCAAGGGTCCACGATGATGAGATAATCAGGCCGATCAGTGACCCGTTCCATAAGGAAGGCGGAATTGCGGTGCTGTATGGCAATCTTGCTCCAAAAGGGTCTGTCATCAAGCAGGCCGCGGTCAGCGATAAAATGATGAGGTTCACGGGAAAGGCAAGGGTGTTCGATTCGGAGGACGATGCGACCTCAGCCATCATGAAAAAGGAGATAGAGGCGGGAGATGTGATCGTCATAAGGTACGAGGGGCCAAAAGGCGGGCCAGGAATGCCAGAGATGTTAGGTCCGACGAGCCTGACATCTGGCATGGGCCTCTCCGACTCTGTGGCGCTCATAACTGATGGGAGGTTCTCGGGGGCGACAAGAGGACCTTGCGTGGGCCATGTCTGTCCAGAGGCCTTTGACAAGGGACCTATTGCCGCGGTCAAGGATGGCGATAAAATATCAATAGACATACCAGGAAGGAGATTGGAACTTCTCATATCCGATGCAGAGCTGAAGCAGAGGCTTGATTCAATAGAACCGGTCGACAGACATCCCAGAGGCGTCCTTGGTAAGTATAGAAAGCTCGTTGGCAGTGCTGACGAAGGGGCGATTTCAAGATAATATGATACAGAGGATTTGACCAATTGCCATTCAGTATGGAAAGGCCATCAATCCCCCTCCAAAATTGACAAAACGGACCACCATAACTACGCCCAGCGCTCCTATTATTTTTTATTAATGAAATCATAAAATTATATTGAAAAGACATGTCCCAGCCTCCACATTCATCTGCGGGGGACCTTATGAGCAAATTGGCGTTGAGCATACTAAAATGACTGAATGACGAGGTCGTTTGGAAAGGCATCCGAGCTGATGAGCAGAGATTTTTCACAAGACCCATTTTAAACTACTTGGCAGAACCTATAACCCATCATCATCAGGTCAAATGGGAAATCCTTAAATCCATTATGGCATTACGAGTCTCAAACGGGCGGATAGATCAGACTGGAAGATCGTCTGATTTGCAATCAGAAGGTCTCGGGTTCAAATCCCGATCCGTCCACCATTCATCCCAATTTTGAGTTATATAAGGCGCATTTGGATCTTCCGATGGACCTTCCAATCTGAGGAATCATATTATTATATTATTATATTAAATATATTAAAATAATAAAATATGCAATGACCATCTATCTCAATATTTATCGGTTCGTCGGTGAAATCTGCCGATGAGAGAATAAGGCCATGATCATCTCTATTTGAGAGCACATCGATGAAAGTATTGAGATCCGCTCTCCTTTATGACAAACAAGGATGGATTGACGGATCACCCGATGGCGGTCGAGGACGCCTGAAGCCCGGTCCGCCAGATCCGTTCAAAAGATACGACAGCGGGCACCCCACCATCTACGAGTCCATGGCCATCGACACCTACTTTCAGAGGGTCTTTTGATCATATCGATCAAGACCGGTCTACAGGAACTGGAGTATTGTCATTGCGATGAAAATTTCACAACGTGAGATCGATCACCTTAGTGTCAGATCCATTGTCGAAGCAGATCATACGCTCGAAGAGAGCATCGATGCACCCATATCCCGACGGATGCATGTTCATATAGCGGTGAATGACTACATCAAAAGATATCATGCCGAAAAGGGCCATCGCACTAATGATGTTAGCTGTATACATGATGGCTTCGACGATAGCCCCATTGGCATCATCTCTCAAAACGCCCATTCCCGCCTCCAACGAAGGGGTAGATGTCAAGGACCTGATAAACAAAGACCATCTGAACGCGTTCGCAGAGGACATAGCGAACATATCGGAAAACTACCCAGCATACCGGGTCGCAGGCTCGATGGGAAGCAATATGACGGCCAATTACATCCTTGACCAATTCCTACAGGCTGGCCTGGATGCCTGGAAGGAGGAGTTCATCTTTACGAACTGGGACCTAAAGAACGCTCCTTCTCTGACGGTCGACATTGACGGAGATTGGACAACAGATCCCGACAAGGTGGCGGTCGGCTCCTTTTCGTGTGATAGCTATAGCTGGCCATCCGACCAGAGCAGGCCCGTGGCCGAACTGGTCTATCTGCCCATGCCCCCGGCGGTCTCATATGAAGAGCTGCTTGCCTTCCGAGATATTCCATACAAGTTCTGGGACAGCTATAATATCACCGGTCGCGTGGCGATAATCCCTCAGGAGGCACGTTGGAACGTTAACGTCGAGTCGGTCCTCATGGAAAAGCTGAAAGAGGGAAGGCCTCTGGCGGTCATCAGCGCGTATTGGTATTCATGGAACTCATTTGCTTCAGCGATGTCAATGGCGTCGACAGGAGGTAGGCCGCTCTCACCCAATGGAGATTACTTCTGGGACCTTAAGGTCCCAACGGGGACCGTCAATTATAGTGATGGCGTATTCCTGAGGGAGATCGTGGACCAGGGGGGCGGTCTGGCTGATATGAGGGTCGACTCGATCATATATCAAGGAGCTCAAGAGAACATAGTGGCTAAGATCGAAGGAACAAAGGATAGGGTCGGTCAGGTGCTGATCACTGCGCATTATGACAGCGTGATGTGCACTGGCTATATTGACAATGCTGCAGGGGTTGCTGCATTGATAGAGATGGCGCATATCATGAAACGAGCCTATGATGAGAACATTTGGAGACCCGACATCACATTGATGTTCATAGCCTTCTCTGGAGAGGAGCTCGGTTATGTCGGCTCGACAAGATATGCCACTTCGCACGAGCTTGGCAATATCAAGAGCGTGATCAACCTGGACAGTATAGGCGGGAAGGTCATGAGGCTATCAGGGGCATACCCAGATGCTAGGATGGGTATAGATAAGAAGTTCATCGAGGTCGCTGAGGAAGAAGGAGTGACATTACTCGACGGAGGGAGCATCAAATCGGACCACATGTCGTTCGCCGTGCCAGGATATACGGTAGGTCTTATTTGGGACAATTGGAGGAGGAGCTTCAGCCTCACGACCTCAAAGTCAGTTCCTAACTCGTACACCGTCTTCTCTTCACCTCTCACCATTTATGAAAATGAGGATGGACAGATCGGGCTGATACATACCATCTTTGACACACCTGATCCTAAAGATCATGATTATTGGCATTCCACGGAGAGACTTTATTCTCAAGTCAGGGTGATCACAGGAGTAACTGTCTGGTTGGCCTCTGGAGGATATAATAATAATATAACAGACCCTACATGGCAGCCTTATGTTTTCGCGTTGACGATGTTGACCGCGACCGTCCTTGTTGCATATGTTTTCAGAAAAAAGATAAAGAATTGAGAAAATGATGAGAAATGGTTTGATGGTATGTTTACCTGACAACGTCCTCAGGCACTCTCTTCTTAGATACCAGCTCGCGGACCTGCTCGGCCATTATCTGCTCCTTTTGCATGTCCGCCTCGACCGCTTTGAGGTCGCGCCTCAGCTCGTCAGGAGTGGGTATTCTGCCCAGGATATCATCGGGGGATCCCACCATCGCAGTGATCTCCTCCTTGGTGGTCACATGCTTCTCAGGCATCTTGGCAGATACGCCTAGATACTCTGACACACCTTCCAAGAGCTTTGTGACCTCAAATGGAAGTATCCACTTGGTGGACGCCCCCTGGCCCAATGCCTTCATGGTGTCGAGCGATAGAACGGTCAGAGCCCTTGAGTCTAAGGAGTACGCGCCAACTGAAAGTATCCTTAGGCGCTGAGCCTCACCTTGGCTCTGCAATATGATCGCCAGCCTCTCGCCTTCTGCCTCAAGCACCTTCGACTGCCTAATGCCCTCGGCCTGCAATATCCTGGCCCTCTTCTCACCTTCAGCATTTAAGATCGCAGCGGTCTTGGAACCATCCGCCTTCAAGATCGCCGCACGTCTGAGCCTCTCGGCCGAGGTCTGCTCCTCCATAGCCTGCTTGACCTTCGGGGCGGGGTCGACCTCCCTGATCTCGACCGCATCGACCTTCACACCCCACTTGTCGGTGGCCTCATCAAGTATATCCCTCAGGCGGAGGTTTATCTTCTCCCTGTTCGAAAGTATCTCATCCAGGTCCATGTCACCTATGATGGACTTCAGGGTAGTCTGTGCCAGATAAACCGTGGCTGCCCTATAGTCAGTGACCTCGAAGAAGGCCTTGCCCGGGTCGATGACCTTGATATAAATGATCGCGTCAACATTGACTGGTGAATTGTCTTTTGTAATGACCTCTTGCCTGGGGACATCCAGCACCTGCGTTCTCAGGTCGATCTTGACCACTTCGTTGATGAGGGGCGTGACAAAGTTGAACCCTTGGTTCAATGTCCTAACATATCTCCCCAGCCTCATGTAGACAGCCTGTTCATATGGCCTTACGATCTTGATCCCATTGACCGCTATCAGCAATGCGGCAACGATCACAAGGACCAGCAATGCGATTATCAATACGTCCATTCTTCAGACCTCCTCCTTGACCTCACTTCTTCTCCCCTACCGTCACATGGACCCCCTCGCTTTTCAAAACGACCACCTTGGTCCCCTTCGCTATGGGATGGTCCGCGGTCGCGCTCCAGGTCTCGTTCTTGATCTTCACCTTTCCTGACAAGGTATTTGGCCTTACCTCCTGGGTGACGATACCTTCCTGACCGACCAGAGATGTCGCGACGGTCGTTTCTGGGGGCGCAGGTGGTGCTAACCTTTGATATAGTTTTATCGTCACGTATGTCAAAGGCACGATCACCACAACGGTCACTATCGGGGAATAGATGGAGAACAGAAAATCAGGTGCCAGCATTCCGATGAAACCAAGCACGATCAATACCGTACCAGGCACTAGAAGGAACGCACCCGGGGATGACAGTTCCGCTATTAGCAGCAATACCCCGATGATGACGAACGCGAGCGAGATCCCGAATTCTAGTTCCATGGCCGTTCACATCAGATTGAGAGTATTTAGCACTTATTGCCTATAAAGGAAATTACTATCCTATTTAGGTCAATTCACATGCTCCATCGTACGTTCGTACATCCTCTCCAGGTCACAGACCTAGGAAAAGGACCGATATCATGAGCGTCAGGAAAGTTATCGGTACTCCAGCTCTCATGAAGTCCTTCAGACCGATCTCAACGCCCTCTGCATTTGCCTTTTCGACCACTATCACATTGGCCGCTGCACCAAGGATGGTCGCATTACCAGCTAGCGTCGAGCTGGCCGCAAGGGCAAGCCAAAGGTCCCCGCTTGAAAGGTTGGAAACGAACGGTGAGAGCAACATTACGGCCGGCACGTTACTGACAAGGTTCGACAGCAGGGCAGAAAAGATGGTAAGGCCAACAATATCGTCCAGTCCATCGCCGGTGAGGCATTGGAACAAGGACATCATCTCATCGAGAAGGCCCGACTCCGATACTCCCCTCAAGAGAACGAAGAGACCAATGAAAAATAACAGAAGGGTCCAATCGACCTTTCGTACGATCGTACCAGCCGTGACCTCGTGATTGAAAAGGGGAAGGAGGAACAACACTGCCGAGCCACCGACGATGGCGATGACCGACAGAGGAAGACCGATCTCGCTCGAGAGCACAAATCCCACTAAGACCAAGGTCAGTATGCTCAGGACCACATAGACTGTCTTGTTCATCTTTTTGCCACAAAGATCTTTCAAAGCCATTTGGCAATCGATCAATTTGCCATCCCTTAGACCGATGCCGCAACATCCCGCATTGACGAACTCCTTTCGAAAGAGAAGGAAGACGATCAAGATCGCGATGATCAATGAGACGACCGCGACAGGCGCCAGTTCAACGAAGAACGTGTTGAACGTCAATCCTGAGCGTACGGCGATAAAGGCATTCTGTGGATTGCCTACAGGGGTCGCCACGCTCCCAATGTTCGCAGCAACGGCCTCACCGATCAAATAAGGCACCGGATCGGATCTTATGGCCAAGCAGGTCTTTACCACGATGGGGGTGAACAGAAGGACGACGGTGTCATTCAATATCAGGGCGGAGAGGACGGCGGTGACCCCCATCTCGATGGCAAGAAGTCTGATCCTTGTCCGAGAACGCTTTATCATCTGAATTGCGACCTGGTCAAAGAAACCACATAGCTCGAGCCCTACCACCATGAGCATCATTCCAAGGAGCAGAGCAAGCGTATCAATATCAACCGCTTCCAGGGCGTCCATGGCCGTAACCACACCGAGCAGGACCATCATCGCCGCCCCGAATAGCACCACCGCATACCTTTCAAGGACGATGAACTTAAGATTCCTGACCGATATCAATAAGTAAGTAGGTACGAAGACCAACATCGCCAAGAGCGCGGCCGACTCCATCGGGAGGCCCATCGCCGAGGAACGATAATAATTTGACCTCAGTACAATCCTAGATTATTGAAAGCCATCTCAGATTCCTGGGTTCCTTATGACATGGTCGAGGACCCTCATTATCTCCAGGTTCTCGAAACCGAGCGGTCTTATTTTTCTATCGACCAAGGACAAGAGCTCCGAGTCGTTCTCGGCCATCACTCGGAACATGAACCTCCTTTCCCCTGTAGTATGGATGACCTCGGTCACATTCTCGATGTCCAGCAATCCGCTCATCGCGTTCATTTCTTTCTCAGGGGGCAGATCGGCTAGTATGTAAGCATCAGCCCCTATACCTACCCTGGCCTCGTCGACGACCGCTGAATAACCAATGATCGTGCGGTCCTCCTCCATCCTCTTGATCCTGTCCCGTATGGTGGACGGGGATCGACCTAGAAGCTTTCCAATCTCCTCATTGGTCAGCTTCCCATTCTTTTGCAGGATCTCAAGGATCTTTTGATCTAGGTCGTCCTGGGACATTGCCCTATAATATCTTTCCGGACTTCTTTAAGTGTTTTCCTCGAGACAGGTGGCCCCTCTGCCTCAGTGCATCCTCGATGATCTCTCTATGGTCAGCTGCCATATCTGGAAGTGATAGCGGGTCATGCAGACCTACTCCAGCTGCATCGTCTCCTGCCCTTAGGTCTCCGCCCGTCACCTCCAGATTGAACGCGATGGTGACAAAGTGTCCCCTGGGGTCCCTTTCAGGATCAGAATAGACACCACTGATGCCCAATACTCTGGTTTGCAGTCCGGTCTCCTCTCTCACCTCACGGACGACACAGTCCTCGACCCTCTCACCATATTCCACGATGCCTCCTGGAAGAGCCCAAAGCCCCTTGAAAGGCTCTTTCCCCCTTTTTATTAGGACGACCTTTTCATCTTTGAGGATGACCCCGTCCGTTGTCAGCCAAGGCTTCTTCCACAGATGTTCCACCTGTGCCCGCAGCACTTTTTCCCGAATATGGTAGACCGAGAGCAGCTCATCCCCCACCTCTGTCAAATAGACAGCATCCCCCTCGAGTCGTATAAGCTGCCCTTCCTGAGATCCATTGAGAGAGCCTATTATGCCTACCAGTTCTCCCTCGCCCATCCCCATCCTTTTTGCCATCCCAGACAAGGTGCCGATTCTTCTGACCAGATCTAAGATCTTTGCACCTCCGAGGTCCAATATCTTATTACCATTTTTGCCCAGGACAAGTTCAAAGGACACTTCATACATTGGCCAAAGGTAGCGTTTGATGGGATTTATTATTACCCCCCTGCGCTTAACCTTCTTCCCGTGTTGAACTTTAGAAAGAGGCTTCCGACAATAATGATGCCACAGGAGATACTAGACAAAGCGTTCCTCCGAGTTTCAAAGATTGATGCCACCGGTGATTCAAAGTTCGACATGATCAAGAACAAATCCACGGCAAGGGTCAATGCGGCGGGGGACATAGTGCATTCTATCCTCCTTAATTACAACAGGGCCTTTCCAAGCGTGAACAAGAGGGAGGGATTCACGGTCGAACTAATGTGCGTCCTCATCGACATGGACCAGTTGAAGAGGTCGCTGTCTAAGCTTGAATGGGGGGCGGAAAAGGTCCAGGAACTTAGGAAGGAGTATGACAGGAGGATCAAGGCCGCGAGGGACCTCGACGAGCTAGATTCTGCCAGAAAAGAATTCTATGGGCGCACTTCTTCGATAGTTTGGAGGATGGAACCCCATCTAAAGACTCTGGCCAAGGCGAGAGAGGAGCTCCGAAAGATCCCATTGGTCGACGAGGAGATCCCGACCATGGTCATCGCGGGATTCCCTAACGTCGGGAAGAGCCAGCTTGTTGAGAGGATATCTACAGCCAAGCCGAAGATAGCCCCATATCCATTCACCACCCAAGGTATATGCATCGGACACAAGACCGTTGGATGGAGGAAATTCCAGGTGATCGATACCCCTGGGCTCTTGGACCGTCCGCTCGAAGAACGGAATTCAATAGAGCTCCAAGCGATCCTTGCCTTGAAATATCTGGCCGATCTGATAGTGTTCGTTATCGACCCTACTGGGACAGCAGGATACACCTTGGAGCAGCAGGAAAGATTGCTCGCCTCCGTAAAGCAAAATTTTCCTGATGTGCACCTGTTGGTGGTAGAGAACAAAGCGGACATCCTCAGGACCGATAGCGACAGGAGAAAAATATCAGCCTTGTCGGGAGAAGGAATTCCTGAGCTGCTTGAGGAGATCATGGTATTCTTCAAGGAGAATGAAAAGGATTCCTTATTGTCCGAGCCGATCGATCGAATTTCAAATAGTCGGCCCTTATGAATGGCAGGGGAATTGAATGAGAGAGCTGGCCTGCAGCGATGATATGAGGAGGTACTTCCAGAGGTTGTTCACGGAGACCGACAGGTGCTACGAGATCGCTACAAGGGCGAGGGAGGTGGGGCACGATCCGGAGACCTTTGTGGAGATCCCAAGAGCAGAGGACCTGGCAGCCCGGGTAGAGGAACAGCTTTCACAATGGCAGGTGGATGGTGTTGCAGACATCATCCGTGAACTGAGCGCAAGGCATGAAAGCAGGGAAGAGGTCTCCTTATTGGTGGCCAAGGAGGTGGCCAAATGGCCCTCTAAGACAAGGGAGGAAGCGATCGACCGAGCGATAAGGGTCGGACTGTCAGTTTTGACCGAGGGGATATTGGTGGCCCCTATAGTCGGCATAGGCGGCGTCAAGATCGGGAAGAACGCGGACGGCTCCGAATACGTCTCACTCTTTTTCAATGGTCCCATAAGGGCGGCCGGAGGCACAGGCCAGGCCATGAGCGTCCTCATCGCCGATATCGTTCGAAGGGAGTTCGATCTGGGCGTCTACAGACCTGAGCATGGCGAGGTGGAACGGCTAAAGGAAGAGATACCTCTCTATAAAAGGTGCCAGCATCTACAGTATCTTCCGACCAATGAAGAGATCGAGCTGATATACAAGAACTGTCCCGTGTGCATCGATGGGGAGAAGACGGAGGACGTGGAGATAACTGGTTTCAGGAACCTTCCACGCATTAAGACAAATTTCGTAAGGGGAGGGGTGTGCCTGGTCATCGCGGAGGGCCTCTGCCAGAAGGCACCAAAGCTCGAGAAGCATGTCAAGAAGCTCGGCATCGATGGCTGGGAGTTCATATCTGAATACCTTAGAAAGAAAAAAGGTACTGGCGAGAAAGACCCAAAAAAGGTCGCTCCAAGTTACAAGTATCTAGAGGACATCGTGGCCGGGCGTCCAGCTTTCAGCCATCCTTCGAGACCAGGAGGATTCAGGCTCCGTTATGGCAGGGGCCGGACAACAGGGCTCGCTGCCCTGGCCATCAACCCAGCGACAATGTATGCGTTGGATTCATTCTTGGCGATCGGGACACAGATAAAGATCGAGAGGCCAGGGAAGGCCGGGGCGGTCACTCCATGCACCGAGATCGAGGGTCCAATTCTCCTGTTGGAAGATGGCTCGCTCGTCCAGACCAACTCTGTGCAGGATGTGCTCGCTGTAAAAGAAAGGATAAAGGAGATCGTGGACCTGGGGGAGGTCCTGCTCCCCTTTGGGGAGTTCGTTGAGAACAACCATGTCCTTGTCCAGGGCGCTTATGCGTTAGAATGGTATAAGCAGGAGCTTCTAGAAGCGACCAAAGGCGAGCTCCCTGTCGATTGGAGGGAGCCATCCTATGAGAGGGCGAAGGAACTGTCCCGGACATACGGCGTCCCGCTCCATCCAAGATACAACCTGTTCTGGCATGACATTCCACTTCCAGAGCTCATAACCTTGAGGGATGATATGGTCATCAACGGCTCGTTCTTGAACGGGAAGCTCTTTCTGAGGCCAGGGCAGGATGCTAAGAGGACGCTTGAGAATCTTGGTGCCCTTCATTATTGGAAAGATGGGTCGTTCGTCCTTGACCATTATGCAATGCCTCTGGTGGAGGGGCTCGGTCTTAAGGTCGTCGATGGCAGACTGGTAAGGTCTGCACCGTTGGAGGGGACCTCCTCAATAGCCGCAGTATCTGGTGCTTTGGGCCTGACGGTCCGTCCAAAGGCGGTCACCAGGATAGGGTCAAGGATGGCCCGGCCGGAGAAGGCGAAGGAAAGACGCATGAAACCTCCGCCCCACGTATTATTCCCGGTTGGTAAGAATGGAGGGCCGCAAAGGCTCCTAGATAAGGCCGTGGAGAGCAGAACGATCAAGGTCCAGATCGGTGTCAGGACGTGTCCGGAATGTGAGAACTCTAACACGATCGCCTGCCGATGCGAATGCGGGCGTCATACTCTGGTAAGGGACCAACCAGATGTGATTTCGGTCCCTATTGCCAAGATGTTCCAAGAGGCGCTCGATAATCTAGGGGAGAACACGCCCCCGTCCAAGATAAAGTGCGTCGAGGGATTGATATCAAAGAACAAGACGCCAGAACCCTTGGAGAAGGGCATATTGCGTAGGAAGTACGACATCTTTGTCAACAAGGACGGGACAATAAGGTTCGACCTCACAGACGTGCCCCTCACACATTTCAGACCTATGGAGATAGGCCTCTCGGTCGAGAAGGCACGCGAGCTTGGCTATGAGAAGGATGTTCACGACAATCCTCTTGTCAGTGGTGATCAGGTCTGTGAGCTCAAGGTTCAGGATATAGTGCCATCGACCTCCTGTGGGGACTTCCTGGTCAAAGTCTCTAGGTTCATCGACGACCTTCTTGTCAAATTTTATCATATGGAAAGGTTCTATAATGCTCGGACGAGGGAGGACCTGATAGGTCATCTGGCGATAGGTCTTGCCCCCCATACCTCTGGAGGTATCCTGTGCCGGATAATCGGGTTCACCAGCTCAAGCGTGTGTTATGGACATCCCTTCTTCCACGCGGCCAAAAGAAGGAACGCCGATGGGGACGAGGACAGCGTCATGCTCCTAATGGACGGACTGTTGAACTTTTCTAGGTCCTATCTTCCAGATTCCAGAGGAGGATTGATGGACGCCCCGTTGGTATTGGCAATAAGGCTGGACCCCAATGAGATAGACAAGGAGGCTCACAATATAGACCTCCTTTGGGAGTACCCTCTTGAATTCTACAGGGCAACGATGGAAATGAAACATCCGAAAGATATACAGAGCTCAATGGACCTGGTGGCTGACAGGGTCAGGTCGCTCCTTCAGTATGAGGGATTCGGTTTCACGCATGATACCAAGGATATCTCAGAGGGTCCTGTCGAGTCGGCCTACAAGACCCTCGGCTCGATGACCATGAAAATGCGGTCCCAGCTAAAGCTGGCCAAGATGATCAGGGCGGTAGATGAAAGGGACGTGGCAAAAAGGATCATATCAAAGCATCTTCTACCCGACCTCATCGGCAACCTCGGAAGCTTTTCAAGTCAATCGGTCCGATGTACAAAGTGTGGGGCAAAATATAGACGCGTGCCCTTGAGCGGCCATTGCTATTGTGGGAACAACCTTACGCTCACTGTGCATGAGGCCAGCGTAAAGAAGTATTTGGCCGTGGCAAAGAAAATAGGTGCAGATTTTGACATTTCAAATTACATACAGCAAAGAGTAGGTATAATTGAGGAGAGCATAAGATCGGTCTTTGGGAATGCAGAGACAAATGTGGAGATCGACCTCGATTCTCTCGGGGACGATGAGGAAACGGCAGATGTATATGAGCAGCCGTCGAAGCCGTCAGGAACAACATTGGACCTGTTCACATCAGATACTTATGAGATCTCTAATGAAGGGACCGGACCCAGCATGGAAAATGGTCCAGGACCATTTTCAAATTCATCTAAGGACCCTACGATAAAGAAGAAGAAAAATTGCAATCTCGATGACTTTATTGATACAGATTAAAATTGCACGGTCTTTATCTTCATTATTCTATGGGTCAGACCGCCCCTATCTTCCTATTGTTTGCAGATCATTGAAGGTAGCATTCTTGCCAGAGAAGGGGAATTGATCGATCAAGGGTTAGATCTAACAAGTAAATATCATAGAACTCAGAGACGCATTTTGAACACCTTTCAGATATTGCATATCCAATTATCATGTGAAAAAGTGAAGATCTGCTGGCTCGCGGTCAATAAAAAGGACTTTGTAGCCCTAAGATCAAAAACCTATGGGTGATCCCCAGATCAAGTTCCAACGCTCACCAGGGTTCTAATCATTGCATCATATCTGAATTGATAGAATTTTGCTTTGAAACGTATTACCCTCATATTCTGGAAAATAGAACAAATGATTTTTGTTGCCTTCCTTATCATCGGAAACATATCAGTTATAACATCAATCTCTTTACTATTGCGACTTACGATCAAGTTATGATAAAGATCTCGACCATACAGCGATCCATTTGGATGTTTTCAACAAGACCGCTTCCGATCTAAAATAGTTCTAATCATATTTTGGAGACAACCTCGTTATTCATTTCGCGAATGCTCCTCAAGCCTCCTCTATCAATCTCCAAAGGGGTAGGATCACCAATGATTGAAACAAGGTCCTTGATTCTCAAAAATTAAAAATGTCACAATATTCATTTAAATATAATTTTTTTATTCGTTTTTTGTTATGGGTCTGAAGATCCCACGGTCACAGATATGATGTAATAATTGACAACAAAGATTGTAAGAGTTGAATCGATGCGAGTGCTCTATGTAGATGATGAAGAAGCCCTATTAGACCTGGCGAGGGAATTTTTAAAGGAGGCAGGTGATATTGACCTCCTGACAGCAAAGAACGCTTCTGAAGGGCTATCGTTGTTGGCCTCATCGGAAATCGATGTGGTGGTCTCGGATTATTTAATGCCTCAAATGGACGGGATAGAGTTCTTAAAAACCATCAGAAATGAAGGAAACCACGTCCCATTCATCTTATTCACTGGAAAAGGAAGAGAAGAAGTGATCATACAGGCATTGAACGAAGGGGCTGATTTTTACCTTCAAAAGGGTATGGACCTTGGGCCCCAGTTCCATGAACTAGTTCACATGATACGTCGTGCGTATGAAGGGCATAGAACTATTGTCGCATTGGAACAAAAGGAAGAGAGATTGAGGAAGGCTGAGGAAAAAGCAAAGATGGGGCATTTCGAGATAAATCTACTCAGCAATACTGTGGCTTTGTCCCGAGGAGCATCGACGATCATTGGTACGCCATCATTTGAGATCCCATTAACTAATAGCGATGGCTGTCCTTGGTTGCAATATTTTGTTAATCTAACAGAGAGCGTCAAAGGACCAGATACCAAACCGACACGCGTCATATCCGACTTTAGGACCATCAGGATGAATGATAATGCCGAGATCGACGTCCATCTTGAGGCAGAGTATGACGACGATAAGAAAACGATCTTTGGCATCATCCAAGACATCTCTGAAAGGGTCAGGAGCGAGGAGAGACTTCGGTTTGCTTTGAAGATGGCCGAGAAAAATCAAAAAAAGCTCAAGCTCAGCGAACTTCGGTTCAGAGGGATCTTTGAGATGATCCCTATCGGTCTGTGGTTGGCCGATAAAGATGGACGGTTGATCTCCGGAAATCCCGCAGGAAAGGCGATCTGGGCTGCGGAACCTCATGTCGGACCAGAGAATTATGGTATCTTCAAGGCTTGGAAATTGCCATCCAGAGAACCAATAAAGGAAAAGGATTGGGCATTATATCACGCTGTCACAGAAGGAAGGGTGACAGAATTTGAGGAGATAGAGATCGAGGCATTCGACGGAAAGCACAAGATAATATTGAATTGGGCATCCCCCATAAAAGACGAACACGGAGACATAATCGGTGCGTTTGTCATCAACCAGGACATAACAGAAAGGCGGAGGATGGAACAGGCCTTACAGCAGAGCGAAGAGGCGCATCGCGCAGTCCTCGAGCATGCTGGCATGGGTGTGGAATATTATGATCCCGACGGTAAGCTGGTCATGATCAATAATAAAGCAGCGATGAACATAGGCTATGAAATAGACAAAATGATAGGCAGGTCTATAGATGAGATCTATGGGAACGAGACATCAAAACTATATCATGAAAGGTTAAGGATGACAATATCATCCCAGAGGCCCCTTGAATTCGAAGATCTTGTCGACCTCCCTCGAGGGAAGACCTGGCTCCTTTCAGTCTATTCAAAGGTATACGGCAATGACGGCCGGCTCCTTGGCGTACAGGTAATTACTCACGACATCACCAAGAGGAAATCAATTGAAGAAGAGCTGTTGAACGCCAATAAAAAGCTCAACCTCCTTGGGAGCATCAGCAGACATGATATCATGAATCATCTGACAACCCTGCAAGGGTATCTTGACATCCTTTCTCTTACAAAGCCAGATCTAAGGCAGTCTGAGGCCATAGATGCGATGAGGAGATCGATTGCATCCATAGCCAAGATATCCAACTTTATGAAAATTTACCAAGAGGTCGGTCAATTTTCACCAATTTGGCACAACATCGCAGAGACGGTTTCCAAGGCCAGCTCATCATTGGATATGACAAATGTCAAACAGACCGTCAATGTGGGGAATGTATGGGTATTAGCCGATCCGATGTTCGAAATGGTGATACACAATCTGATCAGGAATTCATTGATGCACGGAGAGAGGGTAGCTCATATCAACATCTCTTTCATCCAAGAGGATGGGCATGGAACATTGGTCTATGAGGACGATGGCGTCGGGGTCTCTAACGATGTCCGCTCACGTCTTTTCACTCCCGGGTTCGGAAAAAACTCCGGATTCGGACTTTTCTTGAGCCGAGAGATCCTTGGGATCACTGAGATGTCGATCGAGGAAAAAGGGACTTATGGGAAAGGTGCAAGATTTGAGATCATGGTCCCCGATAAGCATATAAGGTACGAAGATCCACACTAAATTTTTTTTTAAATAAAATATAAAATAAAAAAAATGGTTTACGCCTCGAGCGAAGAGACCATCTCTTTGAAGTCATCAAACTTCTTTTGAAGGATCTCCAGCCCCTTCAAAAGGGTGTCCTTTGCGCTCAATGAGCCATCGGTCTCGAACTCGAAGATGAACTTCGTTGGATCGCCAACTACCTTTATAGCGCCTGTCTTGCAGACATCTGGATTGACGCAGGCCATGCATAATATGCATGCTTTCTCATCGACCACCTTGACCTTGTCACCCTCTTTCGCAAAGACATGCTTTGGGCAAACGGGTATGCATCTTCCACCGTCATCACACTTTGAAGGGTCTATCTTCACAGTAGGGAGATATTTGTACCCAACACCACTGGTGACCTGCCATTTGGCATGCTTTTTTCCCGTGCCTAGCTCTGCAAAGGCATAGACAAGGATCGCCTGCCCCTCGCCAAGTCTGACGATCGGTATCATATCGTCCTTTACGCGCACAGAGGAGTCGCCTTCAGTCAACGGAAGCAGGTCGCCAGAATATACATCGCAAGGTCCGGTCTTGAAGAGAGAGTAACCGATCATGCAAGAGGGGCAACCCTCTCCACCACATTCGCATTTGTCCCTCTCCTTCATAGAAAGGTCCGTCGGGATCGGGACCAGTCCGAGGCGATGGGCGACTATCTCATCGAACAAAGGAGAGACCGACTCGTACTCCCTGCCCTCAGCGTCCTTTATGGGACCAAGATGGAACTCGACTACATCTATGGCCATTTTAGGTATTTCCGACAGTAACACCCTCCTCAGGGCGTTCACAACCTCTGGGCTCGAGTTCACGACCTTGAACTTCGCCGAGGTCTCCGTCATCTCTAAGATTTCGATGTCCATGGAAGGCGCCTCAGACTCTCCTTCCCCTTCTCCCGCCCTTTTTCTTGGTTCCATCGTGCGGGATCGGGGTAACGTCCTCTATCCTACCGATCTTCATCCCTGCGCGGGCGAGCCCTCGGATCGCAGCCTGGGCACCGGGTCCTGGCGAGGCGGACTTGTTCCCACCTGGTGCGCGGACCTTGATGTGTATGCTGTCGATACCCTTCTCCTTCGCGATCTCGGCGACCTTCTCGGCAGCACGCATCGCAGCATATGGAGAGGACTCGTCCTTGGCCTGCTTCACGACCATCCCACCGGTCGCTTTTGTGATCGTCTCGGCGCCGGTAATGTCGGTCAATGTGATGATTATGTTGTTATAGCTTGCGAAAATGTTCGCTATGCCCCATTTGCTCATTACTGTCCCTCCTCGGGCAGGTCGACCGGGATGTTCGCATCGGCCGGGTTCGTGTCAACGATCGCCTTTGGGACCTTCTTCACGAACTTCTTTGCGGCCTTCAGTCCACCGCGCTGGTCTTCCCTTTCTTTCCTTGCCTGATAGGCTGCTTCCTTTTTTGCCCTTGCCTCGAGGGCACCCTTCTGAGCGATCCGGATCGGATGCATCTCATCTGCCACAGGGGACAGCGGGTTCAGAGCTATGTTATCCTCCTCTCCCCTGGTCACAATGTATCCTGGGATGGTGACCTTACGTCCATTGATGGTGACATGGCCATGTACTATGAACTGTCTTGCCTGTCCCATGGAGCATGCAAAACCTTTGCGGAACACGATCGTCTGTAGGCGCCTGCCCAACATGGCCTCGGCCTGAAGACCAAGGACATCATCCAGTGTAGCGCCCTCCATAGGTAACAGACCGATCCTGGCGCAGCTCTTCAGAAGGTTCTCCTTTTCTATTTTGGCCTGTTCCTCCCCGGTCCTGATCCTGGCCTGGAGGTCCCTTGATTGCTTCCTCAGGTTCCTGACCATGGTCTTGGCCTTCCATAGCTCATGCTTGTTTTTCAGACCGTACTGCTTGACGATCTCGGCCTCTTCCTTGATACGCTCTCCCTGCCATGGATGGGAGGGGGTGTTGAACGATCTTCGTGGGAATTTTGGGTCGCCCATTCATACCACCTTATTTCTTCTCCTCGGCCGGCTTGGATGCCGCCTGGGCCGCCTTCTGTCTCATTACACCGAGCGTCAGGCCGGTCCTTCCATTGGACCTCGTCCTCTGACCACGCACCTTTTGACCGGTCTCATGGCGGACGCCCTTGTAAGAACGGATCATCTTCATACGGTTGATGTCATCCTTACGCATGACCTCCAGGTCCACCCCGACCAAATGCGCATCGGCACCGGTCTCGAAATCGTTCTGCCTGTTCACCGCCCAGGTGGGAACATACTCAGCATACGTGTTGATGAGCTTCTCCATCTCCTCGATCTTGGTGTCAGGGAGGGAGCCGATCTTTGCGGTGCGGTCCACATTGGCCTTCTTGATGACAATATCCGCGACCCTCATGCCGACCCCCTTGACGCCCTGGATGGCGATGAAAACAGGCTTGGTCCCATCCAGATCGCTGTTGACCATACGGACGATGTATTTGAAGTCCTTACCATAATCGACCTTTGCAGGGGCCTTCTGCGTGGCCTCTTTAGCCGCCTTCTCTTTCTTTTCAGCCTTCTCCTTCGGCTGCTTCTCTTCCTTGGGTTCCTTAACTTCCTTCTCCGCCAAGTGTATCACTCCGATACTATCAAACCCTGAACTTGCCCAGGATTCCCTTTTTGGAGTGCTCAGCACGCTCAAGCGCGTGTTCCGCAGTTCCCATCTCTGGATAGGGGCCAGTCCGGGAACCATTCGCCCTAAGGGTCGAACGCTCCGAGCGACCTTGGTCGCTCAGTCTTTGGTAAGGCAAATTATATTCTATATTTAAACGTTTGTCAGATCACCTGTAAAAGCCAGCATTAAGAAGGGGCATATATTGGAACCTTGCCACCTTGGCCCATGCGATACCTTTCTAAGTATTGTGCGACGGATGGTAGGGACTTGAATGAATGAACATGAAAGGTCTCAAGGTCACTTGCTGACATGCCTGCATCGACGCTCAGGAGATATTTGATCGTAGGGTCTCAGCCCTAAAATTCGACATCCATCAAGGACACCCGATGGTGACATTAACTGGATCATAGGATGACCAATGGTATGTCTTAGCGAGGTGATATCCGACCCTTTCAATCTCAGGTCCTGAGAAGGGTCCTCTCACATCCAGACATTTCAAGGTCTGCACATGGTCGCTAAGATCTCTGGTACCTTTGAGAACGCCTCTGGAATCTTTGATGGGTCTCCTCCACCTCCTTGGGCGAACTCCTTCTTGCCTCCGCCCCCTCCCCCTATGATCGACATCACTTCTTTCAATAGGAGCTTGCAATCGATGTCGACGTCATGGGACCTCGAAACAAGTACCTTGGGGCTCGTTCCAGGTATACCGATGACCGATACAACCTTTGGTTCCGTCGACAGCAACCTGGACATCTCTTCAGCATTCTCACCTTCCTCTGAAAGATGTACCACGATCCTGATGTCACCCATCTTCCTTGCGGACCCGAGAAGGGACCTAACTTTTACCTCAGCAAAAGCCTGGCTGAAAGATTCCAACCGTTTCCTTTGTTCCCTGTTCTCAAGGATGAGCCTCTCCGTTGCGTCACCGACATCTTCCAATGGGACATTCAACTTTTCAGAGAGAGTTTCGAGCATGGACTTGTCCCTTTGCATCTCCGCCACCGCTGCCATTCCCGCGGTGTATTCCACACGAACGATCCCGTCCTGGATGCGCTTGGTCCTCCGTATCCTGATAGGCCCTACATACCCAGTGTGTGGGCAATGGATGCCACCACAGGCCTCAGCGTCGAACCCCTCGATGTCAACGACCCTGATGATCTTACCCGGCACCGCACCGCCTTGATATAACCTGTAGCCGTGGATACGCTCCGCCTCATCTCTCTGCATGAATGTGATGTTCACTTTAATGTCCTCGAGGACGACCCTGTTGCACTCACGTTCAAGCCGGTCCCTTTGCTGGGGAGAGAGGTTCTCATAATGCGTGATGTCAAGTCGGGCCTCGTCGACCGCCTTGTGCGCCCCTGCCTGCCAGACATGATTTCCGAAAAGCCTTCTGGCACAACCGTTTATTATGTGCGCGGCCGTGTGGTGTCTCATGAGCTGTACCCTTCTCTCACGGTCCAGCCTTCCATGTACAATCTCACCGACCTTCGGGAGCGGTCCATCGAGGTAATGAAGAATGCAGGTCTTCACCTTGATGACCTTTGTGACCTTGCGACCAGCGAGAAGACCAAGGTCCCACTCCTGACCTCCCCCCTCCGGGTAAAAGGCTGTCTGGTCGAGTGCGACAGCGCCGTTCACCACAGCCACCACCTTGGCATCGAACTCTGAGATCTCCGGGTCCTCATAATACAACATCCTAGTCTCTGGGAGGTCATCAGGGAACTTTTCTTTGTCCTCTGCCACGACCTCAGGCCTCTCGTGTCGTTTGGCAACCTCCATGTAGAAGTGGTCAGGTACATCTACAAGATCAGGAGCGTATTCCTTGACTATCTCTGGATTTAGGCCATGAGAGTCATAAAGGTCGATCAACCGGTCCAATGAGAGCTTCTCACCCTTCTTCAGGTCCTTTGTGAGCTTGGTGACAAGCTGCTTTCCCCTTGACAACGTCTCGAAATATCTCTGCTCCTCGACGTTCACCAGGTTAAGAATATCCTCACGATTGTCCTTCAGTTCCGGGACAACGCCCAAGAAGTAGTCGATCTGCTTGTCGACGACCTCTGAGAGCCTGATATCGACGCCTAGGTTCCTGAGGGACCTTAGAGCGCGTCTCACCAGCATCCTGGCAAAATAACCCTCCCTGACATTGGACGGCACAACACCGTCGTTCAAGAGGAGCATCAATGCCCTTGAGTGGTCGCAGATGACGTAAATATCCTCAAGCGGGGCCACGATCTTCATCAGTTCCTCATAGCTTATTCCGATCCTCTCAGCGGTAAGCTCTCGGAGCTTCCTAACATCGGCCGCTGTCTTCATGTTCATCGCACCAGCGATCTTGCTGTACTCGGTGAGGACCTTTTCATCCACAGAGACCCCGCACAGGTCCTTCAGATATTGGACAACAGGACCGAACACAGCCTCATAGGCCGAGGTCTTCCCCTGCGACACCCAACAGATCCTTTCAAGACCGTAGCCTGTATCTACCACGGTCATGTCCATCATCTTTCTTCCCTCAGGCGTCTCCCTATACATCATGAAGACCAGCGTAGCGACCTCGACCCCTTCGAGGATGACCTCGACGCATGGCCCCGAGTTGCCACCGCCCTCCCACCATTCCTCGACATATCGGAGCTTTGTACCCTCTATGCCCAACTTTTCCGTAAAGAACCTGTGGCATAGCTCAACGGTCCTGTCCTTGAAATATATCTCCTTACCAGGTTTATTGAATGCGTGGTGCGCCAGCATCTCGAAGAAAGTAAAATGCCTTCCTGTCTTACCGACATTGTCTATATCGTTGAAACGCACACAGGTCTGAGAAATGGTGAGCGGGTTGGCTGGCGGGTCGATGACACCATTAAGGACCCATGGCTGAAAATCATAGATCGAAGCTTGGGTGAAGAAGACATCGTCCCTCCACCTGGCCACTATCGGATACCTTTTTACTCGACCGTGACCGTTCTGTTCGAAAAAGCTGAGATAAGCTTCTCTGGTCTCATGAAGGTCGAGCTTTTTTCTCACTGGCGAGTTACCGATGAAAGTGTACTCCTCGCACGGAGGTTCACCGCAGGTCGTCCAATCACCTAAGGTCCAATAGTACCTTTGACATTTGGGGCACTGCCTACGATGGAAACCGTTTTCCAGGAAGAACTTTAATTGGAAGTCCGACTCCGCCATGGCCCCGAGTATTAAAAGGAGCATATTAGTAACTTTTTCAAATGACCAGGAACGCACTTATGTGATCAGACGCTGATTCTCTGAATAATCTACCTGGACATCGATCACCGCCAACGCCCCCCTCTCAAGACAATCGGATAGCACTGAGTCAAGCTCGTCGCTCGTTGTGACGCGGTGACCTTCTGCCCCGAAAGATCTGGCCAGTCCGACAAAATCAGGGTTGTTCAGAGTGCAGGCGATCGACCTTCCATATGCCGCCTCCATCTTGAGCCTTATCAGACCATACCCTCCATCGTTGAAGATCAGGGTGGTGAACCCGATCTTCCGCTCTTTAGCGGTTGCAAGCTCGGCCATTGTCATCATGAACCCCCCGTCCCCGCAGACCGCTGCGACCTTTTTCTCAGGGAACTCCATCTTGGCCCCGATGGCCCCAGGCACGGCCACTCCCATCGGGATAAGGCCATTGTCCAGGATCAGGGTGTTCTCCTTGTAGACAGGATAATATTTCGCAAGCCAGATCAGGTGCGCTCCCACGTCGCTCACGACAATGTCCTGCTTCCCCATCTTTGCCCTCAGTATCTTGACCACATTCTGAGGTTTTATGTATTTAGCGTCATGAACGTCAGCCTCCATAATGCACATGGACCTTCTCCTGATCTCCTCTGCCCAAGGGTCCTTGAGCTTGGCCAACTCAGCTAATACCTTAAGGATGTGTTTCAATCCTCCGATGACCTGAACATCGGGCAAGACATGCTCGGAGAACCCCATCGGGCTTTCTCCAAGGTAGAGTATCTCTTTTTTCTCACCGATGTTCCAATACTTTGCCTGGAATTCGATCATATCAAATCCGATCAGGACGATCAGGTCAGCTTTTTCATACGCCTGCCTGGCATTATCGCTCGCCCTGACCCCGATAGTGTTCAGACTGTTCTTGTCATCATAGGGGACGCTTCCAGCCCCAAACCACGTATGTATGACCGGTATGTTCCATCTTGAGCAGAGGTCTCTCAGCTCTCTCGAGGCACCAGCTCTGATCACCCCTTGACCGGCGATGATCAAAGGTCTTGATGATTCGGCGATCATCTCCACTATCTGTGCCATTGACCTCTTATCGGGCCTGACGTGCTCGGTCTCGCTCTTTTCCATTGGCCTTCCGACCGCCTCAGCCTTCATGACATCCTCGGGCAGCTCGATGTGGACCGGTCCAGGCCTCTCTTTCTTAGCTATATCGAAAGCCCTTCTCACGGCCATCGGCACCTGGGATGGTGATCTGACCGAAAAACTCTCTTTGACAACAGGCCTCATCATCGCCTGGACATCGATAACCTGCTTTTGCGGTGGGAAACATCTTTCTGCCCCCGCTTGACCCGTTATCGCTATGAGCGGTGCATTGCTGAGATAAGCGTCCGCAACCCCTGTAACAAGGTTGGTGGCACCTGGCCCAAGCGTGGAGAGACAGACCCGAGGTTTGAACGTCATCCTTGCCTGGATGCCGGCCATGAAAGCCGCCGACTGTTCATGTCTTGTAAGGATGAATTCTATATTAGAATCGTTGAGGCTGTCCATCAGGTCTATGTTCTCCTCACCAGGAATGCCGAATATCCTTTCCACCCCTTCGGCTTCAAGGCATTTCACCACAAGGTCCGACGATCTCAACGTCTCTACCTCACTCGAACACCTTGGACCTCTCGTCATAGACCGCCTCGACGGCCGCCCTCACCGCTTTGTTCACCTCGCAATTGCTGACGACCGGTAAGATCTTCTCCTGTCTTAAGAACTCCTTTGCAGGCTCACCGAAGCTCTTGGCCACCACAGCATCGAAACCTTTCAAGGCAGATGTCATCGTCTCGAGCTTTCCCCTGTGCGGCTCTCCGAACACTGCAATGTTAGGCGCTATCGCCACCTCGATCGGGGGGAGCTCTCTCACATTTTCTCCTTCTACCTCGAAGGCCAGGAATCTTTTTGCATGACCGAAGTGGGCATCAACATTGACACCATCGCTCGAAGCAACTGCCACCCTGTGCTTGGACCCCCCCTCTATCGTTACCGTGAACGCTCCTCTCTCTGGCATCTTACCAGCCCTGCAGGTGACATTTGCGAACTCTGCAGACCGGTCCTCTCCAAGCAGTCCTATCGCATCCGCCCTGCAAAAGCGACAATGTCTCATCTGCCTTATCTCCGGTTCACAGAGGTCCTGTAGTTTCTTCCTTTCCTCGGCGGTCGGGGCACGAACATTCTCGAACTTCGCTCCTGGTACTGGGATCATAGGGATGATATTGACGATATATGCCCCCCTCTCCTTCACTGCCTTGGCAATCTCAGGTATGTGGTCCGCATTGACCCCCGGCACCATCACCACATTGGCCTTGACAAGCATCCCTGCCTTCACCGACATCTCGATGCCCTTCAGCTGGTTCTCGATCATCCTTTCCCCAGCAGCTCTACCTCTCAAGGTCTTTCCTTCATAGATGACAAAATCATAAAGTCTAGCGGCAATATCAGGATCGATCGCATTTATCGTGACCGTGATGAACTTCACCCCTAAGGATCTTAACCGCTCCACCGAAGAAGGAAGGTTCAGTCCGTTCGTGCTCAAGCACAATGTCAGCTCTGGAAACTCCTTCCTGACAAGTTCAAGTGTACGGAATGTCTCATCATTGGCCAATGGGTCACCCGGGCCAGCTATCCCTATCACTGAGAGATAGGGGATCTTTTCTTTAACGATCCTTATCTTTTCCACGGCCTCTTCTGCCGAAAGGACCTCACTTGTTACCCCTGGCCTGCTCTCATTTGTGCAATCATACTTCCGGTTACAATAATTACATTGGACATTGCATTTTGGCGCTACTGGCAGATGCATCCTGGCAAACCGTGTGTGAGCCTTCTCGTTGTAACAGGGATGGCTCTCTAACAGTTTCTCTGCATTTTCTGGGACATTTGAGACCAATCGATCACTCCAACATCCGTTGACAGATTCCAGCAGGAGGTATAATAGGATGTCCCTCCATTTTACGTTCTCTGGTTATGCCAGTGAAAAAAAATTTATAATTTTGTTGATGGTGTTTTGATAGTGTTCGATGAGAAAACCTTAGAAAAGATGTTCAAATCGATGAATGTCCACGTTCCAGCTGTCCGCCCCTCGTTAGAAGAGATGTTGAGCATGGAAGAACCATCATATTCAGATAAGAGCGGTAGGACATATAAGGTCGATAAGAAGGAACTCTTAGAATTGGCGGAGCTGGTTGATATTTGGGACAGGGGTAAGCTCAAGATACCTATCCTTTTGATGACCGACACAAATTATGAACAGAGCTGTTGGAAGGTCATAGGCAAGACCGAGACGGCGCTCATGTCCAAATTATTGTCCAGAGAGCCTGAGAAGGAGAATGAGATATTGATATTCTATCCACAGATGGTCGAAATACGACGTAGGTTCCCTACTTCTACAAATGTGATGTATATGCCATGACGTCTCAACATCTCTTCCTGATTTCAAGCGATATGACCAAGAAAATCAAAGAATCTAGAACAGACTGTTTTTGAAAATTTAATTTTCGGAAGAGTACACACGCAACCTGTTTAACGGTTAAGCCAAAGCCTACCGGCAATGGTAAGCCAAATATAGCATAGGACGGCGAGAACGGACTTTAGTAATCGCGGACTGAATACCTCGGCGAACCTCGGTACTTACATCCCGATCCTATCAAACTCGTCATTTACGAGCGTCCTAAGATGTCTCTTTTCCAGGGTAGCTTCGAGCTTAGATGCTTTCAGCTCTTATCCACTAGGGCGTGGCTGCTCAGCAATGCCTTGTCAGACAACTGATAAACTAGAGGCCCCGGACCCCCGTTCCTCTCGTACTAAAGGGTCCTTCCCGTCAGACATCAAAACACTTCCACCAAAAAGCAACAAACCTGTCTCACGACGGTCTAAACCCAGCTCACGATCCCTTTTAATGGGCGAACAACCCCACCCTTGGCAGCTGCTGCACCGCCAGGATAGGGAGAGCCGACAGCGAAGTAGCAAGCCGCCAGGTCGATATGAACTCTTGCTGGCGACGACTCAGTTATCCCCAGGGTAACTTTTCTGTCATCAATCGCCCCCAATTAGAAGGCTGATTGGTTCGCTAGGCCCTACTTTCGTATCGCCGATTCTTGTTGGCCGAACCGGCGTCAAGCTAGCTTTTACCCTTACATTCACCGGCAGATTTCTGACCTGCCTGAGCTAACCTTTGGGCGCGCTTGTTACCTTTGTGAGCGCGTGGCGCCCCACCCAAACTGCCCACCTATCGGTGTCCTTCTCACGAAGTTAGTGATACAAATTCAAAAGGGCGGTGTTTCATCGTCGGCTCGGAGTCAACCTAGCGGCTGATCCTGGGTAACGCCTCCCGCCTACCCTACACATTCAAGTTCATACCACAACAACAGGCTGCAGTAAAGCTCCATGGGGTCTTCGCTTTCAGGTGGAAGATACTGGACTGTGCGCCAGTAATGTTGGTTTCACCGGCTTCAACGCGGGGACAGTAGAGCTCTCGTTGGGCCTTCATGCAAGTCGCCAATTAAGCGACAAGGTATTACGCTACCTTAAGAGGGTCATAGTTACCCCCGCCGTTTAACGGTCCTTCGTTCGGTTGAACCCGAGTTTCAGATACCGTCACTGGGCAGGCTTCAGCCACAATACACATCCTTTCGGACTTGCTGTGACCTGTGTTTTTATTAAACAGTCGGAGCTCCCTTGTTACTGAGACCAGCCATCTTCATGGCTGGCACCCCTTCTACCGAAGGTACGGGGCTAATTTGCCGAATTCCCTCGCGTTGATTTTCGCCGACACGCCTTAGACTTCTCATCTAGGGGCACCTGTGTCAGATCTAGGTACGATCGAAGAAGCTGACTCCAAAAACTTTTTCATGGACACCAGGAATCGACCGAAGCGGGCTTACACCCGCCTACTCGTGCTTTCCCAAGGTTCTCACCATTACGGTTCTTCCCAAGGTTATACACTTGAACAGCCAGACGAGACTGCTCAGTTTATCCCGATGTGTCAGTAATTGGACAGAGACTTCTTCGGCACAGGAATATTAACCTGTTTCCCTTTCATCACTTCCGATTAAGTAGTGATTTAGGATCGGCTAACCCTCGGCTGACGAACATTGCCGAGGAACCCTGGCCCCTACGGCGGAACGGATTCTCACCGTTCTTTGCTGCTACTCCCACCATGATCCTTATAAGAACGCGGTCCACAAGATCTCACGACCTTGCTTCTACCCACGCCCTTCACCTCTTTACCAGATCACCTTTCGGTGCTCTACAATATCGGTATCCGGTTTAGCCCCGTCCATTTTCGGGGCCCGCAATCTCGACTGGTGAGCTGTTACGCTATCTTTAAAGGATGGCTGCTTCTAAGCTCACCTCCCAGTTGTCTTGGACTGCGGACGCCCTTTTAGTATTACACTTAACCGAAATTTAGGGACCTTAATTGCAGGCAGGGTTGCATTCCCTGATGGACCCCAAGTTTACCCCGGAGGCCCTCACTCCCGGCTTCTACGATGGTTACAAGTTCGGAGTTTGACAGGCGACCGACCGATTTCTCGGCCTAAGTCCCCAATCGGTGCTCTACCCCATAACCGATCTCCACCGAGGTCTAACTGCGATTAGTTTCAAGAGGAACCAGCTATTCCCAGCTTTGATTGACCTTTCATCCCTAGGCCCAGGTCATCCGAAAGATTTGCACATCATTATCGGTTCAGTCCTCCACCTTCCTTTCGAAAGGCTTCAACTTACCCAGGCTTAGATCAACTGGCTTCGGGTATCCCTCCAATGACTCCAGGCGAGCACACCTCGTCCCTCGCCCTTGCGGGTTGCGGACTTGTTGGTTTCCCTCCGGCTCCGAGTTTCAAACTCTTAGCCTCGCCATTGAACAGAACTCCATGGCTCGTTATTCGAAACGAACGACAGAACACTGGTACGTCTTACGACATCATCCCTTTCATGCCCTGTCAAAATATAGCCAACTGGTTTCAGGCTCTTTTAACCTCCCGTCAAGGGTACTTTTCAGCTTTCACTCACGCTACTACTGCGCTATCGGTCTCGAGACGTATTTAGGGTTGGAGATAATTGTTCCCCAGCTTCACGCGCGATATCCAACGCACGATACTCAGGGACACCGGAACTCATCTTTCCAGATTGTCCTTACGGGACTATCACCCTCTATGGTACTGCGTTCCAGCAGATTTCTGGTTGTCTGATGAAGATGTAACCAGGCCCTCAACACCACATCTCCACTTCATTTCTAAAGCGGATTCAGTTTGCCCTGTGCCGCGTTCGATCGCCTTTACTGACGGCATCTCGATTGATTTCTTTTCCTGCGGGTACTAGGATGTTTCGATCCCCCGCGTTCCCGACCATTACTGGTCATTCCGAAGAATGTGAAGTCACATTAGGTAATCATCGGATCATAGGCTTCTTGCACCTACCCGACGCTTATCGCAGCTTGACACGACCTTCCTCGGCGCTCGAGCCGAGCCATCCCCCAATTGGCGTAGCAATTCGCCGTTGACTATACTATATATGTCGGCTTAACACACGTCCAGGTTGCGTATGATTGGTATTCACCGAAAGATCGGGACCTCTTCCGTGCCCCGACCCCCTCTACCACTTCCCCGGAGAACCGTGTTCCCGGGTGCATTTAGCACAATCATCACAGCCACATATCCATATGGCCGCGGTGAGTCCCCCAATAATTGAGGGTATATTTATACGTTGTTCCCGCATGTTTTTCGCATGCAGACAACGCGTTTCTCGCCCATTTCCGGCGAGCGGAACGGGCTACCACCGAACCCTTATATAAGGTTTCTCCATGCTAACTGGTAGCATATATTTGAACCCTCAAATATAGGGGTTTATAATTACGATCTCCCTTGATTAATATTTTATCCTTCGTCCTTCGTCAATGGTCGTTCGCTCAGCGTCTCAATATAAAGCGTCTCTAACAACGATGGGCACTAAAGAAAGCCGGTCGCAAACAATACTACCGACATCCTTCAAAGCATTGGTCTTATCAATATATGTATCTGAAATATCCCCAATAAGAGCTCCTGCATGCCCCATCCTTTTACCCTCGGGAGCGGTCTTTCCTGCTATATATGCTATCGAAATGGAGCCGATATCTGATATGGCCTTGGCAGCCTCAACCTCTTCTCTTCCTCCAATCTCTCCGATAATGACATACCCCTTCGGGCCATATTGTTCGTTCACCAAAATGGCCAATCTTGCCATGCTCGTCCCGATGATCCGGTCTCCACCAACTCCTGCAACGAAGCACTGTCCTATACCATGCTCAGTAAGTGACATGACGACCTCATAGGTCAGGGTGCCGCTCCTAGATAATACGGCAACATCGCCATGTAAGAAAATATCGTTCGGTATTATGCCTAGCTTGATGGCCGAGGGGACCACGATGCCAGGAGAATTTGGACCGATCACTATAGAATCAGTTCTTTCAGCAATTCTTTTTATCTTCATCGTGTCGTGTACTGGAACATGTTCAGTGACGACCACTAACATTCGGATTCCAGCATCCATCGCCTCGATGGCCGCATCCATGCAATTCCTGGCTGGAACGAAGATAACAGAACACTCAGCCCCCGTCTTACTTATGGCATCGGACACAGTATTGAAGACTGGGAGCCCGCTAACCTTCTCACCGGACTTACCCGGCGTCACCCCACCCACTATGTTCGTGCCGAATCTTAACATCAGGTCCGTGTGGATGGAACCTTGGTGGCCAGTGATCCCTTGAACAAGCACTTTGGTCCTTGGTCCCAGTCTCATTAGGTCCCACCTCTTATCACAGACCTCAGGGCCAAACAGGCCTCCTCCAGGTCAAGATACGCGTCAAGGCCAGATCCCCTAAGCTTAGATCTTCCTTG
The DNA here is from genome assembly GCA_013415865.1 of Methanomassiliicoccales archaeon. NCBI lineage: Archaea > Methanobacteriati > Thermoplasmatota > Thermoplasmata > Methanomassiliicoccales > Methanomassiliicoccales archaeon. The sequence continues at coordinate 1,631,145 of CP058896.1, forward strand.
GAGCTCATTGACGCCACGCAGCCTGACGATCATCGGAATGTTCGACGGCCCGTTCGGGAGCGAACTTATGATTCCATCGGCCACAACCTCACATCTTGTGATGCCGCCGAAAACGCATATCAATATACCTTTGATATTGGGAACCCATCGACCACCCCTCATCATTGAGATCGCATCCGCTATACGAGCGGGATCATCGGTCCCTCCGAGATCGATGAAGGCCGCCCCCTTAAGACCTATCCGTTCCAGCTCATCTAAGACCGCCATGGTCAGTCCTGCCCCGTTGGCTATAACCCCGATCTCTCCTGCGAGCTCGACCCCGGTAAGGTCCCTTTTTCCACACTCGATCTCAAACGGGCTCTTATCTCTCCCTTTTAGATAAGAAAGTTCAGGATGTCGAAAAAGTGAATCATCATCAATCACAACCTTTGCATCAAGGCACACAAAACCATCATGTTGAAGGACTAGGGGGTTCACCTCTACTAGTTCGCAGTCATAGTTTGAGTAGAAGGACCAAAGTTTTGAGATGAGGGCAGATAGCATTTCAAGATGGGCATTGGTCAGACCAAGATCTAACATCACCTTCTCCGTTAATCCGTCATCAGGACCTTCCAAAGGGTCTATTGGATATTGTTTAATATGCCCATGGCCAATAACTTCGACCTCCATTCCTCCTTTTTTTCCACATATAAGGTTAGGCATTCCTGCTGCACGGTCAATTGAGATGGCCAAGTACATCTCTTCATCATGCGGTGCGAATTCTTCGATGAGGACAGAGTCGACCTTAAAGCCTCTTACGTTCATTCCTTTCAAATTTGAAAGACCATCAATGGCCTGTTGCCGATCCATTATCTTGATGACAGCCCCTGCCTTGCCTCGTCCCCCTACAGGGACCTGAGCCTTCATCATCAAAGGGAACATCATATGAGATAACGCTTTTTCTAGTTCTGCCCCATCTTTCACCAGGTACCCCTTTGGCACCCGGATCCCCGAATGGGACAACATCTTTTTAGCCTCATTTTCAAGGAGGTTCATAGGACAATATCATAGCCGCACACACAGTATATGATTTATTGCGATCATGAGCCAGCAGGAATATGGACATCTTTTTTTAAGACATTAAAAGTATAAATAAGCGTAGGAACTTCGCATTTTTAATGCCAGCATTGATGATCCCAGGGGCGGGCTATGATTCAAATATAGTGGTCGTCCCAGGAAGGGACCCGTTCATAGTCGATACCGGCACAGGTATCCATTCAAAGGAGGTTATCCGTTCTATAGAGAGGATATTAGGGGGGAATTCACCTTCCAAGATCATTTTGACACATATGCACTTTGATCATGTCGGCGGTGCATCTGAGCTTTCGGAGAAATTCTCAGCCGACGTCTTCATCCATGAGGTCGACGCCGCGAGCGTGGAATCCGGGGACAGCCTCACTACGGCGGCCAAGATGTTCGGAAGGATGCTGAAGAAGGTCGGAGTGAAGAGGCTCAAAGACGGCGATATAATTTCAAATGGAAGCTCCGATTTCACAGTGATACATACTCCAGGCCACACAGCAGGAAGCATTTGCCTTTTTGAACCTGAGAGCAGGACTTTGATATCTGGAGATACAGTTTTCGTTGGCGGGGTGGGCCGTTGGGACCTTCCGACGGGCAATCGCAACGATCTCGGTAATTCCGTCAAAAACCTTTTATCTAAGAAACCTAAAGACCTCTACCCGGGCCACGGGCCGGCCGGTGAGGGGTTGGCGACTGAGGCGTTGATGGAAGCCCTAGAGATATTGGGGGACAACTGATGCAGGTATTCAAGTGCAAAGAACCGGACTGCCAAAAATGTGGATTCTCTGACGAGGACTTTGACTTCATCATCTCCGAGCTGCGCTCCGGCAGGTTGGTGGTGTACCCCACAGACACCCTTTATGGGCTAGGGGCTGATCCATTCGATGAAATGGCGGTAAAAAGGGTCTTCATAGCAAAAAAGCGACCATTTGATATGCCCCTCACAATCGCGGTCAGCAACGTCAGGATGATGGCGGAGATCGCCAATCTCGATGACAGGGCGAGAAAGCTGGCCGAAGCTTTTCTTCCAGGTCCATTGACACTATTATTGCACAAGAAGTCCATTATACCTGATATCGTCACATCCTCTTCCTCGGAGGTAGGTATAAGGATACCAGACCATCCAATTGCCCTAAGGATCATCGAAGAATTCGGCCCCATCATAGCTACCAGCGCAAATCTTCATTCACACCCGAACCCTTACGATGCCCAGATCGCCCTCAGAGACCTCGGGGACAGTGTCAGCGCCTATATTGACTGCGGGCCGACAAAGTATGGTAAACCATCGACCATCGTCCAGTTGATGGACGGGGAGGTCGAGGTCATCCGACCTGGTGCGATCCCTATCGAAAAGATAGAGGCTGTTCTGCATGGATGAGCATGCTCTCGAGTGTGTAAGGAAGGCCGGCGCTATCGCAGGGGAGGCCAGAGAGCTAGGCCTGGGCATGGTCGACCAGAATGTAAAGCTTGTTGATGTGGCGATGGAGGTCGAGGCCCTCATAGTCCGAAGGGGGGCCTTGCCCGCCTTTCCTGTTAATATAAGCATCAATGAGGTGGCCGCCCATTTCACCCCTAATTCTGATGACCAGACGGTCTTCAACGTGGGCGATGTTGTGAAGATCGATGTCGGGGCTCACGTCGATGGGTATATAGGCGACACAGCGGCGACAATTGAGGTAAGGACCAAAAACTGGCAGGGATTGATAGAGTCATCGAACCGGGCGCTTCGGATGGCGATAGAGATGGTTGGTGACGGTACCCCGGTAGGGGCGGTCGGAGCGACGATAAGGTCGAGCATAATCGAGTCGGGGTATAGGCCAGTGGCCAACCTCAATGGCCATGAGATGAAAAGGTACAATCTCCATGCGGGCCTATCGGTCCCAAACATCGACGATGGGAACCAGACAAAGATACGCAGCGATATGATCGTGGCCATAGAACCATTCTCGACAAATGGACATGGCCATGTCAGCAGCTCAAAACCGGGCAACATCTATAGGTTCATTAGGGATAGGCCATTACGTGATGAGAGGGCGGCGAGTTTTTTTGAGCGGATCAAGCAGGAGTTCAAGAGCCTCCCATTCTGCGAACGTTGGTGCGACAGGTTCGATCCAATGGCCAACCATCAGTTGAAGATCCTTCTCAGACATGGTCTTATCTCATCATATCCAACTCTGAAAGAGATCAACAGCTCGGTGGTGAGCCAGAGCGAACACACGGTGATCATTGTCAATGGACGGGCAGAGGTAACGACAAAACCTTGATCGTCCCACCCAGTCTGAACATGGAGAGCAATAAAACCGCAACAGTTAATAAGAGCACCGCATTATCGTTCTCGGCCAAATGCGAGGGTAGCCAAGCCAGGTCAAAGGCGACAGACTCAAGATCTGTTCCTGTAGAGGTTCGCCGGTTCAAATCCGGCCCTTCGCACCATATTTTAATCCACATTATTGACTAAGACCATGTGGACCAGGTCGTTAAGGAATGAAAATTAAAATATTTTATTAATATATTTAAAATTATTTTTAATCGCTCAGCAACAATCTTTATAGTATCCGTTACAATGGGTGGATGACCAAATCATCGTTATTGATCTCACGAGGGGGTCAGTGAATGGCCGCAACGAAGTCAAAGAAGAAGACTACCGACGTTCCAAGCAAGAAGAAGACCGCATCACCCAAGAAGACTGCCAACAAGCCATCAAAAAAGGAGGTCCCGGTGATGGAAGAGGTCAATGAGGAGCATGAGCACTCCTGTGGTTGCGGCTGCGAGGCCGACCCGATCGAGAAAAATCCTGCAAGGGCATATGTTCTGAGGGACATTTGGTTCGACAGCCTTAACAAGGTCATTGAGGAAGAGAACGTCCCCGAGGGAAATAAAATGGAGATGCTCTTCCTTACCTTGAGCAATGCGCTGCTAGACATGATCATCGACATATTGCCAGCGGACCTCGGAGAGCTGGTCGCAGAGAACATGGACGACTTCCTTGCCGTGACCTTGGTCAACAAAGAGTATAATGTCGACCTCCTTCAGAAATTCAAAGAAGACTTTGTCAACGAAAATGGTGATACCTTCGAGGACGAAGAGGAGCTGAATGACGCACTGAGCGCCTTTGAGGACAATTGGTGGAACTCCGCAAGGGACGATCTTGAAGGCAAGTCACCGAACGAAGCGCTCGAGGAGATGGCACAAAAGTATAATCTCTGAGAGAGATGAAATGCCCATCTTTGAAGAGGTACCCGATGGTCACGGCATCCGCGCCAGGTAAGGTGATCCTGCTCGGAGAGCATGCCGTGGTCTTTGGACAGACGGCGATCTCTGTCGCAGTGGACCTGAGGCTCAGATGCAAGGTCCAAGTCTCCGATAATTATTCGCTCAATGGGCATCTTCTGTCCCAAAGACCACACCCATACATATGTCAGGCCATCAGGTTGCATTGGAACGGAAAGCCATTGGAAATAACGACCGATTCGGATTTTCCATCAGGTTCAGGCCTCGGGTCATCGGCGGCCGTTACGACCGCATTCCTTGCCTCAATAAGGCACTTGAAAGGCATTGAACCAAATGAGGAATGGGTGGCCAGGAACGCCTTCGAGATCGAATCGTTGGCTCAAGGAAGGGCGAGCCCCATTGATACTTCCACTTCCGCGCATGGTGAGGCTATTATTATAGATTCAAAAAGAAGGGAGAACCTTCTATGGCATATCGCACGGGACACGAGGGAATGGTATATCCATCATTGTCAGGCCCCAGGATTGACGTTGGTCATCGGTTTCACAGGGATCTCAGCTCCTACAGGACCCTTGGTGGCCAAGGTGAAAAGGTATGTTGACAAGAGCACCTTTGCCAGGGAGATAATCTCAGAGATCGGCGATATCGCAAGGGAGGGGATCGACCGGCTCCGTAAGAATGATAAAGAAGGATTAGGAAGGCTAATGCTCCGAGACCACAAGCTGTTAGCGATCCTCGGTGTTTCGTGCAAAGAGCTCGACAAGCTGGTGAATGCAGTACTACCATTTTCCTATGGGGCAAAGTTGACGGGGGCCGGAGGTGGAGGGAGCATGATAGCCCTGACGGACAGTCCAGATCAGGTCGTAACAATTATAAAGGAAAAAGGAGGGACACCGTTCATCGTCAGGACAGGTGTTCCTGGTGCAAGGATAGGAGATTGAAAGGGTTTACCGGTCCGTTATAGCAGGTCCTCGAACTCCTTTACAAGCTCGGGATGCCTGTCCTTTATGGCAACCAGCAGGTTGTAGACGGTCACCTTCTCAACGCCTACCTCGGCTATTGTCTCCATCACGCTGTCCAGCGTCTTGTCGGAAAGCGTCAAGAACTTTTCTTTGGCCATCCAATTTCTGTAAAGCTTGTCTTCGAGGTCCTCTCTCCAAAGATCCTCATACTCCTGAAGGCTCTCCTCCGAGTAGTCCTTCGACTGATAACATTTGGCAAGTACATTACCGGCATGCTTGCCTGTAAGAAGACCATTGATGATCCCCCCACCAGTAATAGGGTCGATCACACGGGCAGCATCACCAACTATCACCAGCCCGTCCGCGATGGTCTTCTCCAATGGGGGTGAAACAGAAACGGCCCCTGCAATGGCCTCAAGGGGCTGACCACAACTGAACCTTGGGTCTGATTTTATCCATTTATCAAGATACATCTTGACCTCTCCAGGCTTCTTCAATTTGGAGAGAAGGACCCCTATACCGACGTTCGCAGTGTCATCTCCTTTCGGGAACACCCAAATATACCCTCCAGGGGCCGCAGAACCTATGACGAACTCACAGAACTCCCTCTCATGCTTTATGTTCGTGAGACGGTATTGGAAACATGTCGTGATGTCCGAGGTCTTCAGCGCCGTATCGATCCCTGCCCATCTTGCCACCTGGGACTCATAACCGTCTGCGGCGACAACACAACCGGCTTTGATCGTGATGGGTTCACCATAGGATATGGCCTTTACTCCTTTCACGATGCCATCCTCCTTGATGACGTCGACCGCCGACGTCTTCAACATTATCTCAGCCCCGGCCCGGGCAGCGTCTGCAGCGACCGCCTTATCAAAAAGATGGCGTTCAAGGACCATTCCGACCTCATTTCCTGCGTTCTTCTCATCGATTTTTAGGACCTTCCCACCTGGTGATACGATCTTTGCTCCAGACACATCAGTGGATACCCATCTTTTGTCTGGCTTTATTCCCACCTTTTCCAGACCCGCGTTAGAGACCCCTTCTGCGCAACGAAGCGATGCCCCGATCTCCTGCCTCTTCTCGATGAGCAGTACTCTCGCGCCGCCCTTCGCGGCGTTCCTGGCCGTCATGCTCCCGGCTGGACCGGCACCAACGACCACTATGTCGTATTCGAGCGTCCTCATTTCCTAGCCTCCAGGGTCAACGCTCCGACAGGACAGGCCTTCACACACCGACCACATCTATTACACTTTTCATTGAAGACAAGCATCACATCCGTCAGATAGATGGCATTCTGTGGGCAAGTACCCACGCACGCCCCGCAATGCATGCACTTTTCGACTGAAACTATCATATTTGGCCCCTCTCAAGTGTACTGCTCCCCGTGTTTCTTTCTCCATTCGTTTATGGGCACTGAATACTTTTTCTCGACCTCGGTCCTGTAGGTAGGTCCTCCATTATAAGCACAGAACGGAATGATCCTACCGTCTGGAACTGCATAGTGGATGCAGCATCTTTTGACCCTCTCGATGTCGTAGTTATAGGAGTCTTGGAAGTGCATCCCACCGATGAACATCATGTTCCAAGAGAACTTTGCTAAGGATTTTTTCGAGGAATCGCCGAGCACAGATTGCAAAAGCTGAAGGAACATCTTTAGGTCAAGACCATCAGGCATCTTGTCCTCATCAATGTGCTTCTTCAGTGCATTGTATGCCTTCAATTTCGATGGGAACTTGACCTTTGCCTTCTCTGCCTTAACAGAGATGTCATAGAGGTCCCTGAACAATCCCTCAGCATCAACGAAATGCGTTAGAGGGACAATCTCACCTTTCTCGCTTACGAACAGATATGTCGCAAGACCACAATGCGGATGCGCTGTGAAGGTCACCTTGCTCTCTCCCAGAAGGGCAGATGCCAAGGTAGAGACAGGGACAACGGATGGCACAGGATACCAGTCAGATCTCTTTATCTGACCCTTGGTCTGCATCTCAAGCTCAGAGACGAGGTCCGGAAGGGTGAACCTTTGAGCTGCCCTCTCTTCTTGATTTATCCTACCAGTAAAGGCCACAGGTTGGAAATTGATCCCCCTCACAACATCACGATTGTCCAAGGCGAACCGGAATATATCCCCGATATACTGGCTGTTTATCCCCCTGACAATGGTCGGAACAAGGACTATTGAAGGCCTTGGGCTCAGACTTCTGACGTTCTCGATGACCTTTTGTTTTACAGCCAATAGCTTCTTTCCACGTGACATTAGATAGATATCATCATTCAGTCCGTCGAACTGAAGATATATGGTGTTCAGACCCGACTCCGTCGCCTGTTTAAGAAACTCCTTCTCCTCTGCGAACCTTATCCCATTGGTGGCGACCTGGATCTGGGAGATGCCTATCTCTTTGGCCTTTTTCAGAACATCCAGGAACTGGGGGTATATTGTTGGCTCTCCGCCAGAGAACTGGACGGCGGGGCATGGGACGGGTCTTTCTGCCCTCAGCGTCTCCAACATCTTGACCACCTCATCGAAGGACGGCTCATACACGTATCCAGCCTGGTTGGCATTAGCGAAGCAGATCGGGCATTTCAGGTTACATCTGTTGGTGAGATCGATGTTTGCCAAAGAGGTATGGCTCAAGTGTATCTGACATAGACCACACTCGTTCGGGCAGACCTTAGCATTAGGTATCTTCGGGTTCTCGACCCCTACTCCATCATATGCAAACTTTTCAGCCTTCAGATATAGCTCGACATCGGACCAATAGACATCTAGGGTCTCACCATGTTCAGGGCAATTTTTTTTGATCATGACCTTCCCATCTTGTTCGAAGATGGTCGCCGGAATTATTTTTTTACATTCCGGGCATAGAGAATCGGTCTTCTTTGGAAGACCTTTTGGGAGCGCACTGTCCTTTGCAATCATGAATATCACTTTGATGCGCGTAGTTTCGATGGAGAATTTAATACTATTGTAGTTCTTTCAGCTACAAATGTTATCATGAACATCCTTGAGGTATTGAATCTGGACCTTGGTGAGATAGAACGTGAGTATCGTAAGATTGCATCGGTCCTTAGGAACATCGGTATGACAGAATATGAAGCAAGATTGTTAGTCGCAACGGTCGCAAAGACACACGGCTCGGCCGATGAGCTCGCGGAACTTTCCATGGTCCCCAGAACATCCGCATATAAGGCATTGCAGGCCTTAGAAAAAAAAGGTCTGGTCTTCTCCACCAAAGGAAGGCCCACGATATATCACGCTGTCGACATCGAGGAGATGAGAAGGAAATATCTATCGGAGCTGAACGAGACATTTAACAAGCTCAACTCAATTAAAGGTCTATTATCGGAGAAGGGGACACCAGAACTGGTATATACTATTGCAGGCAAGGCCAGGGTTATGACCAAAATAGGGGAGATGATTGATACAGCGATGAAGAGGATCGTTATCTCCTCCCCAATGATGAAAGAGATCAGGATCGAGCATGGGAAAAGATTTTCTGAAGCGATAAAAAGGGGCGTTGAGATCATAATCATATCAGAGCCCATGGTCAAATTGCCAGAGGCCACAAGGGTTTATCGAAAGAACGACCTACTGGCAACGGACATAATCATCGACGTCAGCATGGCCATCATCGCATCACCAGGCCTAGACCTCTGTGGTTTTTCAGACAATCCTTTCATTGCAAAGCATCTGGAGACCTTTATTCTCAATTCCTTACCAAAAAATGGTCCTGAAGTTTGAATGTAGCGTTCACGGATATTAATAACTCAGACGGTACTTGGTCGGATGACCAAGAGGAAACCATCAACATCTTGCAATATAGAACGTAAGAGGGGACTGAAAGAGCGCAGGGACGGACAGATGGCCTTCTCTATGGTGGCCATCATATTACTTCTTATTTCGTCCGTGGCAGTCGCAACTATATCATCTCATACCAATGGACCATCTAATAGAGGCGATTCGATCTCAGAAAGTGTCGAGGTTGAGATAAATGAGATCCAGGAACTGGTCAATTCTCTTGCCTTCTCTTCTGCTATGAATGCGTTGAACATATCGGCCAATGATGATACAAAACTCCAGGCCAATTTCCAAAGGACGATTGATGAACAACTTGGACGTACTTTCCCTCTTATCGATGGTAATTATGAGGTCACTCTCAGGTCAGAGAACATAATGATCACGGAAATGCCAGGGGCAAAGGTCGGCATTGGTAATGGAGATGTCGGGTCGAACATGCTGGCATTTTTCAGAGTTGTCGGAAAAGCAGAGATCTGCATACTGTCCTCATCTGTAATATCAGTACGGAACATCACGGTCGATGCCCCGATCTATTGTCCTCTTCCCATGCTCAGAGAGGCATGGAAATGCTTTGAGATTTTGATCTCCAACAGCGACTCGATGTTATGGCAGATCGTGAGATACGAGATCACAGCTCTAGTACAGCTCAGGACCTATCAATGGTCGTTCTCTTCCCTTGGATCAATGATCATTGATCAGTTATTGTCCGAAGAGGACATATGGAATGCTATAGTACTTGCCACCATCCTCTTGCAACGGTCGACGTTCAGTCAGTATGACCATGGACTCCTTGGGTCTTTCAAGAAGGCTCCAGGGTCCAGCTTCGACAAAAGCGTGCTGCCCGATCTCATCACCGGCGAAGGCCCTGTCGACCCTGCTGATATATTCCTTCGGCTCTATGGCAACAACGAGATAGATGCAAGGATCCTGATCGCCCAATCCTTTTTTGCCTCCACGGACCTCTTGGCCCTTAGAATTTTAGAATATCTCGATGTGGTCGACATAATCGGGACGATCGACCGGACGATAGAATCAGGAGAGTTCTTTCTGAAAGATGTGGTCTCATTTGTCCTCGGAAAGGACATGGAGGCTCAGAATGTGAAGAACTGGGTCAAACACAAGTTCGAATATGCCGGGATTGAAGAAACAGCTTATAGATATCTTTGGACCGAGGAGGACGACTGGTATGTACGATTGAATTCTTCAACAATCGCCCTGCTCAACTCATCATATTGCTATCAATTGGTAACACTGCCAGATGGTGTCGGCGTCGATTTAGGTGTGAGGGACATCCTTGCATCGGACGAGTGGAAGGAGTTGATGAGGAATTATATTCTTTCAACTAACGAGCTCATAGACAGCATCACGGCACTGGTCAAGGAGATCTCAACCATCATTGCCTCTACCTCGTCGATATCTTCAATAAGATTACAGCTCGATCCGTACGATGAAAAAGGATTCTTCGAGGAGGTAGAACAAGCGGTCATAACGACCTTAGATTCGTCGGATGGTTATTTCTCAAACTCCGCCGAAAAACTCGTGATAAAGGACGACCGCGACCCCATGGGGCTATCGATGATCAGTTCGATCAAGGATAACAAGGGAGTATTCTTCCAACGCGAGAGGACGTTGCAAGAAGCGATAGACTCTCTGTCTGAGGCAATCTATAACGATGTTCTATCACGAGAAGCATCTTTTGCCAACGCACCTCATGATTATAATGTAGGGACCATTCGTGGGTATATCGAGCAAAGTAAAATACAGAATATCATCCCACAGATAGAGGCGTTCTTTGAGAAGGATGTGGATGAAAGGATCTCGGTCTTAGAGGTAGGACTTATTAGACCATCGCCCGAGGCCCCCTCATTTTGGGGGAATGTAGTCCAAGTCTTGTTAGAGGGCGGATCGGTGGACAAGCTGGGAATGGAGAAATGGGTAGAAGATAACGTGATCGAGATGATCGAGGACATGGTAGCATCGAATGACCTGAAGGGTGGAAAAATTATCATCAACCTCCCACCAGAGTATTCGATGAGCGCATCAAACCTTGAAGGAAAGTACTTAACGATCAATTTGAGGATCGAGACCGACCTGGACAATGGCCTTTTCATCGACGTCAAAGACCCAAAAGAGAACATGGACGGTAGGATCAATCCGAACAGTCACATCACGGACCTGAAAGAAGGAAGCATGTCCCCCTTCATCAACTGCTGGAGCTTTAGCGTAGAGGGCCTTTTCAAGATGCGGTTATCTTTGGTCCAAGGGACCTCGTTCATAGCTCAAAGTTATGAAGGGTTCACTTTTTTTGGGGCGAACAGCGACATCATCGTTTCCTCCGGGTGGCCCCTACCGGAGGTCGATTATCAACCAACAAATACGCTTACTGGTGACATGCTCGACCTCTTCGATCAGATCTATAAAGCATTCAAGGACAGACTACGGACAATAGGGGGAGCCATCTATGATGTTTATCAACTGGTACAATCAATGAGGTCAAGGTCACTTGAGCTGATCTCCAGTTCGTTGCAGGTCGCATCAGATGCGGTCAAGTACACACTCGAGACACTACAGAGCAGCCTAAGAAACATGATCTCAGAGGGCATATGCTCGATCATTGAATCTTTGACGTATGGAAGAAGACTAGACCCGATTGAAATCATGGTACTCGGGGTCACTCTTTCTGTGGAGCTGAATCCCAAAGATAATTGCCTCGCAGGATCAAGAACGATTGTGAAGGTGACATTTGGGTATTTCGCTGGCGATTCAAAGATCAGCGCATCAAGCCGATTATTCAAGGACCCCTCTGGGAATTATAACTTCTTATTGAATGCTTCTATTATATCAGAGAATGTCCGGTTATCTATGGTCATAGATCCGTTCCTTGCATCTTTTCCTCACATCTTAGAGGTCAGAGGATGGGTACAAGGGCTTTATGTCGATCTTTGCATGCCAGAGATCGTTAGATGCAAGCAAATAGGGTTCAGCCTTGCAGATATACCAGGAATCGGTGAGATGCTTTCAAACATCCCCCTCCCGATACCAGGGGCGAAGGGACAGGTCAATGCAGGAATCTCGATCAAATTGGCGACCGCATCTCAATCAGGTCCTGTGATAAACGAGTTTGAATTAAACCCAAAGGGAAAGGACGGAGGGAAAGAATGGGTCGAGATATTCAACCCTTCAAAACAGGTGGTCAGCCTCAGTGGGTGGACGATAGAGACCATGCACGGTAAAAAAATCGTGGACGAACTCGGTGATGTATTGCTTCTTCCATATTCAAGGATGGTATATGAGTTCCAGGCCCAGGCACTAGACAATGGTGGTACTGGCCTCCTTCCTGATGGGGATAGTCTCGTTCTCCGGGACGCTTCTGGAAAGCGTGTGGACACTGCTCCGTTCGTTCCAGACACAAAAAATGATGGAAGAACTTGGCAGCGAGATCATGACGGGTCTGAAAATTGGGTCTTCAGAGAGGGTACGAAAGGATCTCCCAATTCTGAGTCTGTCAGTAGATGGCTCGATCCTGGTGATGCCATGCTCACCCTTGAAGGCATAGTCAGGGAATCTTTGGACATACTAGAGGCATCTGGAGGTTCATTATTTTCCTTGGGGAAGGCAATGGAGATCTCAATGAGGAATGCTTTGACCACCATCATTGAGGATCTTTCAGGCGCCATTATCGAGGTAGGTCTGTTCCTCGAGCTATCATTAGTGGATGAGACCGGGTCGGTCGGATTTACGACACGTTACTCGGTATGCGTTGACAGCTCAATATTGGAAGAGGCCTGGTCTATCGTGTGTAGGACGATGAGGGACATGACAACAGAACCATCATCCTCCATGAGGTCATTGAGCACTTTCGCCTCAGAGGACTTGCTTGCGGAGAATATTTGGTTCGGGCTTTCTGCAGGAGTGAAGATGAAATCTTTAAAATTGCAGGGGAGCAAACAAGCTCTCGCTTGTAAGGCGACCACCGTGGTAAAGGTCAACCTAGCAGCCACCGGGGTGTTCCTTGGAGAGGAGATAGGTGCTCCTAAAATGATCTTCGGAATACTTGTATCAGGCGTTCTGTCTGACAACGTTCCCCTGTTGGGAATGCAGGTAAGTGAGGCCTTGGATCTTTGGCTTATAAAAGGCAGCCTCGTTGCTCCTGAATGAAGCTGGGTTACCGAAATTTATTATCCCTGGAAGTGATTTCCCAAGCATGGTCGGCCTGCCATCGATGATCTTTTTAGATATCGGGGATGAACAATGGATGGGCGAAGTAGGTTGGCCCCTATTGTTCGTCGTTTTCCTGCTCGTGGCCAATCTGTATGCATGGTCGTACATATCCAGGAACATCGAGAAGATCCGTTCGGCCGAGGGCAGGTTCATGGACCGTGAGCTTGTAAATTATCTTGAAAAAATGATAAAAACATTGATTTTGATATTCTCGGTCTTTCTCATCATTTATTCCATCTCGCTTGTGTGGGAGGATTTCCGTGAAAATGTTTGGGAACCCTCTCTTCAGTACTTCGTGGATATTGCCATCATCATTATGGTCTTCATGGTGGCGGTCTTATTGGTCCAGATACTTCGACGTGCTGCCCTATCGAGAGGAAGACAAACAGACCCCGAGGGCGCTTCTGTGAGAGGGACCGCACAGGTCATCCTTCTCATAATCGGATATTTGATCTATGTTGGAGCGGCGATGATATCACTTGTCATCATCGTATCAGCACTTTATCCCGACATGGACCTTTTTAAGGAAATTGGCACCTTTTTGAGCGATCATGGTAATGTGCTGGTCTCTGTCATAGCGATTTTCATAGCGATACACTTTGCGACCAAATTGATCGATGAGATCCTCGAGGATTATAAGTTCAAGACTAAAAAATTCAACCCTCAAGTCATCGATCTTTTCAAAAGGTCGGCCAAGTACGTTCTGTGGGCCATCGCATTGATGACCGTTATGTACAGTATCTTCGCAATGTTCAACCTTCAGGACATTGGCTTCCTGTTGATCGGATTGTTCATAGTATTGTTGTTGGTCGCCTCATTCATCTCATATCATGCTCTACGCAACATCTCTTGTGGAATGGCTTTAATGGGACCCAGCATCTATGATCTGAATGAGAGGATAGTCATCGATGGCACGCTGGAAGGAGATGTTGTACAAAAAAATCTGATGTTCACTGAGCTGAAATTATTGGACGGTACATTTGTCAATGTACCGAACACAAAGATGATAGATTCAGAGATATTCAACGTATCCAGATCCGGAGGGAAGGACATATGTGTATCCATAGCCATGTCCTTTTCCACTCCACACTCAGAGGTGGAAGGCCTTATTGAAAAGGCTCTTGAGAAGGTAGGAGGGCTTTCCAAGGACATCCCCCCTTTGATAATGGTGACGGACATTGACGGAGACAAGATGGTGTATAAGGTCAAGGTACATACAGATGACATCTCCATCGCTGACAAGGTAAGGTCAGATCTTTTAATCTGTATACAGGAGGCATTCCATCAGGCGGGATTTGAAGACCTTTATTAAGGTCCCTTTCTAAATACATACTGATAAAACTCATCAAAAGAGTAATGTCTCACCAATTGAAAACCCATAAAGATAGATGGGACATCACTCTCTTCGATTCTCTCATTTAATGGTGGGCCTTTTTTTGTGAACTTCTTCTGAAAGTCGACCACCGTGGCCCCCCCACCATTTCTAAGGACCCGATGGACCTCTTTGACCATCGATACCTTTTCGTCTATCTCATGCAACATGTTGACAATGAAAATGTGGTCTGCACTCTCATCTCTCAATGGTATCGCCGGAAGCTCTGCCAACACCGGTCTGATATTAAAGGCACGGTCAGCAGATCTCTTGAGCAGATTTTCGAGCATTTCTTTCTGGGCATCCAATGCGATGACCTTCTCAACGACATGTGACAAAGGTATTGTAAGAAATCCGTTACCACAGCCAAGGTCTGCCACGATACCTCCGTCAATCATCGATCTGTCTATGATGTCCTCTGGAGGTTGGGACCTTTTTCTATCCTCGCTCACAAGGTCATCTTTGTTGCTATGCTCGAATCTATGTGGCTTCACGTGGTTACAATCGCAACCAGAAGGATATAATCGTTCTCAAAGGCGCGTTCAGGCCAATTGCTTATAATACTTGTACCATATTCAGAATCGGTGAGTTTTAATGGTGACCCTAGGCGAACTGTTCGACGAGCTCGATTATGAATTAGAGGATATGCTGGATGCCCTTTCTCAGGCAATCGATCTCATAGAGGACGGCAAGGTTAAGGAAGGAGTCGAGGTCTTAAAAGCGCTCGAGGAGGACATGTTCGACTTCTTGGATTACGTTGACGTTGAGGAAGAGGAATGTGATGAGATAGAGGTGGAGGAAGAGGAGGCTCCGAAAAAGAAAACAGCCCCGCCAAAACCTGCCACCAAACCAACCACCAAACCCTCGTCGAAAAAAGGGAAGAAGTAAAGATGTGTAAATTCTTTAAAACCCTTTTTCATAATTTTAATACGTGAGAAGATGCTGGGCCCTGATAAATTGATGCTAGAGAAGGTCAACAATGATAATTTTGATGACTTTTTCAATCTGATCGTCGAACTTGCCAGGTTCGAACATCTTGATCCCCCGGATAATGCTGGCAAGGCGAGGCTCCGAGAGCACGCTCTTTCTAATACACCATTTTATGAGGCGTATATCGGCAGGCTGGGCGGAAGGCCGATCGCATATCTCATCTATTTCTTCACATACTCGTCATTTTTGGCCAAACCGACCTTATATCTTGAAGATATATTCATCCTCGAGGAACAAAGGGGAAAAGGGTTTGGGAAGGAACTTTTCCTCTTCTGCGTCCAAAGGGCAAAAGATATGGGCTGTGGAAGGGTGGAGTGGAGCGCTCTGAACTGGAATGAAAGGGCCATAAGGTTCTATAGATCGATGGGAGCTGAACCTCTTTCTGAATGGACGTATTTTCGATTGACCGAAGGTGCGATCGAATCTCTCCTTGAGAGGAATGGCCGGCTCACTCGATAAGCTCTTGTCCCTGCATGTACGGACGAAGGACCTTTGGAACGACGATCTTACCATCCTTGGTCTGATAGTTCTCCATCACGGAGACCATTGTTCTGGGGAGAGCGACCCCCGACCCGTTGAGAGTATGCACGAACTCAGACTTAAGGTGCGCCTCTGGCCTGAACTTGATACGGGCCCTCCTTGCTTGGAAATCGGTAAAGCAACTACATGAAGAACATTCGAGCCATTTATCCGTTCCTGGGGCAAAAGCCTCGATGTCATAGGTTTTTGCCGAAGCGAAACCCATATCCCCCGTGCATAACAAGAGCACCCTGTATGGGAGCTCTAAACCTTTGAAGACATCCTCGGCGTCGTTCCTCAGCCTTTCCAGCTCTTCCCACGACGTGTCTGGATGAACAAATTTCACGAGCTCGACCTTATTGAACTCATGAACGCGGATTATCCCTTTCATCTCTGCGTGACGACCAGCTTCTCTTCTGAATGACGGTAGATATGCTGTAAGATATATGGGCAGATGCTTCTTATCCAGGATCTCATCTTGGAACATATTGGTGACCGGCACCTCAGCAGTAGGATTCAACCAGAGGTCGTCCCTTTCACACCAATACATATCGTCCTTCATCTTGGGGTACTGCCCAGTGCCGATGACGGCATTCCTGTTGATCACTACTGGGGGGAAAACCTCCTTGTAACCTTGTACTCTATGAAGGTCTAGCATATAGTTTATCATAGCCCTTTCAAGCCTGGCCCCATCGCCTTTCAAGATATAGAACCCGCTCCCAGCGATCTTGGCCCCTCTCGTGAAATCGATGATGTCCAGGGACTCCCCCAATTCGATATGGTCCTTCGGTCTGAAGTCGAATTTTCTCAAGTTATATGCTTGCACGGTACAGACATTGTTGTCATAGCAGGAACCAACCGGTACGGTCTCATGCGGTATGTTCGGGAACTGTAACAAAAGCTCATCCCTGATGGTCTCTATCTCAGATACCCTTTTTTCGATATCAGATATCCTGGCCGCCACGGTCTTCATTTCAGCAAGTACCCTCTGCTTATCCTCTCCTTTCAATTTAGGGACCTCGACAGATGCTTCGTTCCTTCTTTTCCTAAGCTGATTGCCCTCTTCTATGAGCTGCCTCCATTCGGAATCCAAAGAAAGGAACTGGTCCAATATTTCCACACCATAGTTACGGTTGAGGAGCATGTTCCTTATCTTCCCGGGGTCCCTCCTGATGACATTGATGTCCAACATTGTATCCGTCTCAGCGGTCACGGATGTCAATGACCGGCAAAATACTTTCTCTCGCACAACGTGACAACAGAACCCCTGGCGTCTACCAAGAGCGCTCCGGCCTCTGAAGCGAGCTGTTCGGCGATCGATCTCTTATCCTCCCCAGCCGAAGGAAGCAATCTGACCTTGACCACTTTATTAGACTTCAATTGCAACTTTATCTCGCTCACCAGGCCCTCTGTTATACCATCCTTGCCCACATGGACCGTTGGCCTGAGATCGTTCGTATCTCGCATTATGTCCTTTTTTGTCCTTGGCATCGCGATTTCCTCCTCTTTTCCTTTAGGTAAGGGATCCGCCTGTAAGAACCGCACTGAGTACATTGTACTATCACTCTCTGGGGACCAATCCTTACCCGACATGTCCTTCCCGGCACCAATGATACATGACATTCCTTACACACATCCAGATTATATGGCATACTGATCTGGCATCTCATAGCTATGCGACGTGCTAGATCGTTATACCTCCGAGACCTTTCAAGGGCACCATCGTAGGCCTCGGTCCAAGCCAGTGACTTCAAGATAGATATCCTTTGGGAGGCAATAGTCTTGATGTCTAATTCACTAATCCTTTTCTTACTCACGGTGCTGACCGAACAACTCTAACATAAAGTAAGACAAATAGGTTTCTTCATGAGGAAGATAGGCCGGTCAGGGAGATCTGTAATTGTAATAGCATTTTGCTATTGTCGAAAGGAACATAAGGAAGCGACCTCGATGTTATTTAACGATCTATCGGTACACTCCACCTACCGAAGGCAAAGCCCTATCGTGCAGTTGTCCTCAGACCACGCATCAGATCGATCCCTACAACATCTTCACGATCTGATATTGGTAATGTTCTGAAGAACACGATATCTGGATCCAATGATGTGTACTATTTCCTTATCCATCTATATCATTATCATCAAGATCCTACCTATCAGTTCGGTAATATCATTTTAAAAGACCACGGCCCTTTTATATAGACCAGGTCACATTATAGGATCGCTCAGATGATGTGGATTGAGAACTTGGTCCAATCCATCAGACTTATATAGGAAAATATTAATGTAGCCACCCCATCAGCTTAGATGTAATGTTTGGTGATCGATTATGGCAAGGAAGCCAGGAAGGATGTACCGTCAAATCAGGGGACAGGCATACTGCCGCAGGGAGTACATGGGTGGAGTGCCCGCCTCTCGTATCAGCACTTTTGATCTTGGAGTCCCGAATGGAGACTTCGCCGTCACCCTCTCGCTCAAAGTAAAGGAGCCGTGTCAGATAAGGCATACTGCACTGGAGGCAGCCCGTATCGCCTGCAACCGGATACTCACGAACAAGGCAGGCGGTGCGAACTACCACATGAAGATCAGGGTCTATCCTCACCATGTTCTACGCGAGAACAAGCTCGCCACGGGGGCCGGAGCCGACCGTGTATCGAGCGGAATGAGGGCGGCGTTCGGAAAGGCCGTCGGTACGGCCGCCAGGGTCGAGCCTGGACAGACCGTGATCACTGTACGTGTCCCGGTCCAGTATGTGCCAGCGGCAAAGGAGGCCCTCTGGAGCGCTTCTTTGAAATTGCCCACTCCATGCTTTACCGAGATAGAGAAAGGTGCAGAGCTGGTCCATTAAACTTTATTAACCTGGCGTCGTCTCACATCTTTAGAGGTCGGCGCCATTGTACGATTTCCACATCGATTCCATCGTTTCATTCATAGAACGCAGGAATGCAAGGACGGTCGCGCTCCAACTTCCAGAAGGACTGAAGACGTATGCCCTCAACCTAGCGGACCAGATAGGGTCGCGCACTGGTGCGAGATGTCTCATCCTCGGTGACCCTTGTTATGGAGCATGTGATATCAACAGGGATTTCAGAAGATACGCCGAAGCACTGGTCCATATCGGGCATGCTGAGATACCATCCATGCAGAACGATGCCGATGTGGTCCACATCGAAGTGCAGATCGATTTCGACCCAGAGGCCTTATTGGAAAAGGCATTGCCCTTGCTCCGTGGAACGGTGGGGGTCGTCACCACCGTGCAGCATACAGAGTTTATTGATAAGGCGCTGACATTCCTAAGGTCGAAAGGGGTGAAATGCGTCGTCGGAAGAGGCGACCAAAGAATCAAACATCCAGGTCAATTGCTCGGGTGCAACATATCCGCAGCAACATCCGTGGACGCTGAGGTCGATTCTTATCTCTTCATAGGGAGCGGCAATTTCCATCCTCTTTCGGTAGCTATCGAGACCTCTAAAGAGGTCATTGTCATGGACCCGGTGATGAACGAGGTACGAGAGATAGGCGAGCTGAAAGAGAGGATCATGAGGCAGAGACATGCGGCCATCGCAAGGTCTGCCGATGTAGAGGACTTCGGGATAATCGTTTCATCCAAGACCGGCCAGGACAGATTCCCTCTGGCGATGGACCTTCTTGAAAGGATCGAGCGCAAAGGGAAGAAGGCAACGGTCATCATCTTGGAAGAGATCAGCCCAGAAAGATTGCTTCCATTTCAATGCGGGGCGTTCGTTTCAACTGCATGCCCACGTCTGGCGATCGATGACCAGTTGAGGTATCCAAAACCCATGCTCACCCCGATCGAGCTCGAGATAGTTCTAGGTGACAGAGAATGGGCCGACTATCATTTGGACATGATAATGGGCTGATGTCTTTTCCTGAGGTCGCTGGTATATCGGACCGACGGTCGGACCTGCCCTCACCCATCTTATTTATATTGTTCAGGCATTCATAATTATCTGAGTATCTGATGCTGGTCACATCGATGGAGGTATTATGATATGTTGACGCCTGAGCACATTTTCAAGATGGCAAAATCCAAGGAGAGAAGGATCGGGATAGGGTCCCTCCCTGAATCTGAAAAGGTCCTGACGAGCGTCAAGCTAGCGGATGCAGTGGGATATGGTAAGACCGAAGTCTACTATGACAGTCTGGAGCTCGTCATGGCGCTCAAAGAAGGTCGTATCGACGCTGCGGTGAGAGGGGACCTCGACTCCAACATATCGATGCGCTCCATCAAAGACGTCTTTGGTCTTGACAGGATACTTAGGATCGCAATGGTCCAGCCTCGTGGTGGAAATATTTTCTTTTTAGCGCCAGTGGGGATCGATGAGGGTACGAACTCAATTGAAAAGATCGAGATGGTCGAGCTCGCGATGCCTTTGCTGAGCAAGCTCGGCATAGAGCCGAAGATAGGTATAATGTCTGGCGGCAGGAACTCGGACCTTGGAAGGAGCGCCCAGGTAGATAAGACGATCGAAGAGGCAGAAGAAATAGTTGCGGCATTAAAGGCCAAAGGGTACGATGCGGAAGATGTACAAATCCTCATCGAGAACGCTGTGCAAAGTAAGAACCTCATCATCGCCCCTGATGGGATCTCTGGTAACCTCATTTTCAGATGTTTGCATCTGGTTGATGGTGGGAGGTCCATGGGGGCGCCCGTTCTAAACCTGAAGAAGGTCTTCATAGACACTTCAAGGGCGAAACCCAGCTATGTCGACTCGATCGCATTGGCATCAGCTTTGGTAGGGAAAAATCATTCATTAATAAAATGATGATCCGTGAGCGTCTTCTCGCTAACATTAAGTCACATGTGCACATATTGCGGGATCAGAGAGATATGTTGAGATTAGAGGTAGACGGTGAGCATGCGAACATCAAATTCTCAGCATGCCATTTCATTGCTGGTCACGATAAATGTGGTAGATTGCATGGTCATAGCTACATAATCAGCCTCAAGCTATACGGAGAAACCACGGAGGGCGGGATGATCATGGATTTTGTTGCAGTGAAGAAGGCCCTTAGGGACATCGCGGATGAACTTGACCATCGCGTGCTGATACCATCCAACTCGAACAAGATAACCGTGTCGGTCAGCGATGAGGTCGTTGTGTTGTCCGGATGTAAGAAATACATCTTTCCGGTAGATGATGTGGTCCTGCTCGATACCAAGGAGTCCAGCGCAGAGGAGCTCGCTAGCTGCCTTCTTGGAAGGTTTATTCAAATGGTCAAACTTCCGCCCAATATCATAAGGGTCGAGCTTGGCATCCATGAGGAGCTCGGTCAGAGCGCATGGGCCGGAATGGACCTTGCTCCGAGGTGATCAAATGAGGGCCGTCGCACTTTTGTCAGGAGGATTGGACTCGACCGTCTCCCTTGCATATGCCATCTCTAGAGGATATGAGGTGATCCCGTTGAGCTTCAATTACGGTCAGAGGCATGCCAGGGAGCTGGATAGTGCAAAGGCCGTGGTCAGACATTATGGCCTGAGAAAACACATCGTCATCGACATCGACCTGAGCTCTTATCGGACGAGCGCTCTGACCTCAGAAGAGGTCGCAGTACCGCAGGAGAGAGAGGATGAGATCGGCAAGGACATACCCGTCACCTATGTGCCGGCCAGGAACATCATCTTTCTATCTGTCGCTGCCGGTCTCTGTGAGAGCGAGTCAGCGTCCGTCGTTTTCATAGGGGCCAACGCTATAGATTACTCCGGTTATCCTGACTGCAGGCCAGAGTTCTTCCGCGCTTTTGAGGAGGTGCTACGGGTAGGCACGAAGGCCGGTGTGGAAGGTCGGGCGGTCAAGATAGAGGCCCCCTTGCTAAAGCTGACAAAGGCCGAGATAGTCCGTCTAGGAAAAAGATTGGGGGCACCTATGCACCTCACCTGGTCCTGCTACAGCGGCGGGCGAAAGGCATGTGGGCGATGCGACTCATGCGTTCTCCGATTGAAAGGGTTCAGGGAAGCTGGATATGAGGACGATATAGACTATGAGGTGATCGATTGAAGATCTGCGAGATATTCCGGTCGCTTCAGGGCGAAGGCGTTATGATCGGGACCCCCACCACCTTCGTACGTCTCACAGGTTGCAATCTCGATTGCACCTGGTGCGATACCAGATATGCCCGTAAAGAGGGAAATGAGATGACCATAGAGGAGGTCATCGAGAAGGTCAAGGAGCTCGATACGAAGTTCGTATGCATCACCGGGGGAGAGCCTTTGATGCAGAGGTCGACCATCAAGCTCATCGAGAGATTGCTGGACCTTGGTTACCACATCACGTTGGAGACGAACGGCTCGTACTCCCTGGAGGAACTTCCCTGCTCGATGAACATGATCGTCAGCATGGATATCAAATGCCCCTCATCCGGTATGGAGGAGAAGATGGACCTCTCGAACCTCGAGCTTCTGTCGCCTGTAGATCAACTGAAGTTCGTGGTCGCTGACCGTGGTGACATGGTCTATGCATCCCGGTTGCTGAAAGAGCATCCTGTAGAATGCAACGTGATCTTCACACCCGTGGGTGGCATCGATCTAGAAGAGGTGGCCGAATTCATTCTTAAGAAAAAGATCAATGCCAGGGTCCTTCCCCAGCTCCATAAGATCATATGGGGCGATGAGAGATGCCGTTGACCGTACCTTTCTGGCCCTGCAGAGATAAGAGTTGCTCATGATCATATGAGATCTCTGACATGATGCTGGTCAGGACAGATCGACATGGGCAGTTTGTTCAGCAACCGTTATATATGGTCATCATCATTTTCGCATCTGACACCGAGGGCAGCAAATGAGGCACAACAAGATGATTTGCCTATTGCTTTTGCTTCACTGATAATGCTCATTGCTAGAACTCGGTGAATTTGGGTGGTTCCATGAACGGCCTGGAAAATTCAGATAGAGCGGGCTCGAAGGCCCTGGAAAAGGCGTGTGTACAGGACAAGATATTTACCAGCAAGTACAACCGCTTGGTGCTCAGGCCGACGACCTCTGAAAGGATCATGATATTTGATACGACCCTCAGGGACGGAGAGCAGACCCCAGGCATCGCCCTTTCGGTCGACGACAAAGTGAGGATCGCCACCGCACTGTCGGAGCTTGGAGTGGATGTGATCGAGGCAGGGTTTCCCATTTCCTCCGCCGGTGAGAGGGAATCGATAAGGAAGATAAAGGAAGCAGGCCTGGAGGCAAAGATATGTGGTCTGGCCAGATCGAGCAAATCAGACATCGATGCGGCACTTGAATGCGGCCTTGACTACGTCCATACGTTCATCGCCACATCCGATCTGCACCTGAAGCATAAGCTGAACATGACAAGAGAGCAGGTAAAGGCGAGGGCGGTCGGAGCGATCGAGTATGCTAAGGCACACGGGATGACGGTCGAGTTCAGCTGCGAGGATGCGACGAGGACCGACCTAGATTTTCTCAAGGAGATGCATATCGCTGTTCAAGAGGCCAAGGTCGATAAGATCAACCTCCCAGATACAGTAGGGACGATGTCCCCTCCGGCCATGGAATATCTTGTCTCCGAGCTGATGGAGGTCACAACCGTCCCTTTGAGCGTCCATTGTCATAACGACTTCGGGCTGGCGGTCGCAAACTCATTGGCAGCTGTCAGGTGCGGTGCGAGACAGGTCCATGTCTGCATGAACGGTCTTGGTGAGAGGTGCGGGAACGCAGCCCTTGAGGAGACGGTGATGGGGATCACGGCCTTCTTTGGATCCTCCACCAACATCAGGACCGAGAGGATAGGTTACACATCAAAACTTGTCTCTAGGCTGACAGGGGTCCCCATCCCCGATAACAAACCTATCGTAGGTAACAATGCCTTTGCCCACGAGTCTGGCATCCATGTCCACGGTGTACTAAAGAATCCCGCCACATATGAGGCATTCTGTCCTGAGCTGGTGGGCATGACGCGCAATATCGTTGTGGGAAAGCATACCGGTGCGCACTCGGTCAAAGAGAAGCTCGGCCAGTATGGCGTCAGTCTTACGGATGAGCAGGTGGCCGAGGTCGTGGACAAGGTAAAAAAATTGGCGGCGAGCGGCAAGGAGGTCGATGACGCCGAGCTCGTGGCCCTGGCTTCGCATGTCTTCGGCAAAGGCATACGCGAGCAAAAGAAGATACGTCTGAAGGAGTTCACCGTCTTCACCGGTCTGAACATAACCCCAACGTCGACCGTGGCAATCGAGATCGACGGAGAGGTCCATAGGAGCTCGAACATCGGTATCGGGCCAGTGGATGCTGCTTTGAATGCCATCAGGGCGGCCGTCAGCGACAAGATATCGCTCGTCGAGTATAGGCTCAACGCCATAACTGGGGGAAGTGACGCATTGTGCGAGGTCTCTGTCAAGCTGAAGATGAACGGAACTGACATAATGTCTGTGGGAAAGAGCATCGGTTCGGACATCGTGCTGACGAGCGTCGACGCGACGGTGGAGGCGGTCGACAGACTTTATACAAGGAAGAACGCTTGAAGAGGTTGGTCAATGAGAGCAAAGGACCCGAAAACGATCTCAGAAAAGATCTTGAGCGTGAAGTCCGGCATAGATGCCCACGCTGGAGACATAGTCGATGCGAACGTCGATTATGTCATGGTGAACGACGTCACGGGACCGTTGGCGTTCGAGGAGTTCGAGGCCATAGGATGTGAACCGGTCAGGGAAAAGATAGTACTGGTCCCTGATCACTATGTCCCCAACAAGGACATCGCATCCGCCCAACAGGCCAAGGAGATGAGGGATTTTGCGAGGAAGTGGAAGATCGAGAATTATTTTGAGGTCGGAAGGGGAGGGGTGTGCCATCAGGTAATGGTCGACGAAGGGTTTGCGGCCCCAGGACGTCTTATCGTCGGGGCTGACAGCCATACCTGCACCTATGGCGGGGTGAACGCCTTCAGCACGGGGGTCGGATCGAGCGAGGCCGCGGCGGTGTTCGCGACAGGAAGGCTCTGGTTCAAGGTTCCAGAGTCTATCAGGGTCCTTTTGAAGGGCAGATTGAAAAGATACGTCTCTGGGAAGGACCTGATCCTTAAGATCATCACGGATATAGGTGTCGACGGGGCCAACTATAAGGCATTGGAGTTCGCTGGTACCGGTATATCGGGCCTCAGCGTCTCAGAAAGGCTGACGATCGCGAACATGGCCATCGAAGCGGGAGGAAAGGCAGGTATATTCCCATGCGATGCGGCCACGGTGGCCCACATGAAGACGGTGAATGCGGGAAGCTGGTCGGCCGTGACCGCCGACGAGGGCGCAAGTTACTGCAGGACGCTCGAATACGACCTTGGAAAGCTGGAGAGCATGGTGTCAATGCCTCACCTTCCTTCGAACGGAAGACCGGTCAGCGAGGTCGATGTCGAGATAGACCAGGCCTTCCTAGGCTCTTGCACCAATGGCAGGATCGAGGACCTCAGGATAGCGGCGGACATAATCCGAGGTAAAAAGGTGCATCCCAATGTGAGGATGATCGTGGTGCCCGCCAGCACGAAGGTCTATTCTCAGGCATTATCGGAAGGTCTGATCGCGGAGTTCATCAAGGCTGGCGCATTTGTCTCGGGGCCTACCTGCGCCGCGTGCCTCGGGGGGCACATGGGAGTGCTGGCAAATGGTGAAAGATGTGTGAGCACGACCAATCGGAACTTCATAGGCAGGATGGGGCATAAGGGATCAGAGGTCTACCTCGCATCCCCGGCCGTCGTCGCAGCGAGCGCCATAGCGGGAAAGATCACCGCCCCGAAGGAGGATTGAAATATGAACGACCTGAGGGGAAAGGCATGGAGGTTCGGCGACCACGTCGATACCGACCAGATAATTCCAGCTGAGAGATTGACCAGTGACAACAATCACAGGCTAGGGACCTTCATCTTTGAAAAGGTAAGGCCGGACATGGCCCAGCACGTCAGCAAGGGAGACATCATCATTGCAGGAAGAAATTTCGGTTGCGGGTCGAGCAGGGAGCACGCACCGAGGGCGTTGCTCCAGGCAGGTATCACCTGCGTGGTCGCGGAGAGCTTTGCCAGGATATTTTACAGGAACTCGATCAATGTCGGTCTGCTGCCGATAGAATGTAGGATTGAGGCAGAGGAAGGGGACATCATATACATAGACCTGCAGAACGGCAGGATCACGAATGAGACCACCAAAAGAGAATGGAAATTCGTACCGTTCCCTTCGTTCGTCAAGGACCTGATGGAAAAGGGAGGCCTATTGGCCAAGATCAAGGAGGAGAAGAGATGCACAAAGTAGCTGTATTGCCGGGCGACGGGATAGGACCAGAGGTCGTTAACGAGGCCATGAAGGTGCTTCATGCGCTGGAGGAGAACTACAGCGTGAGGTTCTCGTTCACCGAGATGGACATCAACTCAGAGAGGTACCTTAGGACCGGCAAGCTCCTCACCCAGGAGGACATTGATGAGCTCAGGAAGTTCGATGCAATATTCCTGGGGGCCATCGGGGACGACCGCGTTGCACCGGGCGTTCTTGAAAAAGGCATCCTATTGGCAGCAAGGTTCGCCTTCGACCAGTACATCAACCACAGACCAGCGCAGCTCTGGCGACCATTCGGTCGATTGAAGCGGGACGTCGACTTCAAGATAGACGTCTTCAGAGAGAACACCGAGGATTTCTACATCGGGATCGGTGGAAGGTTCAACGGGGGCAAAGGTAGCTTGGAGATGGACCTGAAAAGGCAGCTCTATGACCTGCACTTGGACGTCAAAGGGACATCAACGGTAGTTGACGACTTCGCGATCGAGATCGGTGTGATGTCCAGGAAGAACATCGAAAGGTTCGCTGATTATGTAATATCCCAGGCGAAGCTCATAGGCACCAAGGAAATAACGGTCGTCGACAAGGCGAACGTGCTGAGCAACATATACCATCTCTGGAGGGATGTATGGAACGAGAAGTGCAGACAGGCAGGGATGAATGTCGGTTACATGTATGTCGATGCCATGTCAATGGCCCTTGTCAAGAACCCTGACAAGTTCCGAGTCATCGCCACTCCGAACATGTTCGGGGACATTCTGACGGACCTGTTGGCAGAGGTCACGGGAGGACTTGGGCTCGCACCTGGCGGGAACATCAATCCGAAGGGCATAAGCATGTACGAACCTGTCCACGGCTCTGCCCCTAAGTACAAGGGCATGAACACAATAAATCCAGTGGCGACGATCCTTGCGGCAAAACTGATGCTCGACAACCTGGGGCATAGGGACCTCGGCTCCAAGGTCGAGACCGCCGTCAGGAACGCTTTCGACAAGGGGATCTGCACAAGGGACCTGGGCGGAAACGCCTCAACATCTCAGATGGGGGACGCGGTCGTCGCTGAGCTAAGAGATCTCTGATCCAGGTAATGGAACAGATAAAACATTTTAAAATTTATATATTATATTAAAATATATTATTTTAAATTGTTTGACCCCGGTCAGCTGAAGTCGACCTGCCTGGACATCTCTCGAGGGAGGTACATCGGCCTGTTCGGCATTCCGGCGGTCTCTGCACGTATCTTGTCCGCCAGCTGCTCCAATGTCATTTCCACGTTCTTGTTGAGCGCCCTGTCATACACGCTCAATTTATCTGAGGTCATCTCCTTATCCCCGACGACCACCACATATGCCACCCAGTCCTGCTTGGCCTCGCGGACCTTCTTGCCCACTGTCTCGCCGCGGTCATCGAGCCCGACACGGACACCCTTTGCTTGTAGCGCATCAGCCATCTCTCTGGCCTTTCCGAGATGGGACTCGCCTACGGTCAACAACCTGACCTGTTCTGGGTTTACCCATACCGGCAAAGTTCCAAGCTTCCCCTGGGATTCCATCATGACCGCCGTGTCGAAGAGGGTGTAAAGATAACGTTCGATGGTGCCGATGACAGCCGTGTGAAGGATGACAGGATATTGTTTCTTGCCGTTCTCGTCCGTATAGGTTATACCAAAACGTTTTGCATTTCCCACATCGATCTGTACTGTGCCTATCTCCCTTGCCCGCTTCATATCGTCCAGTATATGATATTCGATGTTGACCGTCCAATAGTAATTGATCCCCTCAGGGTAGAAATGCAACAATGCTGGTCTGTTGTGTTTTCTGAGTATCTTCATCAGCATGTCCTTGTGCTGAGCATAGGCCTCTTTTGAGGAGAAATTGACCAGCATCTCATAGTCCCTGCCAAGCTTCTCAGCTTCCTTGTATATCCGCTCGTCGAGCTTCAGGAACCATTCCTCTGACTCCGGGATGTCCCTGCAAACTACGTGGAGGTCAGGCATGTTAAGGCGCCTTGTCCTGAAGCAGAGCATGGTCTCTCCGGACTGCTCGAGCCTATAGGAATCGGCAACCTCGAACGCTCCATATGGGAGCGCCTTATAGCTGATGTTCCAGTTCTTCATCATTGCGAATTGCTGATGACAGGCTGCATACCTCATGACGAAACGGCGCTTCTCCGTCTCGACGGTGTAAAGCCGGTCGCCAAAGAGCTTTGCGTGCTCGGCTACTGGACCCTCGTCCAAAGAGAACATGTTGGTGCCCTTCACCGTATAGACCGGAAGACCCATCGAGTTCACGATCTGATTAGAATAGTCCGCACACAGGTCGAACATGAGCGCCCCCTTTGGGGTGAAGCACATGTGGCCGACGTCGCTCATCGACTCCCATTGGATACCGAACTTCTTGCAGAGGCGCAGATACTTCACCTCCCCAGAAAGTGGCCACTCCTTTTTGAGGGCCTCCTTCTGCATCATGATCATGAAGCATTCACTGCCGCCCTTGTACTCATTTGGTGAAAGCTCTGTACCGTCAGGCAGGAGCACAAGGAAGCTCTCCTCACCCTTTCTCTCCTTCTCTTCCACCGCTCCCTCGAAGTCCCTTGAGAGCTCAGATAATGGGTGTCCCTTGCAACTTATCTTGAAAGATTTATACCATCCAAAGGGGGCCCTCATCACCTCGATCTCCATCTCCTTAAGGGCTTGTTCAAGCTTCGCAAGAACATCCTTACCGGTCTTTGGGTCGGAAAGGTCAGGGCTCAGATGGGCATAGGGATAAAGCATGACCCTTAGGGCGCCTACCTTCTCGACCACCTCTCTAAGGTCAAGCGCCGCCTCTCGCACAACGGCATCGACCTTGCCCTCGTCCTTCTTTTCCACTGTGATAAAGGCCACGAGCACCTCCTCCGCTCTGCCGCTGGTGCGACCATCGACAATCTCCTCAGCGACCGGAGTTGGCTTTTTGGTCTCGTACTCCATGAAATCAGCGTGAATGTAAAGGGTCTTCATCTGAACACCATAACTGAATGATGGCATTGTAACATGAGCCGCGTATAAAAAGGATATCCGGACCAGGGCATCTAGTGGAGCAAGCAAACTTTAAATGGTGCCATACGGTTGCCTGCTCAGTATCACTATGAGGCTCAAGGACCTGAAAAATGACACGATGGCAATTTCCAAGACGATATTGGCGCTCTTGATCATCGTGCTCCTATTGGCATCGACCTCCACGGCATACGTGATAGTTTTTGATAACGATAGTTCGACCGTCGGCAATGGGGATTCGATCACTGTTAACTATTATGGCACAGTAAATATCCAAGGGGTCGAAAAGGTCTTTGACACATCCATGTGGGAAGTGGCCTTGGACAATGAGACCTATCCTAAGACAGCATGGTTCACCATGAGGTCCCAGTCCGCTTACTCAGGATTCACCTTCACGGTGGGAAGAGGACAGACCATAACTGGCTTTGACCTAGGAGTGAGAGGCATGAAGGAAGGTCAGACGAAGGTAATAGTGATCCCTCCTGAGCAAGGATATGGTCTGATGGACCTTAGCAAGGTGAAGTCCTTTGACCTTCATCAGACGGCCCCGGTATTCGTAGAGACGACGATATCAGGTTTCAACAGCACCTTTGGGTCGATCCCGGTGACCGGCCTCACGCTGACACATCCCACCTATAAATGGCCTGTCACAGTGCTCAATGTTGATTCGGGAAATGACCGGGTATTATACCAGAATGCTGCGGTGCAAGGATCTGAATATAAAGTGTACGCAAATAATAACCCTGCCATATCGTCAGGCTGGAACATCAGGATCGACTCGGTCGACTCGACCGTCAACAACGGCGAGGGGCTGATTGAATTCACCCACCTTGTTACTGAAGAGGACTCATGGAACATAAGAGGTTATACTGGGAACAACATGTTCGTCCTCATTGACGTCGATCTTGAGACCGGCAAGGCGGCGATGAACTATAACAGTCCATTGATGGGCCTTACATTGACCTTCCATGTGACCGTGGAAAAGATTAAATGAAGAGGATCTTAACCAGGGCGGGATGTCTTGGGCACATCCTTCTTTTTGATATAGGACAGGACCAGGCTGACCGCTATCACCCCGATCACAAGGGCCATCGTCACCAATGTCGCAGCCCCGCTGGAAAGATATGCGTAGAACAACGCACTGAGAGCGAGGACCGTCCCGTATTTCGTCATGCCTCCGATAATTGTATATGCGACCGATCTTCGCAGGTCCCAACCGCACATCGCGACAAAGGCTCCCATGAATGGAAGGACTGGTGCGATCCTGTTTAGCAAAATGATCTTCTCGTTCTTGACCACCAGCATACCAGAATACCTTTTTACCGCCTCGGATATCTTCTTTGGGACCTTCAATCTCTTGACGATGATATAGAGCGTGAGGAGGCCAAGGACCTCAGCGATAGCTATTGTGATCAGGACCTCCGCTGCGAATCCTATCGTCGGGTCGACCGAGAAGATGATGATCGTGAAGAGCTCTGGAAGGGTCGGAAAGACTATGGCATCGATGTAGAACAGAAGAAAAACGCACAACAAGAGTCCCAGCGTGCCCATAGGACTTAATAATTCATAGAATAACTGCCCTATGTCCGCCATATGGATATAATCATGAACCATATATTAATATGAATCAGCGCGAGACCCTTGTCCTCTTCGAGACAATAGAACTCTCGTATATCTTGACGAGGCTCTCCACACCTTTCTTGATGCTGAACTGCTCCGCCGTCCTTCTCGCATTTCTTCTGACCTCGTCAGATGCGTACAGGGCTGCCTTGGTGGCCCGGGCCCAATCTTCAGGGTCGTCCTTGAACTTGAAACCGTTCTTACCATCAACAATGAGCTCGCCCACCGCCCGATAGTCAATTCCCGATATCGGCTTCGCGGTCGCCATGGCCTCTAGCAAGACCAGTCCTTGCGTCTCGAACTTCGACGCGATGGTGAAGGCGTCGCAGGCCGCGTACAGCTTAGGAAGGTCCTTATCATCG
Source organism: Methanomassiliicoccales archaeon (assembly GCA_013415865.1). Classification (NCBI taxonomy): domain Archaea; kingdom Methanobacteriati; phylum Thermoplasmatota; class Thermoplasmata; order Methanomassiliicoccales; species Methanomassiliicoccales archaeon. The sequence goes on from CP058896.1 coordinate 1,662,600, forward strand.
ACAAATCCTGGAAATCTTGTGTGGTCAGAGATACCAAGTTCTTTGGCAAGTTGAACACAATGACCCATGGCCGGACCATTCCCGGCCACGACCAGCTTAGTATGCGGTTCATCTTTGTGCAGGCAAGCAAACCCTTTCAGGACAAGATCCAAGTTCTTTTCCCAGGCCACCCTTCCCAATGCCAGGACCATCTTCTCATTGTCCTTCACACCCATACGTTCCCTCATGGACCGCCCGTCCTGATGACAATTGAACCTTTCAGTATCGATGCCTGTGGGCACTACCTCTATCCTTCTCATCCTCGGTGCATATCCTCTGAGCTCGGCCTCGATGGCGTGCGTAGGCGCGACGACGCACTCCGCTCTTGTGAGGAGCGTGCGAAGATATATCCACATCATCTTGTCGACGAACCATTCTGGCAACATGGTGAAATTGTAGTATTTCACCGCATCGGTCACCATAGTGTGCCATGTCAGGACCACTGGAAGTCTAAGCTCCTTTCCCGCAAGCATGCTCCTGAGGCCCTGGAAGAAGAGACCGTGGGTGTGTATCACATCAACACCAAGGCCCCTTAAGATGCTGCATTTCTCCGTGGGGAACATTGCCACTGTATAACCATCATAGCTCCGGAAGGCCTTGGCCTTAAAATAGAAAACATCGGGGTCCCTGCTGACCCGGTCATAAGGCTCCGGTGCGAAGATGAAGACCTCATGGCCTTGGGCCTCCAATTCCCTTTTCGTGTTCAGGATCGATGTGACCACCCCATCCCTTGTAGGCAGGTAGGTATCCGTGAACATCGCGATCTTCAATTCATCACCTTCAATGGAGCACAGGGCCAATCTTCCTTAGAACATCCGATGGTGACCTTCCATTGACCAATATCATAGGTTCCGTGCCCATCCCGTCCCTTTCAAATATGATATCAGGTACAAAACCTGTTTGTTCGATCCCCCGACCGACGGTCTCGGCTATGGCACTACAGTCCCTTGACCTTATCTGGAGATCATAATCGGCCCACATCATTCCAGATCTCTTCATGACCTTGATGTTCCTCTCGCTTCCTCTCAATGCCAGGACGGTCGTTCTTGCCAGATCATGGATCGACAGTCCGATCGCCACGGATGCCAGCTCTCTTGATGCATCGAACCGTACATCCCCAATTCTTCTGGGCCGCCCTCCTTTGATGACGAGACCTCCTTCGATTCCACAGACCTCTGAGAAACCCTGAGGCGCCGGCAGGGAGTATACCACATCACCGCCTGAGGTGGGAACCCATGATGCTGGGAGCCCCTCTTCTAGCCTTTCCACCATCCATCGGAGAGATTCGATCCTTTCACCCCTCATCGCCTCCTTCTGTTTGCTGGCCATCGGATTGATGGCGTTCATCCCCTCCCCTATGGGATAGCTCAGCGCTATGGCATCCGTGACCCTCCTTTTGGCATCCATCACGGCGGAACGTACCTCCATCCCCCTGGAAATATTACCAGCTATGTAGGAGGCCAGTGTGCAACCTGCGCCATGGACCTTTACGGGCCATCTTGGAGCTTTCAGCTCTATCATCTTGCCATCAACGTAAAGAAGGTCGATAACACCATTGCCTTCCAGATGTCCTCCCTTGATGAGCACTGCCCTTGGTCCCATTTCTTTGATCGCGACAGCTGCGGCCACGGCATCATCTAGTGAGCATATCCTTTTCCCTGAGAGAGACTCCGCCTCCTCCTTGTTAGGGGTCACAACAGTCGCCAAAGGGAGCATTGACCGTCTCAACGAGGTCAATAGCCCATCCGAACACAGCCTATCACCTACTCCGGCGATCATGACGGGGTCCACAACTATCGGGATATCCAGCCCCTTTAGCCTATTGCTCACCGCCTCCGCGATCTCGGCAGAAAATAGCATGCCGGTCTTGATCGCCGAAACATCTGAATCGTCCATGACGGCATCTATCTGGGCGATGACATCGCTAACATCGAGCGGTAAGATCCTCTCTACCCTTTTGGTGTTCTGTGCGGTCACTGCGGTCAGGGCGGAAGCTCCATGCAGGTCCAGGGAGGCGATGGCCTTGAGGTCCGCTTGCACTCCAGCCCCACCTATTGAATCGGAGCCGGCTATTGTCAGGACCGTTCTCATGTCCAAGCTAAATGCCTGAGGGGTTAATATTGATTGAGTGCCGAGCACTTCCCTTGAGCGATCGAATCTATGTCGATCTTACGAGGGAGACCCTCCAACTTCGGGAAATTATTAATATGCCGGTCCATATCAAAAAAACAATGAAAGCGAGCAGTGGCCACTTCGTCCTGAAGGACGGTTTTGAATATAAGGACATGGCAAAGGTCTTCCCCGAAGTGCTCACGACGTTCCTTGAAGAGACTGAACAGGTCCCTGAGGACGAGGACATCATGCAGATGTTCATCTACCTGAACATGTGCGAGCTGCAAAAGAACAGCAAGCCTGAGGGTTACAATCGCAAGGGAAGGATGCGTATGGTGTTCCCCCTGGGCAAAAAAGAGTTCTATATTAGGGGCTCTGCAAAGAGCGGAGAGGTCGTCAGGGTCGCCGAGAAATTGAGCAAGATACTCAATAAAGGAGGCATCAAGCACGACCTGGAGTGGAACACCCTCTCGATGCTTGAAGAGTGAGGTCATAGACCGTACATGAGCCCATTCCAGACCTGGACAGAGCGCTCTCTTTCTTTTTTTATGAAGAAGAGATGGTCCTCTTTCTTGCTGGTGACAGTCTTTATCTGATTCTCGACCTGGACCGGGGAAGTTCCTCCGAAGGACGTCCTCCTCTTCACACATTCCTCGATATCGAGCACCTTCTGGACATCTGGACCGATCAGGTCAGAGAACGTCCTCATCTCATTCAGGTCCAGATCCTCTAACGACCTCGACGTCTTTACACAATGGCGCACCATCTTCCCAACGACCTCATGCGCTTGACGGAAAGGCATGCCCTTCTTAACAAGGTAATCGGCCAGGTCCGTGGCGTTCAGGAGACCGTTCTTAGCGGCCTCCCGCATCCTTGCGCCATTGAATTTTGCTTCCGCAAGCATACCGGCCATCATCCTGAGGCAAGCGATATAGTTGTCCGCGGTCCTGAACACCGCCTCCTTGTCCTCTTGGAGGTCCCTGTTGTATGACATCGGGAGACCCTTGATAAGTGTGAGCATCGACATCAATGAACCGGTCCCCCGTGCGGTCCTTCCCCGTACAAGTTCTGCCACGTCCGGGTTCTTCTTCTGAGGCATGATGGAGCTCCCAGTGCTGAAAGAATCGCTGATCTCCACGAATCCAAACTCCGGACTGCTCCAGATGACCATCTCTTCGGCAAGCGAACTTAAATGGCACATGCCTAAAGATGATATGAAGCAATACTCCACTGCAAAATCGCGATCGCTGACCGAGTCCATTCCGTTGTCGGTGGGGCGGTCGAATCCCAACAGATGGCTTGTCATATGGCGGTCTATCGGGTATGTGGTCCCTGCCAGTGCAGCGGACCCAAGGGGACAGACGTTCAACCTCTTGTAAGAGTCGATGAGGCGGTCAGCATCCCTCTGGACCTTGAACGCATGGGCCATCAGATGATAGCCCAAGGTCACAGGTTGGGCGTGTTGTAGGTGTGTGAAACCCGGCATGACGGTGTCGATGTGCCTTTTGGCCTGTTCCAGCAAGGATTCTTGAAGGGCCACGGTCGCCTCTATCGTCATCAGGGTGACGTCCCTCATATACATGCGGAAATCCGTGATCACCTGGTCGTTCCTGCTACGGGCCGTATGTAATCTGGCCCCAGCTTCACCTATTCTTTTTGTCAGAAGACCTTCAACGCCCGAATGGACATCCTCGCTGGACATGTCAAGCTCGATATGACCGCTCTCGATCTCCCTGAGCATCTGTTTAAGCCCGGTGATTATTTTGTCGCCGTCCTCCTCTGTGATGATCTTCTGCTTCGCTAGCATTTTAGCGTGAGCGATCGAACCAACGACATCGTACCATGCCAACCTGATATCCACAGGTAGTGAGGTGGTGAACGCGATCATCTCGCTCGTCGGGGCCTTGTCGAACCTACCTGACCAAAGGACCTTCTCAGACATATTGCAGATCACTTCTTTTGCTTCTTCGCAACACTGCGCAATGGCAATCCCCAGACGTAGATGAACCCTTTGGCGCTGGTGTGGTCGAACTGATCACCTTCGGCGTAGGTCGCAAGGCCAGTGTCGTAAAGCGAGTATGGGGACCTGCGGCCGACGACGCTGCACGAACCTTTGAACAGCTTCAGCCTGACCTCTCCGGTGACGAACTCCTGGGTCTTGTCCATGAAAGCATCCAGCGCTTCCTTCAGCGGGCTGAACCAAAGACCATCGTAACAAAGCTCGGCGTAGCGCTGTTCCACGAGCCTCTTGTAGTTCGCGACGTCCTTGGTCAGGACCATCTTCTCTAGGTCCCTGTGCGCGGTTATCAGTGTTATTGCCGCTGGGGCCTCATAAATCTCACGGGACTTGATGCCTACTAGGCGGTCTTCTATCTGATCGATGCGGCCAACGCCATGTTTTCCCGCGATCTCGTTCATCTTCTTGATGAGCGCCACAGCCGACAACTTCTTGCCATCTATGGCCACCGGTACCCCCTTTTCGAACTTTACGGTGACATATTGAGGGGTGTCTGGGGCCTTATCAGGGCTGACCGTCCATTCGAAAGCATCTTCAGGAGGTTCTGCCCAAGCATCTTCCAATATGCCACATTCGCAGCTCCTTCCCCAAAGATTCTCATCTGTGCTGTAAGGACATGCCTTCTTCACATTGATCGGGATGTTATGCTCTTTTGCATATTCGATCTCGTCCTCTCTGGTCATGACCCACTCCCTCATCGGGGCGATGATCTTCAGTGAGGGGTCGAGTGCATTGATCGACACGTCGAAGCGGACCTGGTCGTTGCCCTTCGCGGTGCAACCATGGGCGATGTACTTGGCACCCTCTTTCTTGGCGATGTCGACGAGGAGCTTTGCGATCAAAGGCCTCGCGACCGATGTTGCCATCGGGTAGGTCTGCATGTACATGGCATTCGCCTTCAGGCACGGCCAGACATAGTCCTCGGCGAACTCCTTCTGGGCGTCGATGGCATAGGCGTTGGTAGCGCCGATTATCTTAGCCCTCTCGATGTTCTTGTTCATATCTCCAGGCTGTCCTACATCTACAGAGACCGCGATGACTTCCAGGTCGTATTTCTCCTGGAGCCAGCGGATGGCGACCGACGTGTCGAGACCGCCTGAATAAGCGAGGACGACCTTGTCCTTCTTTGATGACCTTGCAGTGGATGCCTTCTTGCCCTTTGCAACCATGTGAATCGAGTTCGGCGATGAAATGAGAGTATATAAGACTCACACGCCAACGAATGGACATTTAGTACAAACGCAGTCCTCTATTGGACATCACTTAACAAACAATAATCACGGTCTTTCATGCCTGATGTGGATGAATTTTATCATTCATGCGATATTTCGTGGAACGGAACCATTCAATGACAGTCATCATGGTTGGGCCTATCGTCCTCATGAGCAAGCTGAACCATGTGGTCTCGCATTTCTAAGAAGGCATCTTCACCAGGCTCGCAAACGGTCTACTATTTGACAGGACCATACCTGGAACCGTGCCCGTGGTCCTGACCCCGATCTCCTCAATTGTCTTAGAATCAGGTACTCGAGGGATTAGGTTTTTTGCATTAGTATAATTGGAGAGAGCCCCCTAATTACATCTTAAATACCGATTGTCCTATTTCGGTCATCATTCTTAATAATCAAACCGAGGAATTCGCCAGAATCTGAAAAGAGGATTACCGGAATGATCAAAGCTGCGGTTGTTGGTGGTTCAGGTTACACGGGCGGGGAGTTGGCGCGTCTCCTATGCCGTCATCCCAGGATAGAACTTGTCGCGATGACCTCACGTCAGCTGGCGGGGACCAGGGTCGATAAGGCCCATTCCTTCCTAAAGGGATTCGTTGACATTTTTTTCACTGACAAGCTTGATGGCATCGATTGTGACGTTGTCTTCACCGCCACCCCACATGGGGCATCGATGGACATCGTGCCTGATTTGTTAAGTTCAGGTGTCAAGGTCATTGATCTCAGCGGGGATTACCGTCTCAAAGATGTCAGCGTCTACAAACAGTGGTATGGGACAGAACATCGGGATATTACGAATCTGGGCAAGGCAGTTTATGGTATTCCTGAGCTTTTCGCTGATGAGATAAAGAAGGCGGATTTTATATCGAATCCAGGCTGCTACCCGACTTGCTCGATCCTTGCGCTAGCCCCTCTCTTTGCAGAGGATGTGATAGAAGAAAGGGTCATAATCGATGCGAAGAGCAGCACCTCAGGGGCCGGAGCAGAACCGACAAAGGCCACCCACCATCCGACCTGCGGGGCAAGCATAACCCCATACAAGGTCGGCTCACACCGTCATTCCCCTGAGATCCAGATGGCCCTTGAAAAGGTCGCAGGGCACGATGTGGAGGTCATCTTCACACCACACCTTCTACCGGTCGTCAGAGGAATGCTCTGCACATGTTACGCTCGCTTAAAAGAGGATTTGGAAAAAGAAGAGCTACAAAATATTTACCAAGGCTTCTACTCAGGCAAAAAGTTCATAAGGATGACCACAGTGCCCTCGATGGCGTCCGTCAATGGTTCAAACTTCTGTGAGCTGGGCGTTGAAAAGGCTGGTAAGAGGAACGCAGTTGTTATGAGCGCGATAGACAATCTTGTAAAGGGAGCATCAGGGCAGGCCATCCAGAACTGCAACCTGATGTTCGGCATCGAAGAGGCCGCGGGCCTTGACTTCCCCGGTCTGGGGGTATAAGCGAATGGCATACACTGTCATCGATGGCGGCATTACAAGCCCTAAAGGGTACAGGGCCACAGGCATACACTGCGGCATAAAAAAGCAGAACCTGGACCTTGCAATAATCGCATCTGACGTTCCGGCAAAGTGTGCGATTGCGTACACACAGAACAGGATGAGGGCGGCACCGATAGAGGTCATGATGGAGAAGGACCCGAAAATGCTGCAGGCCATAGTCATCAACAGTGGCAATGCAAATGCGATCACCGGGGCCAAAGGCATCTACGATGCCAGAGACATGTGCGCGATCGCCGCGGAGGCACTTCATATCAATGAGAGCCTTGTCGGTGTGGCGTCAACAGGGGTGATCGCACGGTTCCTACCCATGCCAAAGGTTGCAGCAGGGATACCCAAGGCGGTGGCTCAATTATCCAGGGGCAGAGAGGCCGATCTTTTGGCCGCGAGAGCGATCATGACGACAGATACAAAACATAAGGAAGCGGCCTGCCAGGTCACCCTAAAGGACGGGACTGTGGTCACGATCGGGGGGATAACCAAAGGGTCTGGGATGATAGCACCTTCCATGAAGGTGGCGCACGCAACGACCTTAAGCTTCATCACCACGGACGCGGTCCTTAACAAGAACGCTAACGGAAAATGGCAGGACATAATGGACAACAGTTTCAATGTCATATCTGTTGACGGTGACCAGAGCACCAACGACGTCTCGATGTTCTTGGCGAATGGAATGGCAGGCGGCGCTCCAGCCGATAATGACCTATCATTCTGGGAGGGGGTCAAGTATGTCGCCCAGTCATTGGCGAAACAGGTTGTCATTGATGGCGAGGGGGCGACCAAGCTCATAGAGGTCCGGGTGTTGGATGCTAAGACCAGCAAGGAGGCAAGAAGCGCGGCCAGAGCTATCATCTCCTCCAATCTTGTCAAGACCGCTATATTCGGGGCAGACCCCAACTTCGGCCGTATCTTGGCGGCGCTTGGTAACTCAGGCGCAGCTTTCCAGCTCGACCAGGTCAAGCTCGACATCAGCGATGACAGTACCACGGTGACCCTTTTTGAAAAAGGCTCTCCAACCATGGTACCAGGTTCTCAATCTGAACTTGATGCCAGAAAAATATTGTCCGGGAAAAAGATCATCATCGACCTTTACTTAGGCGTGGGGCACTCGTTTGGAGAGGCATGGGGATGCGATCTCACATATGATTATATCAAGATCAATGCGGACTATACCACTTGAGGGAAAGGAATGGAGAGCTCAACGATCGAGGGATTTCCCCGCGCGCCTTCGCTCCGTGGAAAGTTCGTCGTCATAAAATTTGGTGGCAGTTCTATCGACAGTGCAGGATTGGAACGCTTTGGCAATGACATCAGGTTGTTGGTCGGTCTAGGCATATCGCCAGTTATCGTTCATGGAGGCGGTCCAGAGATAACCGACGAAATGAAGAGGCGCAACCTGCCCGTTAAGAAGGTCATGGGCCTGAGGATAACCGATGACAGCACCCTCGAGGTGGCCAAGGGTGTGCTATCAAGGATAAACGGTGAAATAGTACGGTCCATGCAGGCCAAAGGAATCAGCTCGATGGGCATGGCCGGGTCTGAATGCAACACCATCATATGTAGGAAAATGCCCCCTGTCAAGATAAAGGACGAAAACGGCCAAGAGATGCTGGCGGACCTGGGCTGGGTCGGAGAGGTCGACCATGTGGACCCAAAGGCGATCTTGGTCCTGGCGAAGAGGTCCACGGTCCCAGTGATCTATCCAATATGTGCCGATATGGATGGCCACTTCATGAACGTCAACGCCGATACGGCCGCGGCCCACATTGCGATCGCCCTTAAGGCCGAAGAACTTGTACTGGTCACTGATGTTCCAGGTCTGATGCGCGTCTTTGGCGACCCAAGCTCAGTGATAGGAAATGTAAGGGAGTCCGAGTTCGAAGACCTTGTCAAGGATGGAGTTGTCAAGGAAGGGATGATCCCAAAGCTGGAGGCCTGTGTGATGGCTATAAGGTCGGGAGTTAGCGCGGCGAACATGATAGACGGCAAAGACCCTGAAGCGTTGATCGGTCAGCTGCTCATTGGAAGGAACCATGGCACAAGGATAACGAAGTAGGTGTGAAGATGGAACTCAATGACATCAAGACCCTTTACAGCGCTTATCTATTTCAGAACTATGGCCGTGAGGATATTTGCATAACCCATGGAAAAAAGGAATTCGTCTACGATATCGACGGAAAAGAGTACATAGACTTCGTCGCGGGGATTGCGGTGAACTGCCTGGGCCATGGCCATCCCGAACTTGTTAAGGCCATATGTGAACAGGCATCGAAGATGATCCACATCTCGAACCTATACTATTCCAAAGAACAGGCCGACCTCGGCGAGGCCATCGCCTCCATCGTACCATTTCCTCTGGAGGTCTCCATGTTCTGCAACAGTGGGACCGAGGCCAACGAGGCCGCGCTGAAGCTCGCATCGAAGCATACCAGGCGCGTCAAGTTCATCGCGTGTGCCAATTCTTTTCATGGCAGGACATCTGCAGCACTGTCTGCTACTGGACAGCCAAAGTACAAAGAAGGTTATGGGCCTTTGCTATCCAACGCGTTCCATCATATACCGTTCAATGATGTGGAAGCATTGAAATCGGTGGTCGACACATCGACGGCCGGGGTCTTGCTGGAAGTGGTCCAGGGGGAGGGAGGGGTCATCCCGGCCACGATGGAGTTCATAAAGACCGCGAGGGATCTCTGCGATGAGACGGGCGCGTTGATGATCGTCGACGAGGTCCAGACAGGGATGGGGCGTACCGGCAGATGGTTCGGTTTCGAGCACTATGGTGTCGTCCCTGACATAATATCCTTGGCCAAAGGTCTTGGCGGAGGGGTACCGATCGGCGCCATCGTGGCCAGAAGGGACATCGCTATGACGTTTACCCCTGGAAGCCATGGTACGACGTTCGGAGGGAACCCATTGGCCTGTGCCGCAGGTTGCGCGGTCATAAACACGATCAAGAAAGAAGATCTCGTAAGAAGGGCCGGGCTGGTCGGGGAAGTCTGGCGCTCTGAGCTCAAGAAGATGACCAAGGATTCTTCGCTCATCAAGGAAATAAGGGGGATCGGCCTCATGACAGGCCTGGAGATGGGGGACGGGGCAAAGGAGTTCCAAAGATACGGCCTCGCTAAAGGTATACTGTTGAACGTGACAGCTGGGAAGACAATAAGGCTGGTCCCGCCGCTCATCATTAGCGATTCAAGCATAACAAAATTCAATGTTTGCTTGAAGGAATTCTTGTCTAGACATTGATGTCTAAAATAAAACATTCAAATACTCTGTTTCTATTTGATTTTTTATGAAAGAGGCGCCACAGAAAGAGAGCATTGCTGAGAAGACAAGGGTTTACATCGATTCACATCCTAGCATCAAAGATTGCATATCTAAGGATTTGATCAATTACTCATCATTGGCCAGGCAGATAATGAAGGACCTTGACATTAAGAACGAGGAGGCTGTGATGATCGCTTGTCGGCGTTATGCTCAGAAATTATCCAAGAAGGATCATGAAAAGGATATATTGAAGATACTGGGCAACAGCAGGTTGGAGGTCAAGACAAAAATATGCTCGGTCACAGTGAAGAATGACTGGACCGTCCTTCACAAACTAGAGCTCGTGTTCGTGAAGCTGATCAATGAGAAGGCGATAATGCAGATCATCCAAGGGGCGCAAGCGATCACTGTGATCGCGGACGAGAAGCTGAAGAACGAAATAATCAGTACCGTCGGGAAGGAGAACGTTCTCAGGGTACGCTCAGACCTCGTTGAGATAACGGTGAAATCCCCTGAGAAGATCACGGACACCTCTGGCGTCTTTGCATATCTAGCTGACAATCTTGCCGAGAACAACGTAAATGTGGCAGAGACGGTATCATGTTACACAGATACGATCTTCATAGTTGATGATAAGGACATGATCCATGCCTATTCCATCCTGACAAGAGTGATAGAGAGCGCAGAGTCTTCTATAGGAGAAGCGCTCTGAGCAAGAGAGTTCTCAGAGGTCAAATAAAAGAAAACCTCATCGTTCCGTCCAGCAAACCTATAATATTTTCCAGTACGTAGTGAAAGGATGGATGGCGATCAATATGGTCAAGGTCCCTGACATAAAGGTCGAGCCTCCGGGCCCGAAGGCAAGGGAGATAATCGAGGTCGACAAGGAATATCTCGCGACTTCAACCAAGACATCCCCGATAGCAGTAGAAAAGGCTAAAGGGGCTATAGTCCAGGATGTCGATGGAAACATACTTATCGATTTCTCATCGGGCGTTTCCGTTCTTAACATAGGTCACTGCCATCCTAAGGTCGTTAAGGCTGTCCAATCGCAGGCCGAAAAGGTAATGCATTTCGCTGGGACAGATTACTATTATAAGGTCCAAAGCGACCTGGTCAAGAGGCTGTCCCATCTCGCACCTGGGGACCGGTCCAAAAAGGTGTTCCTTAGCAACTCCGGTGCAGAGACCATCGAATGCGCGATGAAATTGGCCCGTTGGCACTTTAAGGACCGTAAGCAGTTCATCGCATTTACTGGCGCCTTCCATGGAAGAACAATGGGCGCGCTATCGCTGACGGCGAGCAAGAAAGTGCAAAGGGAGAGATATTTTCCGTTGGTCCCAGGAACGACACACATCCCATACCCCTATTGCTACAGATGTCCCTATAGGATGGAATACCCTTCTTGCGACCTCTGGTGCGCTAAGATACTTAAGGAACATTATTTCGAGACGGTGCTCCCACCGCAAGAAGTGGCGGCGTTGTTCATGGAGCCTGTCCAAGGAGAAGGTGGTTACATCGTGCCCCCTAAAGATTGGGCCTCGACCATGATAAAGATCGTGAGAGACCATGGCATATTGGTCGTGGACGATGAGGTCCAGGCCGGGATGGGCAGGACAGGAAGGATGTGGGCCATCGAGCATTTCGACGTCATTCCGGATATCTTATGCGCAGCGAAATCCCTCGGGTCAGGTATTCCCATAGGAGCAACCATTTTCCCTAAAGAGCTGGATTTTGGTGTGCAGGGGGCTCATTCCAACACGTTCGGAGGGAACTGCCTGGCATGTGTCTCGGCGTTGGCGACCCTTGATGTCATGGAGGAGGAAGGGTTGATCGGACAGGCGGAAAGAAAGGGCAAGATCATGTCAAAACGCCTCATGGAGATGTATGAAAGCAACGAATATATCGGGGACGTCAGAGGATTGGGGATGATGCAGGCCATCGAGTTCGTGATGGACAGAAAGACAAAGGAGCCTGCTAAGCATCTGAGGGACGACATCGTCTCGTTGGCCTCAAAAAGAGGAGTGATAACATTGGGGTGTGGTCGGTCTTCATTGAGATTGATACCTCCATTGGTCATAGAGGATGAACATTTGAACGCCGGTCTTGACATCATAGAAAGTTGCATAAGGGATGCGGCAAGGGCTTGCAGATGAGAATATTTCGTTACGCTGACGCAAAAAAGGTCCAAGGAAGGGGCTACAGTAAAAAGGTGTTGGTCCCTGAAGAAGAACTGGGCATTCGAGGAAGCTTCATCCAAGAGGTCTCATTTAAAAAAGGGGACACAGTACAATTGCATCATCATAAGGTTCAAACTGAAGTGTTCATTGCCCTTTCGGAAGGAACTTTCATGATCAACGGGGAATTAATTAAACTCGGTCCTGGCGATGCGCTTCTATGCGAACCGATGGATGTACATGGAAACCCGGTGATAGAGAAGGACTTCAAGATATTGGTCCTTAAGATAAACCATGTAGAGGATGATATAGAGTGGGACTAGGATAGAAGAGATCTAAAGGGTGGAGCCACCAGAGGGATTTGAACCCTCGACCTGCTGATTACAAGTCAGCTGCTCTACCGGTCTAGGCTATGGTGGCGCCGGCCTCGTAATGGACATCTACCATATAATTCTAATCTTCAAGAAAGAATCCAAATGAGGTAACTTGTAAGATCAAAGCTCATTCATTGGTTGGATCGAAAGGCAAGGACCATCTGCAATCATACATTCATGATTCAGCGATGATCAAGAAGTATAGTTCGATCATTGATGGCGACAAATCGGAGTATTTCACTTTTTCCTTTATAATAGGGGAAATTTTGATTGTGTCAGTGAATGAACATCCATTAAAAAAATTTTTTAGAAAAGCCCCAAACAAGAAGATCCGACATTGGTAAAAGGGAGTGCTCGAGAGCTGATATAATTTATCGCCTTGCGCATGACCGAGGACAGGATGACCCTCCTATCAAAAGCTGATGCCCAAAGGATGAATGCCAGCAGGCATCAGGGAGAGAGGGTCGTCTATGCACAAAGTTTAAGAACGGTCAATATATCCACTGCTTCGCACATTTAAGGGCAAATCGGTGAAGTTCATGTCAACTGGCAAGAAGGTTTCCAAGGGAGACATAATCAAGTTCGACTTTGATGGGTACATTGCTGAATCCGGCGAGATGTTCGATACAACAAATCCTGAGAACGCCAAGGCGAATGGCATATTCAATGAGAAATATAAGTATGCGCCAATGCCCCTTCTGGTCGGTGGAGGTCGTGTTTTTGAGGGTCTTGAAGAGGCCCTCACCGGTGCGACCGTCGGAGAAGAGATCGAGGTCATAATACCTCCAGAAAAAGCTGCCGGAGCAAGGGACCCAAAGCTTATCCAGACGCACTCTGTCCGTGAGTTCTTAAAGCAGGACATCGAGCCAAGGCCAGGGATGGAGGTCAACATGAACAACAAGGTGGGCGTCATCACCTCCGTCACTGCTGGTCGTGTCAGGGTCGATTTCAATCGCCGTTTCGCGGGCGTAGCTCTAAAGTATAAGTTCAAGGTCCTTGAGATCATCGATGCTGATGAGGACAAGGTCAAGGCCATAATCGAGATGGACTATGGCACAAGCGAGGGTTTCAAGGTCAAGGTTGATGGCAAGAAGGTCACGATCACCCTCCCGGACGTATGCAAATACGATCAGAAATGGATGCTCTCGAAGTACAAGGTCGTGGCCGACCTTCGGGAGGCCATGCAGGCCAACCCGATCGAGTATGTCGAGGAGTACGTCAAGCACGAGGAAAAGGCCCCGGAGGAGCTCGGTTCTGAAGAGGACAAGAGCTAAACCATTTTTCTTCTTAATATCATTGGATAGAATAAGAGCGACAACAACGGACGAGTGGCCTAGCATGGATATGGCAGCAGCCTCCTAAGCTGCAGGTCAGGGGTTCGAATCCCCTCTCGTCCGCCATAATTCTCACTCCGTCATCATTTTCCTCTTCCTGAGCAATTTTTCACGGATGTCAGGGGACATCAGATCCCTTAGGGCATCCTTCCCGACCCATCTCGCAGATGGGTCCTTGCTTGATGCCAATTTTTTCGCAACGAGGATGGCCATCTCGAGGCCCTTGATATCACGTTTCCCTATCTGCCTCAAGGCCCAGCTGACCGCTTTTTTAACATTGTTGCGTTCATCCATTGAGCCTTGAATGACAAGGTCGAGGTATGGGGCAAAGCTTGACGATGGTGAACTTTTCTCTCTCACTGCGAGCACTGCTATCATCACGAACCCTGCCCTTCTAACGAACTCCCTGTCTGAGGAGCACCAGGGCTCCACAAACTCCCTGGCATATGGCGTTCTCGAAAATAGGTTGCTGCAACATTGGTCGCAAAGGTCCCAAGAATCGAAATCATCGCACCATTTGAACGCCATTTCCTTTTCGAAGGTCTTTGGGACCGCAACGATAGTTGCCATTATCATCGCCTCATGAATCCTTGTTGACCAAAGCTCAATGGCAAGGCGATTGTCCCTGGGCAAAGACCTTGCTCTGGCCCTTAACCATCTCACCGGGATCCCAAGGGCGTTCTCGACCTTGATTCCATACCGGGCCATTCCGATAAGATTTTCCTCATTCCTTAAGTTCTTCATCTCCTTCAGGATCATATCTGAGGTGAAATGAGGGTCGGTCTTACCATCTACGTCCTTCACATTTTTTATTAGGGAATAAAAAAAGAAAAATGTTTTTTAAGATGTTTTGCAGAGGAGAGAATGATCTTTCAATTCTTTATCGTCTCGCCAGTACGGATGCGTATGACCCTTTCGACCGTTGTTACAAAGATCTTGCCATCACCTATCTCACCGGTCTTGGCCGACTCAATGATCTTATTGATTACAACATCTGCCTTGCCATCTTCAACGATGATCTCGATCTTTTTCTTCGATAAGAGGTCCACACGGTATTTTCCTGCTCTGTGGGTGAACTCTAGACCCTTTTGTTCACCGCGTCCTTTCACATCATAGACGGTCATCCCCATGATGCCGATCTCCTCTAATGCAGACTTTATGCTGTTCAGCTTCTCAGGTCTCACTATGGCTTCAATCTTCTTCATAGGTCCCACCTCATAGTTCATACGCATTCTCACCGTGCTGGATTATATCAGCACCAACACGCTCTTCTTCCTTTGTCATCCTGATGGTCATGACCTTCTTCATGATGGTCATCAGTACATACGTGATGGTGAAGGCGAAAGCAGCGACCGCGGCAACTGCTATCAGTTGCTTTAGAAGCAGATCGGTCCCTCCGCCATAGAACAGGCCATCTGCACCGACAGGATTTACGCTGGATGTCGCAAAAAGCCCAGTTGCTATGGCACCGAACATACCGCCCACACCGTGAACGCCGAACACATCGAGCGCATCATCGTATTTGAATCTCTTCCGCAATTGGATGCCACCATAACATATGACCCCGGCAGCGAGACCAATTATCAACGCCCCAGTGGTGTCAACGAAACCGGCAGCAGGGGTGATCGCGACAAGTCCGGCCACAGCACCTGAGGCAAGACCAAGGACGCCAGGACGACCTAATTGCAACCAGCTCATCAATCCCCACGTGATGGCGGCCATTGCTCCTGCTATTTCCGTGTTCACGACAGCCTGTACAGCAAGGCCGTTCGAACCAAGGGCGCTACCACCGTTAAATCCGAACCAACCGATGAACAACAGGGCTGTACCGAGCACGACCATGGGAATGTTATGTGGGTGTTCTCCATCTCCATTTTGAGCGCTCAGCCTTTTGCCAAGCACAAGGACCGCGGCCAAGGTGGTGACGCCAGCTGATATATGAACTACCGTACCCCCGGCGAAATCAAGCGCCCCAAGCTCAAATATCCATCCACCGCCCCACACCCAGTGCGCCACAGGTATGTACACTATAAAGGTCCAGACGGCCAGGAAAAGCACCAAGGCCTTGAGCTTCATCCTTTCAGCGATACCACCTATGATCAGGCTGACCGTTATTATGGCAAAGGTCATCTGGAAGAACATATAGAGAAGGTGTGGTACGGTCTGTGGCATGTACGCTAAGCTTGCAGGTCCCGGGTCTTGTCCTACATCACTCATCATCAGGAAATCAAAGTTACCGATGATGCCATCCCCGCTGGCGTCAGGACCAAAGGCCAAGGTGTAACCGAACGTTACCCAGATCAAGGTCACGAATCCGATGATTATGATCGTCTGACCAAGGACAGAGAGGAAGCTCTCCTTTCTCAACATCCCTCCATAGAAGAACCCCACAGCAGGGGTCATAAGGAACACAAGTGCGGCCGAGATTAATATCCAGGCCGTGTCCCCCGAATCTATGCTCGATCCGTCAGCTGCTGAGGCGTTCATCGCCAACGCTGGGAATAGGATCATCATCATCCCAAAGATGAGTCCGAATCTTATTGCTCTCGACATTCTAGACATCTCTCCTTTTTTAAGGACCGGGAGACCCCCGATCTTCGAGGGCATTGACCATCGGACTCGTCATCCGATGGTTAAAGCGATAACCTATCGCTTTTTCATACCCTACAGAACGCACGATAGACAAATTGATATTAAAAATCTTTTATCATATACATATGTAGATGATTATGAGATAATATTAGATATATGTATAGCAAGAATCAAAAAATAATCATTTTTAATATTTATTTATCTAAAAATAAAAAATGTTATTTTCAAAATGCCATTCCAGCATAAATTTTAATAATAATATATTATATAAATATATTTATTATTATGATTCCTAAAGGAATCGACTAAGCATTTACTTTACGGAACGAAGTTTTTCGAGGGTATATTCGAACATCTTGTCCATCTCTTCCTTGGAATACGACAATGTATCTGTTTTTTTCATGCCGATGTCGGTCACGATGACTTGAAGAGTTGGAGCTATTCCATTCCTTTCAAGTATCTTTCTTGCGCATCCAACAGGGCATCCATCGACCACAAGGATGACCTTTGCCCCTTTTGCTGCATTGATTGCCATCATACCCCCTCCGCCAACTGCAGCAATACAGGCCATCTTACCTATCCCTCTGTTCGTCATTTCTTTTGTAAGATCATTGGCCAACTGCCCCACATTACATGCTCCTGCACATGGGAACAGCATCAGCTCGCCCGGATTACAATTGCACTCTTCATCAATGTACATGTTAGCCCTAAAATAAGAACGGTCCCTTGATTATGTAATCATATCGCGGCTTCAAAATCAGAGGACCGGTAAAGTTATTATCCATCGGGCTCAGATAGCATTCCCAGATGGGTGTGGAGATGAAGGAATACGATCTCATCGTTGTCGGCTCAGGTGCAGGGTTGTCCCTCGCGAGCCGCGCCAGGCAGAAAGATATGAAGGTCGCATTGGTCGAGAACGGTCCCCTTGGTGGGACCTGTCTTAACAGAGGTTGCATCCCGAGCAAGATCTTGACATACCCAGCAGAGATTGTCAGGACCATTCAGAATGCTTGGAGCATAGGTGTCAATGCGAGGGTCGAAAGTACTGACTTTAATCTTGTCAAGAAAAGGATGTGGGACCTCATACTTCCGGATAGGAAAGGGATCGAAGAAGGCATCAAGAGAGATCATGGGATTGCCCTTTACCACACCACAGGGACCTTCGTAGGCCCATTCACTATGAAGGTGGATGATGAGACCATAAAGGCCCCTAGGATCGTGATCGCTTGTGGCGTCAGGAGCCAAATACCCGAGATTCCAGGTCTTAAGGAAAACGGATTCCTCCTCTCTGAGACTATATTTGATATTGTCAAGCTCCCAAAAAGCATGGTGATCCTTGGAGGGGGATACAAAGCCTGTGAGTTTGGGCATTTCCTTTCGGCGTTCGGCGTCGATGTGACCATAATCGGTCATAATCCTTTCCTGCTCCCCAGGGAGGAACCTGAGGTAAGCGAAATGATGTTGGCCAAGGCCATGGGATATATGAAGGTCCATGTGAACAAAGAGGTGACCGAGGTAAGGAAGGGCCCGAACGGCAAGATGGTCATATTCCGTGATCGTTCGACAAAGGAGTTTGGGGAGGCGACAGCAGAAGAGATACTGGTGACGACAGGCGTTGTCAGCAATGCAGATACCTTGAACCTGCCATCTACAGGTGTTCAGCTAGACACCAAAGGATATGTTGTCGTTGACCAGTATCTTGAGACAACACAGCCAGGCATATGGGCCATGGGGGACGTAATAGGAAGGACAATGTTCAGACATACCGCCAACTACCATGTGGATGTTGTCTGGAGGAACATGTTCTCGAAGAACAAGACGCCCGTCGATGAGCACGCCGTTCCGCACGCGGTGTTCGCTTATCCAGAGGTAGCCTCGGTTGGCATGACCTTGGAAGATGCAAGAAGAAAAGGCATCAAGGTGCTGGTTGGAAGGGCAGACTATTTTGACACGGCCAAAGGTTATGCGATGAACGAAAAGGACGGGTTTGTCAAGGTCATCGTCGAGGCCAATACCTATAAGATTCTGGGGGCCAGCATAATCGGCCCTCATGCATCGATATTGCTCCAATCATTGGTATATCTGATGAACGCAGGAGACCAGACCTTCATCCCGATAGCTAAAAGTCAGACGATCCATCCCGCATTGTCCGAGGTCGTGGTCAACGCATTTGGAAATCTTGAAGATCCAGATCACGTTCATGGATGAGGGCCGGTCTTCCCCTTTATCCTGCGCTGCTGCATCTTCTCAAGCTTGTGCTTCCTCTCTTCCTTCTTTCTCATGACCGCTTTACTGGCGACCGCTGCCAAGAATGGCACGGGGGGAGTGAAAAATATCAAGGAACCAAAAAGAGCGACGACCTTTTCGTCAACGGTCATCTTATTGACCTTCGATGCTATGGGATCATCCTCTGAACCGCTGAGGACCCCGAATAACGATTCCAGCATCAACTTGTCAGAGGCCAGTACGATCCCTATGCTCCATGAGACACCCAACCTCAGAGGGAAGGGCTGACCTCGTACCTCCGTTCTTTTGGCGATGATGGATTTTCTGAAATCCTCAGGACCTTCCCCTTCGAACAAGGTGTATGCGCATCCTATCTGCTGGAGAGAGTGAGCGTCGGAGCCAGCTACCTTCGCCCACTTTCCGCATTTTGAACGCTCCATGGCCCTCACGTTCGATGGACCATCGATATGCCCTCCGTTGATGACCTCGATGCCGTCAACGCATAGTTCGTCGATCATCCTCCCGATAGCTGGTACATGATAGCTGAAAGGATGGGGAGCGATGACGAGCCCGTCCTGGGCCTTGATCCTGTCGACGGTCTCCTCTGCGGTCAGACCAAGCGGTATTTCCTCATTGAGGAATAGGCCTATGACCTCTCCTTGTAGGGTACTGATCTCTTCCCCGATGACCACATGGACGTCATCATAACGTCTGGCGAACTTACTTGCCCTGAGGGCCCCTTGTATGCTGTTGTGATCCGTGATGCAGACAACATCTATGCCTCCTTGACGGGCTATCTTCACCACATCTTCAGGGTTCGAGATGGACTCTGGGAACCTAAGGACCCCATACTCCCCGATCCCCGAATATTTCGTGTGGACGTGAACATCTGCTCTGCTCAATGTTCTTTTCACGTCCTTCCCATCCCTGCCCATAGCACCACCGAGTTTCTTGAGACCTTAAGAGGAGGTTCTTAACTGATAAGTTCAGACCCTCCTCATTGGCTGGCCACAGCATACAAGCGTGCCAAGACCTGACCTTTTTACCTCGACCGTGTTACCACATATATCGCATACATAGGTCTCTCCAACCTTGGTCATGGACAACCCCGAGGCACTTCTCACGACATAACCTTTTTCGCTACGTCCTTGCCGAATTCATAACATCTTTTTCTTCCATCGTCCAATGGGTTGAATCGTATGTCGATGTCCTCGAAAACGAATTCGAGACCGCTGCCGGCCAACGCATCTTTCACAGCTTTTGTTCCTGCTGGGACCCACCCGTATGATCCAAATACGCCCGCATATCTGTTCCTCGGTCGAAGCCCTTTGAGATAGGTGATGATATCGGCCACCGACGGGAACATCCCCATGTTCAAGGTCGGGGTACCGAACAATACAGCTTTCGAATCTAGGACCTCTCGGACGATCTGGCTTCTTTCCATTGCGCTGATCTTGCACAATTGCACCTCAACACATTCTGAAGCTATCCCTTCGGCTATCGAGTGGGCCATGACCTCTGTCGATCCCCACATCGTGTCATATATGATCGAGACCTTCTTCTTCGTCTCATGCCTTGACCAAGAGCCATACTTCTCAAGTATCTTGGATATGTTGGACCTCCAGATCACTCCATGGGCCGTGGCCAACATCTTGACGTCCAGGTCCTTGACCTTCTCAAGGGCCGACTGGTATTGCTGTCCAAAGGGCATCAAGATGTTCGCATAGTACTTGGCCGCCTCCTCAAAAAGCGTCGTGGCATCGACCTCATCATCGAACCTTTTGCTCGAAGCATAATGTTGTCCGAAACCGTCCATGGAGAACAATATTGACGCCTCTTTGCAATAGGTCATCATCGAATCAGGCCAATGGAGCATTGGTGTCTCGATGAACCTCAACGTCCTTTCTCCTATGGACATTTCCTCTCCGTCAGACACTTTTACGACGTTCAAAGGTCCGAAGTTGAGTGAAAGGTTCTCCTTCCCCTTTCGAGATGCATATATCGGCGCTCCTGTCAGCTGTTGGAGCAGTGGGAGGCCGCTGGAATGATCGTTCTCACTGTGATTAGAGATTATAATATCGATATCTTTCGGGTCGATGATGGACCTGACCCTATCGAGCATCTGACTAAAAAATGGGGCCTTGACAGCGTCGATGATCGTGATCTTCTTGTCCAATATCAAATAAGAATTGTAGGACGTACCGCGGGGCGTCGCATAGCCATGGAAATTACGCGTGTTCCAATCGATCGCCCCGACCCAGTATATGCCATCGGAGACCTTCACGGCATTCAATCATCATCACCCGCTGTCATAATGCCAGCAGGTAATATCTATCATTTGTGTAAATGGCCAGTCTAAACGATTCATTGTGAATAATAGAACTCTCCCTTGCCTTTCTGCTCCCTATCCAGCCTAGAGCCCGGTTTGTTTATCCTTGGTCTGTTGGTGTCATTATCACGTCTGAACGTGATATCGACCCGTTGCAGGAACATGTTCATTCCTTGACGCATATCGAAAGGACCTTTCCCGCGCCCTTCGAAGCCAGGCCTTCCATCGAAGACCATTATTGAGTCTGATACCATATCCAGGAAATAGATGTCATGGTCAACGACCATCGCGCTGCGTCCACGCTTCTCCATCGTCCTCCTTATTGTCTTTGCCCCCTCCATCCTCTGGTTGGAATCTAGATAGGCCGATGGTTCATCAAGGAGGTAGATGTCTGCATCCCTGGAAAGACACAATGCTATCGCGACCCTCTGCAGCTCACCCCCTGACAAGGTCTTGACATTCTTCTCCAATAACGGTTTGAGGTTCAGAGGATGTGCTATCTCGGTCTGGAAGAATCCTGACTCGAAGAAATCCTTAACATATGAGTTGAAAAGATCTATAACAGTACCATCAAAATCAGCCGATATATACTGAGGCTTATAGCTGACCTTGACCACCCGATCCAGCTTTCCCCTTGTAGGCACTAAAACCCCTGCGAGCATCTTGACGAAGGTCGTCTTTCCTATGGCGTTTGGTCCCACGACCCCGACCGTCTCTCCTATCTTGATCGAACCTGGTTCAACTGTTAGCTTGAAGGCTGGAAAATCACACCCCAGTTCTCCATATTCTAAAAGGTCTATCTGCTGCCAGTTGTCTCTTGGTGGATGGCTCTCGAACCTTATCGGGTAATCCCGGAATCTTATGTTCTCCTCCTTTGCATAGCCGTCGAGATATACGTTGATCGCCGTTCTCACCTGCCTCGGCTGAGAGAAGACACCATAGGCCCCCTCTGACCCGAAGACCAGATAGACATTCTCGGCCAAGAAGTCCAGGATCGCCAGGTCATGCTCGATGACCACCACGTTCTTTTCCTTTGCCATAGATTCGATCATCTTAGCGACCTTTATCCTCTGGTAAATATCCAGATAGGAGGATGGTTCGTCAAAGAAATATATGTCAGCATCTTTCATTATGGTGGCTGCCATGGCCACCCTCTGCAGCTCCCCTCCAGACAGGTCTGTCATATTGCGTCTAACAGCCTCTTCCAGATCTAAAAGTGAGACCGCCTCCTCCAGCGACATTCTCTCCTCGACCTTTTTCAAAAGGTCAGAGACAGGCCCCTTGAAGACCATGGGCAGCCTATCGACGTACTGGGGCTTCAAGGACGTCCGATATCTTTTTTCATAGACCGCCTTAAGGTAATCATGGACCTCTGACCCTGAGAAATGGTCAAGCACCTCATCCTTCGTCGGAGGGGAATCGAATCTTCCTAGATTCGGGACCAATTCTCCGGACAACATCTTGAACGACGTCGATTTTCCTATACCATTGGGGCCCAAGATACCTGTGACCACCCCTTTTTTCGGAACAGGTAACCGATAAAGCCTGAAAGAGTTCTCACCATATTGGTGGACCAAATCATCTAGCAGCTCATCTGGGAGACCAATGATCTTGATGGCCTCGAACGGGCACTTATGTGTGCAGATGCCGCACCCTGCACAGAGCTCTTCCGAGATCTGGGGCTTGCCGTTCTCGCCCATAAGGACCGCCTCTACACCAGTCCTCACCTTTGGGCAATATCTCTGGCATTCCGCATTGCATTTCTTCGGTTGACAGCGGTCCTTTAGCAGGACGGCGATTCGCATGGGGGAGCAATAAGCAACTCCGATAAAAAACTGCTTGTCCCCTCATTCCGTAATATTTCATCCACACGAACCTGCTGGCATTTGTTGTTACCTTTAAATGCTTAATGCTCGATTCGGAACTGATCCAAATGGCAAAGATATTGGTATGTGTGGCTTGGCCCTATTCAAACAGTGCGATCCACCTCGGGCATGTGGCTGGTTCTCTCCTGCCCCCCGACATTTTTTCAAAATATCATCGATTGAGAGGTGACGACGTGCTGATGGTATCTGGGTCCGACCAGCATGGAACCCCTGTCACCGTCACGGCCGAGATGGAGGGCACCACCCCTGAGGTCGTGGCCGAAAGATATCATGAGATCAACAAAAAGGCGATCGAGGACCTAAGGATCGGCTTCAGCTTGTTCACCAAGACCCACACTCAGAACCATTTCGAGGTCGTGCATGATGTTTTCTTACGTCTTCTGGAGAAGGGCTATCTTTACAAAAAGGCAACAATGCAGTACTATTGTCCCAAGTGCGCGAAGTTCCTTCCGGACAGATATGTCGAGGGCACATGTAAGAAATGCAGAAATGAAAGATCAAGAGGAGATCAATGTGAGAGCTGTGGCACGACCTTTGAACCAGGGGAGCTCAGCAACGCAAAGTGCACGAACTGTGGGACCGAGCCTGAGCTCAGGGAATCTGAGCACTTCTTCCTGAGGCTCAGTGAATTCCAACAGCCACTTTTAGAGTATGTCAAGGACAAGGACCATTGGAGGGCGAACACCCAGCTCTTCACGCATAATTGGTTGGAAGCAGGCCTTAAGGACAGAGCGATCACAAGGGACATGTCTTGGGGGGTCAGCGTCCCGGTCCAAGGATATGAGGGCAAGGTCATCTACGTCTGGTTCGAGGCGGTGATAGGGTATTTGAGCGCCTCAAAGGAGTGGGCCCAAAAAATTGGGGACCCAGATGCCTGGAAGGCGTATTGGACCGACCCTGATGTCAGAAGTTATTATTTCCTTGGTAAGGACAACATTCCTTTCCATACGATAATTTGGCCAGCTATCTTAATGGGATATGACGGCCTGAACCTCCCTTACGATGTTCCAGCGAACGAATATCTGACATTCAAAGGAGAAAAGTTCTCGAAGAGCAGGGGGGTAGGCATAGATGTCCCGAGCATCCTCAAGAAGTTCGATGCCGACCTTGTCAGGTATTATCTCGCTGCCAATATGCCTGAGGGCAAGGACACCGATTTCTCTTGGGATGATTTCGACACAAAGATCAATAATGAGCTCGTGGCCACATTGGGAAATTACTACCATCGGGTGCTCAGTTTCACACACAAGAATTTTGGAAAGGTCCCCCCGATGACCGCAGAAGTAAAGGTCAAAGAAGCGATGGAGGTGAGGGCGACGATTGACCAATGTAAGAACGACGTCGAAAGCCTCCTTTCCACCTGCCAGTTCAAGAAAGCCCTAAAGGCCATAATGGACCTTGCCCAATTTGGTAATAGATTCTTTGATTCCGTTGCCCCTTGGGGCCTGATAAAGACCGATAGGGAAAAATGCGGGGCGCTCCTGAACTTGAACCTGGTCATTGTCAAGGCATTGACCATCATGAGCTATCCGTTCCTTCCACGCTCCGCAGATGAGGCCTGGTCTATGTTAGGGGAAAAGGGTCAGATTGGAAAGGGGTCTTGGAATGAGATAGGGTCTGAGATGAAAGAGGGTCAGAGCCTTGAATTACCACACCCCCTATTCACCAAGATCGTCGTGGAGAAAGAATCGAACATATTCCAGGAGTTTTCGAGATTGAACCTGCGCGTGGCAGAGATAAAGCAGGTTTCCGACCATCCGAACGCCGAGAAGCTATACGTATTAAAGCTGGATGCTGGGAAAGAGGTACAGCTCGTTGCTGGAATAAAGGCCTACTATAGGCCAGAGGAGCTCATAGGGAAAAAGATAGTCTACGTCTCGAACCTGCAACCGGCCAAGCTGCGAGGGATCGAATCCCAAGGGATGATTCTTGCCGCCGAGGCGGGAGATAAAGTATATGTGCTGACACCTTCCGGCGATGCTGCGCCTGGGGACCCAGTGAACAGTGGTATGGTCCAGTCAGAGAAACTTCTCAGCTTCTCGGATTTCCAGAAATTGATATTGAGGACCGGACACGTCACATCGGATGGGGATGTCGATATAGGAAGGTCGCTGAGGGTCAAGTTCCCTGACCAAGGGAAGATCCCACCACAGGTTGCGGTGTTCTTACCCAGCGAGGGCTCGAACGAGGGTCTTCCGTTGTATACGGATAAAGGGGTATTGATAACCGTGGATGGTGAGCTTCAAAACGGGGCAAAGGTAAGATGAGGTTCGATTTGCACGTCCATACCGACCACTCCTCTGACAGCGAGAACTCGGTCAGGGACATAGTCAGGATACTCAAGGCCAAGGGTTTCTCGGGTGCGGTGTTCCTAGACCACAATAGCTCCGAGGGCGGAAAGGAGGCGCTATCAATAGGGGACAAAGAATTCGTCGTTATACCAGGCATAGAGGTGAGCTCATCAGAGGGACATATACTGGCTTTGAACATCATCGAACCTGTCCCAAGAGACATGGGGGTCGCTGAGACAATCGATAAGATCCATGAGCTGGGTGGTATCGCGGTTGCACCTCATCCATATCGGTATTGGTCTGGTCTGGGTGAGGAGAACGTCCTTCGAAATGATTTTGATGCGATCGAAGGGATCAATGCAAGGTCGAGCCCTGGATCAAACAAAAAAGCAATGAGACTTGCGAAAAAAATGAATTTACCTGCCGTGGCAGGCTCTGATTCACATAACAATGAATCATTGGGAGATGCTTACACGGTTTTCCCAGAAGGGACCGACTCTGCCGAAAAGGCCATCGAGGCGATAGTCGCTGGGAGCATCGAGGTCTATGGCAACAGCAGGACAAAGAGACGCACAGTGGCATATGTCAGTAAATCTGTGACCGAATGGCTTGGTCGCGGGATGAAGAAGATGTGATCATTGCCCGTTCGCGATCATCTCTTTCACCTTCATCAGGACAGCTCTAACATCCTGCCCCTGCTGAACCTCGAGGCCGATGATATGCTTTGGTCCCGCTCCTATGATCAGCATATTGGACTTCTTGAGCTCTAGGAGAACATGATCGAGGTCATCCCCCATCTCTCTCCCCAACTGCTCAGCCGCCCCAAGCATCATTGAAGCAATGGCTGAGAACATCGCTCGATCGGTCATGTTGGGGGTAGATCCTGTAGTGAAGACGCCCGCCCTCGAAGCAGCAAAGACCGATTCGACCTTGTCCAGCCTCGAGATCTGCGTCACAATTTCGTTGAGCTTTGCGACCTCCGACGTCTTGCTCCCCCCGTTATATTCCAAACAAATGAGGAGCGTCATAAAAATAACTATCGACGGCATTTAATGTCCAAAGAATGCTGGAACGAGACCTTCGTTCCCGTTTCTTATATGAAAAGAATTTTATGTCCAGCCCCTCATAATACCTTGATGGCCCCTCTGTCGCTGAAGTTGGGATGGCCCCATCAAAGGTCGGAGACCGCCAAGATAGAGTTGATATTGGTGGATTCTTTAGGTTCGCCCTTGGCTTTGGAACGAAGAAGGATGGAGAACAAGGTCATCAATCTGGCCAAAAAGGAGAACCTTGCCGTCGTGCAGATGCTGTTAAGGCACTATGACTCCGATATCGAGCGTGTTAGGGAGAGCATCAACACCTGCCTCATCGAGATAGCGAAACGTTTCGAAGGCAAGGAATCCATCATAGAATCGTTATCAGACCCAGATAAAAATGTGAGGAAGGGGGCAAAATTGATAATTCCTGATATCTGGGGCCCACCGTCCACCCCTTATCCGACCCTGTTCGAACAGACCTATCAGTTGATGTTGATGGCGAAGGAGAAGGAGATGCCCGTCGAAGACATCGAGATGCTGATGGACCTGTCCAAGCAGACGTTCCTCGATGGGGAGATAATGAAAGCGATCAATGACATCGGGACCTGTCTGGAGTTTGTGAAGAGGAGATATAAGAACACGGAGTCGCTCAAGGAGTATATCTCGGACATGTTGAAGCTTGCTCCTGAACTTCAAAAGAGAGGGGTCTCGATGGTGAACTTTGAGGAATCTCTAAAGACAGCGATGAGGGTCAGCAAGTCCCGGTCGTTCGACTATACTCAAGAGATCATCGACCAACGTATTATGGAGATGGAGGTCAAGGACCAACTTAGAAGCTTAGGTCAGCTGATCAAAGAATCCATTAAGTCCAGGCCGGTCATCGAAATGTCAGCCCTCAGTGTAAAGGATGAGAAGATGATCGTCAAGATGGCACAGGTCATAGAGACTGTAAATACAAAGAACTTGGCCGGTAATCCTGTCAAATCCATAGAATGTATGCATGAATTTCTTTTCAAGGACTTCGAGTGGTACTATGACGAGGACGTCATCAGAAGATTGACAGATGGGGACAGGTCCGCTCTTCTGACCATCTATATGATCGGCATCTCGTTCTTGAAGGTCGCATCATCCATTCTGCCAACGGTCTCAGAGGAGATCTATCAGAAGTATTATAAGGAATTGGAAGGTTCGACAAGCATATATACGGTCATGTGGCCAGAGCTTGCAATGGAGCTGGCGAAAGGTATAATCACTTCAAAATAATTTCATTTTTTTACCTGCTCGTCAGACATCATATTGTTCGTGTTCCTTAGCTATTCCAGATTTCATTTTTATTCGTAAATTTTATATTTGATTATATCAATACACCGAAATGGGATGCACTCATGCCGAGCTCTTTAGTTAAGAATGCTTTAGCTGGTAGCAAATACCAGAATCAGAGCAATGCCGCGGCCCCTGCACAACAGGCCCAGCCGCAACCGACCTACGCCGCTCCGGAACCACAGCCGGTACAGCCGCCAATGCCACAGTATGCGCAACCTGCACCGAACTTCGGTGCCCCCCAGACGCCTTCCACAACAGATGAAGAGCTTCTGAGGATCGCCGCTCAGCTGGATGTCTGTATAAAGATAATAGGGTGTGGAGGCGGTGGTTGCAACACGATCAATCGATGTGTCGATGCCGGTATCCAAGGGGCCCAACTTTGCGCCATCAACACTGACGCGAAGCACCTTCTCACAGTCCGAGCCCCCCGCAAGATCCTCATTGGCAAGTCCAGGACCCGTGGTCTTGGGGCAGGTGCGAAGCCTGAGGTAGGAGAGGAGTCGGCCCGTGAGAACGATATGGAGATTCGTGACTTCTTGACCAATGCAAACATCGTCTTTGTGACGGCTGGTATGGGCGGGGGCACAGGTACTGGGTCCGCTCACTATGTTGCCAACATCGCCAAGACGCAGATCCGTGCACTGACGATAGGGGTTGTGACCATGCCCTTCAAGGCAGAGGGAACAGTTCGAATGGAGAATGCCTTGGCCGGGCTGAACAAGCTCCGTCAGGTGTGTGATACCACCATAGTCATTCCGAACGACAAGCTTCTAGAACTCGTTCCAAAGCTTCCAGTGGATGCCGCGTTCAAGGTCGCCGATGAGGTGCTCATGCAGACAATAAAGGGGCTCACCGAAATCATAACGAAGCCTGGTCTCGTGAACCTGGATTATGCGGATATCATGACCGTGATGAACGAAGGTGGAGTGGCCTTTGTTGGAATCGGCGAGGCCAACACAGAAGCGGACGACCGGGTGAAAGCGGCCGTTCATGAGGCGTTAACATCTCCGATGCTAGGAGAGGTTGACCTTAAAGAGGCCAGAGGTGCGCTCATCCGCGTGGTCGGCGGTCCAGACATGACCGTGGGCGAGGCTCAAAAGGCGGCCGAGATAGTCACCAACAGCGTCTCTCCGCGAGCCAGGATAATATGGGGATGCAGCATCGAGCCAGAGCTGGAGGGCACGATAAAGATACTGCTCATAGTCACAGGCGCCAAGTCACAATACATAATGTCATCGCGCGGACCGACGATACAACCCGCTCAGGCCCAGAAACAGCAATACGCCGCCCAACCTCAATATCAGCAGACACCAGGTCGACAACAATATCAGCAACCAAGGCCACAGCCTCAACAGAGAGACGATGACGACATAGACTTCGTGCGCTGAAGCGCGGGGGCAAACGAGCTGCGTCGGCAGCTTCTAACCTTTCTATTTATGCTGACTATGAAAGGCTCAGAAGTCAAAGGTGGTGTCGCCGAAGCTGATCGCAGGACACGGCTCTATGCATCTTCTACAATGGATGCATCTAGCCTCGTCTATCGAGATCCTGTCCTGGACCAGAACGAGTGCACCCTCTTTACATCTGGCGACGCACACCCCGCATCCGACGCATTCCTCGGCCTTGACCACGACTCTGCGCACGGTCTCAACCTTTTCCTTGATGGTTTCCTGCTCTTTTCCCCGGGCTATGATGGCGCCCTCTTGAAAGACCGTTATATTGCAGACGGTGCACCAACCCTCTGAAATGTTCTTCTCGACCTTTCCCACCATATTCAATATATTCGCTGCCCTTTCAATATCCAACTCCCTGTTAAAGGCGCCTTCGATGCTGAAACCTAACATGCAGGGAGAGAATCCTTCTTCCATCCTGAGCCTCAATTTTTTAACCGAGTCTCCGGCCGGAAGAACTTTCCTCTGCCTAAGGTCATCTGGTGAAAAACCGATCTTGACCAGCTCATCCAATATCGATGGCGGCACCCGCCTCCATCTCCAGAGTCCGAGGTCCACCCAACCTTCTGAAATACCATGACTTTTCGCATATTCTCTGAGCTTAGAATCCCAATCTCGCAATGGACCTTCATTTGCGAGCACCATCTCGATCTCGGCCAGATTGGACGCTGGGCACAGATAACATCCGATCCTGTCTAGCCCTCTCTCATACCAAGGATTGTAAGGTGCCCTTTTCATGAATATGTAAAGCCAGACATGTAGGGATGTCCAATTCTGTATCGGTGAAGCGCCTATCTGTCCGGGCGTCCATGGATTTTTCCATACCCTTGGCTTGTCGGCCCTCTGTTCTGATTCATAACGTCTTTGCCCTATGAACGATAGTACCCCGTCAGGGAAATGCTCCATGATGGCCCTTACCGTAGGCCCGAGCTTGTTCGTCTTGCAGCACCATCGGAAATCCCTGCCGGGCGGCCCGAAGTAATCAAAATTCCCGAAGAAAGCATTCTTTGGCGCCTTCTCTTCTATGAGATCGAGGTCATATTTTTCTTTCATCATATGGACATATTCGACCGTCTCAGGAAATTCTAGTCCAGTGTTAAGGAAGAGCACCGGCAATCTCAGACCTGCATCGATGGCGAGGAGGAGACAGGCGAGGCTGTCCTTTCCACCTGAGAAAGAGACTATCGCAGGCACCTTGTTCTTGGCAATGGTCTCTTTCATGAACCTGATGGCCTCTGAGATATGTTCTTCCATCGTAGTGGCATTGGCCTTGATCACATCATTCCAGGTCTGTCCAGTTGGTGATGGAAAGTCGATCTTCTGTTCGGATGCCCATCTTGTCTTGACTGCCACGCCCTTTCCTCGAAGGAGCATCTCCTCAGTTGTCATCCTTGCCGTACCAGTGCTTATGGCCATCAGATCTTTGTCGACAACAATGACCTCATCACCTTTTCTAATGCCTTCATAAGCATCCACGACACCTGGGGCCATCAGATTGTTATTGTTCAAAAGTGGTGCGATGGCACCATCATCGGCCACCACCATGCCCTTCCTCATCACCCGCTGCAATTTTCTCGCAGCGGACATTCTGCAAACAAAAGTCCATCCCTTCCCCAGATCGTATCTGAGGGAGCCGATGACCTCACCATCGATTATGACCTCGTCCATGCGGTCCAGCCCAGGGACCTTGCTGAGCACAACGATCTTGCCTTCGGGCACGACAACCTTTCCAGAACCTTCTCCGAACTGTGAGTCGATGACCCTCCTTATCAGTTCCATGTCATGTTGGAAAGCTGGCCTGGCATCCCCGGGTGGCGTCATGTCAACCTGAACGGTGGATGTCCCGCAATTACCACACTTCTCCGACGCTAGGATGGGGACGTTACACCTTTTGCACCACCGAAGATGCATCTTGCCTAGCCTGACGATGCCCATGTCCGAGCGACTAAATGAGGATGTATTAAACCATTGTCATACTTACCAAACTTAGGACCTTCCCCGGACGTTTGGGCACGTAACACAAAAAGTGCATGACTAATATACCAGAATATTCATTCAAGGCCGGATTTATATGAAAGCCACGAAGCGTACGATGGGCATCAGTTACGCCATACGCGATGTGCTTCTGCCAGCGAGAGAGCTGGAGAAGAAGGGCGTTGACGTAATAAAACTGCACATCGGGGACCCGAACAAATATGACTTCAAGACCCCGAAACATGTCCGTGACGCCCTCTGCAAGGCCGTTGAGAAATGCGACAATGGCTATGAAGAGTCAGAGGGCAATTTTGAGCTTCGTGCAGCAATCGTTCAGAAAGAGAAGCAGAAGAACAGGATAGACATCGAATTAGAGGACGTCATCGTGACCAATGGGGTAACAGAATCTATCCAGATGATAACAGCTGCGACAATTGAACCGGGTGATGAAATCCTTGCCCCAGGACCATCCTATCCTTCATATATGGAGTATACCAGGTTCTTCGGCGGGGTACCTGTCACATATCGTACGATCGAGGAAGAGAATTGGCAACCAGATATTGACGACCTAAGGAAGAAGATAAACCCACGGACAAAGTACATGGTCATCATCAATCCGAACAACCCGACTGGAGCGGTCTATAGCGACAAGGTTCTCAAACAGATGACGGACCTTGCTGCCGAGTATAATCTTTTCATCATATCTGATGAGATCTACGACCTAATGACGTTCGAGGGGGAACATCATTCACCATCGACCTTGGCAAAGGATGTTCCAATGATATTGACGAACGGTTTCTCAAAGATAGACCTGCTGCCGGGGTGGAGGCTTGGGTACTCTGTATTCAGAGACCCTACGGGCCAGCTCGATGAGATCAAGGAGGGCGTGCAGAGGCAGCTCAGGCTGAGACTGTCTGCCAACGCACCATGTCAGATGGCGGTCATAGAGGCGATGAGACACCCAAAGGACCATCTAAGGCAGATGTTGGTCAAGCTAAAGGACCGAAGGGATTTCGCTTGCAAAAGAATAAACGAGATACCAGGTCTCAGCGTTCAGAAGCCTCAGGCGGCATTCTATATGTTCCCGAAGTGGGAGGGAAGACGATGGAAGACTGACAAAGAATTCGTCATAGACATGCTTCAGAAGGCACATGTGCTGACGGTCCCAGGGGACGGTTTCTGTCCGATCTATGGTAAGAGACACTTCAGGGCTGTGTACCTGCCAGATAAGGAGACGCTCGGACGCGCTTTTGACCAGATCGAGTCGTTCATGAGACAAAGCTCATGATTTTTTAATAAGGATGTTTGTTGAGGGGAGGCAACGACCCTCCCCCAGCGTATTTTCATCGGTCTAGCTTCTTCAACATCTTGACGACGCTCTCGACCGCATCGCGACCCTTCTCGATCCTGTCCTCGGCCTGCAACCTTGTCATCCCAGGTCCTGTGATACCTAGCGACACAGGTTTATCATATTCGACAGCTAGGTCTGCTATCTTCCTTGCGGCATTGGTTATCACTATGTCATCGTGCTCGGTCTCGCCCTCGATGACACATCCTAGCGTGACCACGCCATCGATGCTCTTATCCTCGCACATCTTCTTCACGGCAAGGGGCATGTCGAACACACCTGGTACATGAATTACCTTGCTTATGTTCACCTCTAGGAATGCCGCATGGGCCTTTGCCCTCTCGAGCATCATCGATGTTATGTCAAAATTGAATTCCGAAACCACAATTCCGATATTGTACTTTTTCATCTCTCATCACTTCTCCTTTATCGTACCGACGTCCTCGTATCCCTGTCTAAGTCCTTTGCCCGCCTTCTTAACCAGCTCCTCTGGCCGGAACAGCAGATTATAGGCGTTAATGGCATGCTCCCTTGATCTACGTTCCATCAGCCAGGCAAGTTCTTTCTCATCCTGTGCCTCATCCTCATGGACGAACACCTCGATGATATGACGGTTCGTCATCAACTGTGCCTTGATGAGACCCGTAGAGGCCTCATGTGCGCAGGTCTTATCTACGGCCTTGGACCCAGGCATTCCAAGGGCTATTACAATGTCACAACCTTCCTCTTCGATCAGCTTCTTTGATGCGACAGGCAGGTCCTTTATCCCAGGGACGGTCCTCCTTATAATCTTGAACCCCGTACCAGTCTTTTTCAGCTCATCGATCGCGGCCGCTCCCATATCTATTCGGGCGAACGTCGTGTCTACGACCCCTATCGTCCTCACATCGAACCCCCCCGGACCTGTTTGCTGTGCCATTCAATTATCTTTGTTATTATCTTCCTTGTCCCGTTTAGGTCATCCTCGAACTTCGGTAGGCGGACCACCTCGGTCTTCAATCCTCTCATCTCGAGCTCTTTCTTGATGCGGTCTTCGTCGAAATTCTGGTCATAACCTATTGCGATTATGTCCGGTCTTATTTCAAGGACGATATCTAACATATCCCCCTCCTTTCCAAGCACAGCCTTGTCGACCGGTTTAAGACCTCTGACGAGGTCCAACCTCATCTTTTCAGGCATGATCGGTTCATGCTTCCTCTTCCGGACCGTCGCATCTGTGGCCACCACAACAACGAGCTCGTCCCCCAGGGCCTTGGCCTCTTCAAGATAATGCAGATGTCCCGAATGCAATATGTCGAAGACCCCCGAGGCCATCACGCGCTTCATCTTTCCCTTCCCCATCTTGCCCAAGCCTCGATCACCTGCTTACCTTCTAGGAAGCAGAGGCCTTTCTCTTTGGCATAATCCTTTGCCTTATCTTTGGACAAGGCCCTACCATCATCACCCATCATCTCGCATATCGTGGCAGATGGAACTACACCTGCCATGACCATAAGGGCTGTCGTCAGCTCGGTATGACCGAACCTCTTTGTGAGCAGGTTCTTGGAAGCGTTCAAAAGATGCACATGGCCAGGCGCCCTGAAGTGATGCCCGAACTCCTCTCTGAGGTCTTCAGGTCTTTTATGATCTACATTTTTCACGAACTTAGCGAACTCACTGATGGTCATCGCCCGGTCGATGTCAGTGATGCCTGTGAAGGTCTTCCTATGGTTTATCGTTACGCCGAATGCCGACTTGGTATCATAAGGAAGATCGTTCGGAGTTAGTCCGTTTAAGACAGGATGGTCTTTTGAGGCACAGTTGAAGATATCAGCGAGGAATGGAAGGTCCAGGGCTTCGACTATATCATTGTGGGCGGTGGTACATATCAGACCCCCCGCATTCTTCCTCATCTCCCTTATGACCTCAGGTGTGACGAATTCGGACGCGATCGTCATATCCGTCTCTCTTTCCCTCTCATCAAAATCATAGACAAAGACCATCTTGCCTTCTCTTATATCATTGATGGCCTCCTCCACGCTCTGCTTCATCGATCCACCTGAACGTCCGAATAATCTACGGATAATATCTTTTAGGTAGTAACAAATATATTAGTAGAATAGACATTCTGGATTGAGCATTCTGATTGAAAAACATATTTATGCGTACCAGGATTTGGATTCATGCCATCGGACCTTGATGACATAGAGCAGATGCGGCTCATCGACGCCTCAGGCTCAGCAGAGCAGATCGCAGGTTTCATATCAAACCTTGTTGAGGCGAGCGGTTATGATATTCCTAGGTTGAGAGGCGCATCTTCGGTCTGTATGAGCGGTATTGGAGGGTCTGCGATGGCGGCGGAAGTGCTCCATGACTATCTCATCTCAAGGTCCAAAATTCCAGTGTTCATAAATAGGAACGTAGACCTCCCAAAATGGGCAGGAGTTGACACATTATCATTGATCACAAGCTATTCAGGCAACACCCAAGAGGCCTTAGATGTCTTGGGTAGGAGCATCGAAGCAGGATGCATCGTTTGTTGCATCACCTCAGGGGGCAAGCTCCTCGAAAGAGCCATATCTGCAGGGGTCCCACATGTCAAGGTCCCGGAAGGAGTTCAGCCCAGGGCGGCGTTGGGCTATTTGCTCGGCTCAGCATCGTCCATTCTCGAATCGGTAGGTGCCGATTCCCCTGTAAAGGATATCAGACAGGCCGCTGAGAACACCCGCTCCTCCGTGGAACGCATGTCCCCTACCTCTCCCACCGAGAAAAATTTGGCAAAAAAATTGGCAAAGAGAATATTTGGATCGGTCCCAGTCATATATGCACCCAAGAACATAAGGTCCGTTGCTATCAGATGGCAGAACCAGATCAATGAGAACTCAAAGATGGTGGCGTTCAGCGGGGAGATCCCTGAGATGAACCATAATCAGATGGTAGGGTGGCTTCAAGGCTCAAAATGTATGACATGTAAGCCCATATTCATCTTGCCAAGCAAGATGGACCCAACGATAGAGAAGATGACGATGGTGACGATACAGATGTTCACAGAGTCGGGTCTAGACCCGTTGGTGATACCTCTCCATGGCATGACGCATGCAGAAAATCTGATAGCGGGGATAGTCTTAGGGGACCATGTAAGTTATTACCTGGCCATTCTGAACGGTGTGGACCCTGGACCGGTACCTGTCATACAGGAGTTCAAGGCCCGTATCGCCTGAAGGTTCTTCGGAAATAGTGGGCCAATAGGATTTAAATGGAGGATCCATATGTCCCATTGGCTGATTCAATGATGGAAGACGCCCTCTGGATTAAGGAACAGGTAAAGGAGCACAACAAATGGTTCGAAGAGTCGATACCTCTGATCGCCTCAGAGAACCTCATGAGCCCCCTGGCAAAGGAAATGATGATCTCGGACTTCCACGACCGCTACGCTGAGGGACTTCCCGGAAAGCGCTACTACCGAGGTAATATCTACGTTGACAAGGTAGAATTGAAGTGCATTGAACTGGCACAAAGGATCTTCAGATGCAGGTTTGCAGACGTCAGACCCATATCTGGAACCGTGGCGAACATGGCCGCACTGTTCGCCCTTACCCAGCCGGGAGAGACCATCACCTGCACCTCATTGGACCATGGGGCCCACATATCGACAGCAAAGTTCGGGGCCGTCGGTTTCCGCGGGGTCAATACTGTGACGTACCCTTTCAACACAAAGGACATGGTCATCGACGTGGACGGGGCCAGAAAACTGCTACTTGAGCAGAGGCCAAAGGTCGCCCAGTTCGGGCTCTCAGTATTCCTTTTCCCTGCCCCGCTCAAGGAGCTTCAGGACACATTCCAGGAGATTGGTTGCACCGTCTGGTATGATGGGGCCCATGTCCTCGGTCTTATTGCTGGCGGTCAATTCCAGGACCCTCTGCACGAAGGGGCGAATATCCTAACGGCCTCCACCCATAAGACCTTCCCAGGACCGAACCATGGCATTGTTCTCGGCCACAATATGTCCGAAGAGCTGGAAAAGAAAATGAGCTCTGCCGTTTTCCCAGGGGTAACGTCAAGTCATCACCTCCACGCCATGGCCGCCCTCGCCATAACCCTCGCAGAGTGGGAGATCTATGGAAATGACTATGCAAGACAGGTGTGCAAGAATGCAAAGGCGCTCGGCCAAGCATTGTACGAGCTGGGCATGGATGTGCTATGCGAGCACAAAGGATTCACAGAGTCGCACACGATAGCGGTCAATGTCGCTGCCCACGGTGGAGGGAATCAGGCATCGATCGACCTTGAGAGCGCCAACATAATCACGAACAAGAACATGTTGCCTGGCGACACCAGCGCCATTAAACCAAGCGGGATAAGGTTGGGCGTCCAGGAGCTCACCCGTGTCGGGATGAGGGAGAGCGAGATGAAAGAGGTCGCCAATCTGATATACCGTGTCGTCGTCAAGAAGGAAAAGCCCGAGCATGTCAAGAACGACGTCAAGGCCTTGAAGAAGAACTTCACGAAGGTCCAATATTGTATAGGAGCTGGAGCAGAGGCCTATAAGTTCCACGAGCTGCTCTGAACCTTTTTTTTACAAACCCCTTCCTTTGTTCAATTTATCGAGCATCTCACACGCCATGCACTTCACGTTGCATGTCGGCTCACCACACGAGCACATACGGAGCGACGGCTGTGGATATTTTTCTGTCAGGCACGTCCTGACCGAGTCATAGCTTGCAACAATGCTGTGCCTTGTGCCAGGGTGCCTGCTCTCCATCGAATCTATGATCTCCCTGAACTCGTTCCTGAGCGCAGATCCTGCGTATGGGCACACATCATCAGCATGCTCTAGATCGTTGATCATGGCAAATAGCATCGTCTCGCCTTCAGGCACCGACCTCAGAGGCTCTAGGCGCGGTATCAGTCCGGGCTGCACTTTGATGTGGGGCCCCATCCTTGCCAACCTCTCGACATCTCCCCTCATGAAGTTCATCAATATGGACTGTGCCGTATCGTCAAGGTTGTGACCAGTAGCGAGGAACGAGGCCCCGATCTCCCTGGCCTTTATGTTCAAACATCTTCTTCTGAAAACACCGCAATAAGAACAGGCCATCCTCTTCTCTCCCATCCCGACAATTTCATCAAGGTCAGCACCGACCACCTCCCTAAAGGTAACTATATGGTGTGGCACATTCAACCTGGAGGTCTGAGCCTTGGCCATCAGGATGGTCCTTGGCCTATACCCTGCAATCCCCTCGTCAACGGTGATTGCCTCAATTTTTACATCCCTTCTCTCGCCCAATATTTTAAAAATTAGCTCAAGGGCCACAGCGCTGTCCTTTCCGCCAGAGATGCCTACGGCGATCTTGACTGGTCCAGATATCGTCAGCTGGGACCGTATTTCCTTCTTTACCCGCCCCACGACATATTCATTAAAATGTTTATGGCAAAGGTGGGTGCCATTATATCTGATGTACGTGACCGCCTCGGAGAGGCACTTGTTGCACTTGACCACGACAGAGGATGGCAGCTCATTTTAATAATATTCTCGTGCTCTCGGCAAGGGGGACCGGATTAAGATGAAGAAGGTGTAAGGGAGTATGACATTCATAACATCATAGAATGAGAAAAGTATATTGCGGTAACATCCATTAATCAGCCCGGGTTGGAGCTAATGCAGGAGATTTGGATAGAGAAATACAGGCCGAAGAAGCTGGAAGACATCATCGGACAGCCCGAGATAGTCAATAGGCTCAAATCATATGCGCGGTCTGGGAATCTTCCGCATCTCATGTTCGCTGGACCCGCTGGCACGGGAAAAACGACATCCGCGCTCGCCCTGGCACGTGAACTCTATAAAGAAGCTTGGAGAGATAACTTCGTGGAGCTGAACGCCTCGGACGAAAGGGGCATAGATGTGGTAAGGGGGAAGATCAAAGAGTTCGCAAGGACGTCACCGTTAGGAGGAGCATCCTTTAAAATAATATTCCTGGATGAAGCTGATGCCCTGACCCCCGATGCCCAAGCGGCGCTCAGAAGGACGATGGAGAGATATAGTACCAACTGCCGCTTCATTCTATCATGCAATTACTCCTCAAAGATAATTGAGCCCATACAATCCAGGTGTGCGGTATTCAGGTTCAGGCCCGTCAAGGCGGACGATGTAAAGATGTATCTCAGGAAGATCGCGGAGAGCGAGGGGATCAAAGTTAGCGATGATGCCCTTGACGCTCTTGTTCATGTCGGTGAGGGGGATATGAGGAAGGCGGTAAACTCTTTGCAGGTCGCCGCGGCCTCAGAGAGGGAGATAACGCTCGACGTGGTGTACCAGACAAGCGGTAACGCTAGACCGGAAGAGATCATCAAGATGCTTGAGACCGCATTACAAGGTAACTTCGTCGAGGCGAGGGCCCTTTTGGACGATATCCTCCTGAACTATGGTCTGAGCGGATCAGATATCATCAAGCAGATCCACAAGGGTTTCTTTGACCTGAGCATCCCAGATGAAGAGAAGGTAAAATTGATCGATAAGACCGGAGAGGTGGAGTTCCGCATAGTGGAAGGCAGTAATGAAAGGATACAGCTCGAATCGCTATTAGCATATCTGGTATTGGTCGGGAGTAAGTAAGGGATAGGCCCTCAGATCACGGTCATGATGGAGAATGATTAAATACTGCTTCCTAGTTTCCAACCGAGAGGTATCACATGGCACGCTTCAAGGAGGCCGATGCAAGGCTTCTTAACAAAATGATCTGCATGAACTGCTACGCACGCAACGCGGCAAAGGCAACCCGCTGCAGGAAATGCGGATACGATCACCTTCGCCAGAAGTCGAAGGAAAGCAGGAAGGCATGAGCCTTCTCTCAAATCGATTTTAATTTTTTCAGCATCATCAAGTGGGAGACCCAGAATATTTTCTCTGATATCATCTTAGATACCTTTTTAAGGACACCAGGGGTTTACTTTTGAAACGACCATAGATGGCGTGGTGAACAAGCTGAAGAAGGTCCTTATCGTTGACGATAACCAGGCGATCATAGAGATCGTCTCAGAGATAATAACGGCCGCAGGTTTCGTTCCGCTTTCAGCGTCAGGAGGTATAGAGGCCTTGGCAAGGATCGAGAGCGATGAGCCCGACCTAATTCTCCTCGATGTGAACATGCCCGATCTGGATGGTTATACAGTCCTGCGCCGACTGAAGGAAAAAGGATTGACGGAGAAGATCAAGATCATAATGCTCACCTCTGCGATAGAGGTCGACACAGATATCTTTGGGCTCCAGGACGTCATCGACGGGTACATCAGGAAGCCCTTTAACAATGCAGAGCTCGAGGCAAGGCTCAAAGAGGCCCTCTCGACACCGGGAGAGGGGCAGACATCCCTTCCGCCAGAACAGGCACCTAAGAAGATAGGCGGACTTTCGAAATTCTTCAAGAGAGGGCCGAGACCAGAGGAGATCCACACGTTCGGATCGAAGGAAATGATCAGACGTTCGAAGAAGATCTACGAGCTGAAGAGGGGATATGCCTATCTTGTCAAGGAGGTCAAACCTAAGAAATCTTTTGAGATCTTCGTGGACCAGGTCACCCATGATATCCAAGGTCTATGTGTCACAAGGCAGCACCCATCTGTGATAAGGAAAGATTGGGGGCTTGAGAAGACACCTATAATCTGGCTGACGAACCAGTTAGGGAAGGTCTACATCAACCCTACGAACATCGGTATCCTCGGTGAGACCATAACGCGGTTCATTGAGAAGTCAGGCGATTCTGTTGTGCTTTTGGATGGCATCGAGTTCTTGATAGTAAA
Organism: Methanomassiliicoccales archaeon; assembly: GCA_013415865.1. Classification (NCBI taxonomy): domain Archaea; kingdom Methanobacteriati; phylum Thermoplasmatota; class Thermoplasmata; order Methanomassiliicoccales; species Methanomassiliicoccales archaeon. The sequence continues at coordinate 1,702,892 of CP058896.1, forward strand.
CAACGATTTCGAAAGGGTACTTAGGATGCTCCACAACATCACGGATGCGGCCATGGAGAACCGCTCTCGATTGATAATATCCATTGATCCCAGGACGCTCCATACAAAAGAGATGGCGCTCTTAGAGAGGAACATGGAGATAATTGACGACCTGGCACCGGGGTCTTCTTTGAACAAATGATATTTCTATTGATTCGTCTTTTGGTTCCTAATAGGATAGTGCACTAGATGACCGGTAGCAAGATCACCAAGGTTTGGGCAAGGGAGGTCCTAGATTCACGAGGAAATCCGACGGTCGAGGCGGAAATCTGGACATCAGGATTGAAGGTCACGGCGATAGCCCCATCTGGGGCCTCCACAGGCATCCACGAGGCGATGGAAGTCAGGGACGGCGGAAGGAGATACGGAGGGAAAGGCGTCACTCAGGCGGTGGAGAACGTCCGGACGAAGATAGCGCCCAAGCTCATCGGGATGGATGTGAGAAAACTTGCTCTAATAGATCAGGCGATGATCGATCTGGACGGCACTGAGAACAAATCGAGGCTCGGCGGTAATGCGATGACGGCGGTCTCGTTCGCCGCCGCAAAGGCAGGAGCTCTGGTTGAAGGAGTAGAGCTTCATGAGTTCTTGTGTATGAACTCCAATGTACTTCCTGTACCGTGCATGAACGTCATCAACGGAGGAAAGCATGCCGGGTCCGATCTCAAATTCCAGGAATTCATGATAGTCCCTTGCGGTATGAGGTCTTTCTCCGAGGCGCTCAGGACGGGGGTGGAGGTATACCACTCCCTTAAAAACGTCCTAAGGAGGTCGTATGGCCCAATGGCCATCAACGTAGGGGATGAGGGGGGGTTCGCCCCGCCTTTGAGAACATCCCGTGAGGCGATGGACATGCTCCTGAAAGCAATTGAGGAAGCTGGTTACAAACCGGGAAAGGATGTTTATCTCGCCTTGGACCCAGCTGCGTCCGAGTTTTATGATAAAGGTTTGTACGAGGTAGATGGCAAGAAAAGGTCTCCTGAAGAGATGATCGATTATTATCAGGGGCTAATCAGCGATTATCCATTGATCAGCTTGGAGGACCCCTTCGAGGAGGAGGCGTTCGATACCATGTCCGAGCTCACCAAGAGGGTAGGAAAGAAGGTCCAGATCGTCGGCGATGACATTTTCGTGACCAATCCGAAGAGGATCAGGATGGCGATCGATGCAAAAGCTGGAAATGCGACATTGTTAAAGGTCAACCAGATAGGTACGGTGACCGAGGCCGTTCATGCAGCCGAGCTCTCATTCGAGTCTGGATACAATGTTATGGTGAGCCATCGGTCTGGAGAGAGCGAGGACAGCACCATCGCGGACATAGCGGTCGCCCTTGAGTGCGGACAGCTCAAGACCGGTGCCCCGGCAAGGGGGGAAAGGACATCTAAGTACAACAGGCTTCTACGCATAGAGGAGAACCTTGGAAGCAGTGCCAGGTTCCTAGGAAAGGATGCCTTCAAGGGTAATAATTAAGGCCATGTCTCCAACTGGAAATGGATGCTGCGATGATAGGCGCCATCGCCATATCATTTCATCCTTGTTAAACGAACATTTGATTATCATCCAAGATGTTCTGCGAAAAAAGGGGGAGATGCTCTGGTGAAGTTCTTCGCGGCAACCGACAGGGAGGTGGCGGAAGGCCGCACCACTGACATTTATTTCGAGCACACATTGAAAGTGCTTGAGAAGAAGGGTCTCCTCGGGGTCGATACGGTCTCCGAGTTCACTGTCGGCGGATTGCCTGATGGATGGGAATGGGGGGTGCTGTGCGGGACTGAGGAGGTCATACGCCTCCTCGAGGGAAAGGACATCGACCTTTGGGGCATTCCAGAAGGGAGCGTGTTCAAGGCCAGGACCCAAGAGGGCATCAGGACACCGATCTTAAGGATCGAAGGTTCATATGGCGAATATTGCCCCTTTGAAACTCCAGCATTAGGTTTCATATGTTATAGCTCAGGGGTCGCAACTATGTCTGCAAGATGCAAGCTGGCCTCAGGTTTCAGGACGGTCATGTCCTTTGGGGTACGAAGGATGCATCCCGCGCTGGCCCCGGTCATAGATCGATCTTCATATATAGGTGGATGTGACAGCGTGTCCTCCATCATCGGTGGGGAAACGATCAGGAAGGACCCGACAGGGACAATGCCACATGCGCTGGTCTTAATGATGGGGGACCAGAGAAAAGCTTTCGAGGCATTTGACGAGCTCATCGATGGTAAAGTGAGAAGGGTGGCCCTCATCGACACATTCTCAGATGAAAAGGCCGAGGCTATGATCGCCTGTGAGTCTGTCAAGGACCTCTATGCAGTAAGACTTGACACACCTGGTTCTAGGAGAGGTGACCTGGCCGATATAATCAGGGAGGTGAGGTGGGAGATGGACCTAAGAGGGTATGGTCATGTGAGGATCTTCGTGTCGGGTGGCCTATCGGACACCGACCTCCCAAGATTGGTAAAGGCAGGTGCCGATGGTTTCGGGATAGGCACGAGCATATCGAACGCACCGACCATCGATTTCTCGATGGACATAGTAGAGAAGGCAGGCCATCCCCTCTCAAAACGCGGCAAGTGCTCAGGAAGTAAGAGAACGTTCCGTTGTAACAAATGTCTAGAATACAGCGCCAGAACGGAAGGGATGGAAGCCCCTATATGTCATCGCTGCGGGACTAAGATGGAGCTCTTCGAGGTGAAACTGCTTGAGAGAGGTCGAAGGGTCGTATCTGAAGAATCTGCCTCAGATATCAGAGACAGGGTAATTCAACAATTGAGAACATTGCAAGGGCTGGCGGGAGGATGACAATGGAAGAGGGGGAGTTCCTGACGGGAATTGAGCTTGTGAAAGATTACAAATTCAGGGTAAACTTCCATAATGTCAAGGAAGGAGAGATCATGATGGATGAGCCAGAGCCGCTCGGCGGAGGTGACCATCCCAATGCAGGTAAGCTCCTCGCCGCGGCGGTCGGCAACTGCCTATGCGCCAGTCTGACATATTGTGTGAGAAGGCACAGGGCAGAGATGCTCTCATTGTCCGCTGAGGTCTCCACGACGCTCGCCCGTAATGAGAGAGGTAGGTTGAGGATAACCAACATCTCTGTCGAGATGCATCCCAAGGTATCAGACCCATCTAAATTGGAAAAGTGCAAGGAGATGTTCGAGGACTTTTGCATAGTCACTCAAAGCGTCAAGGCAGGTATCCAGGTGGATGTCAGGATCGACGGGCCTGATGGTCATGAGGGGGAAAGATGACGACAGCGCTAGATGAAAAAGACATGGCCATCCTGGCAGAGCTGATGAAAGATGCCAGAAGGAGCACAAAGGCCATAGCCAAGGACCTGAACATTCCGAGGGCCACGGTCCATGAAAGGATAAAAAGGATGCTCGACAGGGGCATCATAAAGGGATTCACGGTATTGCCAGATTATATAAAGCTTGGCGAACCGGTCACAGCCTTCATCCTCGTCTCCTTCCTTCCGAACAGCTCAGTGTCGCAAAGGGAGGTAGCGCAAAGGATAGCCATGCTCGAGGGCGTTCAAGAGGTCCACCTTATTTCTGGGGAGCACGATATAATCATAAAGGTGAGGGGAAGGTCCATGGAGAGCATCGGTTCATTGGTCATTGATAAGTTGAGGGCCATTCCAGGAGTGGGCAAGACCTTGACGATGGCATCCTTCACGACGATAAAGGATATCTGAGCCGTCCTGACCACAGGACCTGACGACCGTTCTCTTCTATCTTGGTATTTGTCTATATAATTATCAATAAAAATTCAAGATGGCCATGGAATTCGGGTTTTTAAATTAAAAATATCTAGGTGTCCTTTTTTATTTCCCTATAGGGCGTTGAGTCTAAGCAGAATTTTTCATATAAAAAATGGTACAAATTTGGGCATCTGGATAAACAGTGAACACTAGACATAATGTTAAATATTCAGCACGGAATAGTGTTTTTTTGCTGAGAAAGAAAGCATCAGTTAAGGCAGTAGCTTGGGGGTTGTTGCCGGCGAGCTTTTCTTTTTAGGCGGGGAGGGATCTATTGGTTCACAATCAATCAGCGCAAGCTATGCTCTGCGAATCGATCATTCGGGAGCTTGAACCGTGCCTTGAGCTGAAATTGAAAGAAGATGACATGGGATCAGATCAGAGGTCCCTGATGCGTTCCAAAGTGATAGACGAACTGATGGTCTTCGGAATTACCAGGCCTGCCAAGGTGCTCTGCCGATGCGGGGCCATCGCCGAGATCGACAGGTCGGTTCTTCGGACCAAGAAAGACCTGGGAAAGGTCATTGAATGCCGTCGGTGCCGTAGCATGAGAATCGCAAGAGAAAAGGAAGAACTGGACAATGATTACTACGGGATGCAGGAAAGCTTGGAATGAGGTGGATCCCGTCACCGTAACTCCTTAATTATTTATACGCGCCGTTGAATAGCAACGTCCAACTCTGACTGGTGAACCAATGGACATGATCGTGATATCTGGATTCTTAGGTTCAGGCAAGACAACGATGATACTCTCGACGATCGGAAAGGTCATCGAGACGACGAAAAAGAAGGTCGTCATAATCGTCAATGATTTTGGTAACATCGGAATAGACGGCAAGGTGATGGAAAAATACGGGCTTTCGGTCACCGAGATGCCGAGCGGGTGCATATGTTGCACCCTGGGATCCGATTTTCTTGAAACCGTGAGGACGGTAGCTGATAAGTTCTCACCAGACCTTGTCATCGTCGAGCCTACTGGGATCGCCGACCCATCGAACATTGTGGACACAATGAAATTATACAGGGGTCCTTTGGGCCGATTGAAGATATTCGTAGTGGTGGACGCGGTGAGGTTCCCAATGATAATGAAGGCATTGGCCAACCCCCTGAAGAACCAATTAAGGTCCGCAGATGTGATCTTGATCAACAAGATCGATGAAGCCTCCGCGTCAGCCGTTGAGGAGGTGCGGAAGAACCTTGAAATGTTAGGATATAAGAAGGCAGTGATCCTGGCGTCCGCTACTGCAGGGACCAATCTGGAAGAAGTGGTTGAGGCGATGGTGATGCAAGATGATGGCCGATGATTTCTCTGCTCACGCAGCCGAGGTCACCGTCGATTTTAGGAAAGAAGTCTTGCCAGATGAGATCAAGAGCCTTATTGAAAGATTGCTCAGCAAGATCGCAGATGACTGTGTAAAAGAAGGGACAAGGCTCATTGGTCACATCAAATGCGTCGCTGAGACCGGACCAGATACCTTCCTTGCGTGCAGCGTCGTCTCGCCTGATGCAAAACCAAGGTGCTCGGGCGGATTGGATAAGCCATCAAAGGACCTCAGGTTGATAATAAATATACTCCAATATGGGCTTCCGAAGGAGGCCTTGGTCAAGATCGTCGAGAAGGAAGCCCCTAGGGCCTTTGGTCCTGATTCGAAGGTCGAGATATTGGACCTTTCCAAAAAGGGAGAAAGGTGTGAAAAGCCAAAGTTGATATCCATCGATTGAGGTGCGGCGTCTCATTCGGTCCTTTTCACCGTCTTTTTCTTAACTGTCTTAATTCCAGAGCCTTTCTTTTTGGATGCCACCTCATCTTTTTCCTTTCCTTTTACGATGGCCTTCTTCTTTGATGCCGCTTTCTTTAGGGACACGTCCTTCTTCGCCCCCCCATCATCTTCCTCTATATTGACCAACTTCGTGTCCAAGGTCTTCGGTCTCTTGTTCTCCTTGCAGTCCATATTTGGGCAGAACTTCCATCCTCCTTTCCCCTTCATGCTGAACAGAGGGGCATTGCAGATGGGGCATGTCTCCCCTGTGGGAATTATTGAGCCATATTGTGGCAGTGGATAGGTACGCTTACAATCAGGATATCCCGAGCACCCCAGGAACCTCTTCCCCGCCCTCGAATGCAACAATTTCAGGTCTTTTCCGCACTCAGGACACTTTCCAACTATGTCCATATCCTTGTTCGATTCGCATTCCGGGTCTATGCACACGACCTTCATAGGACTTCCACGTCGGATGACCTTGATCATCGGAAGTTTACATTTCTCGCATAGCTGTTGGGTAGGCTGGACCAGGGCCCCTGACGGTTTCCTGAACGTCCTTTCGCATGTTGGATAGTTCATACAACCTATGAACTCGGAGCCCTTTTTCGTCCTTATGACCCTCAGGTCGCCACCACAGTCCGGGCATTTACCAAGATTGTGCTGCTCGGCCAAGGCGGACCTTATATCATCACCGATCTCTTTCTTATGCCTCTCCATTATGTCGAGCACGTCCGAGAGCATATCCTGTGATTCTTCCACGACCTCTCCGACCGTCGTTTTACCATTTGCTATGTCATCCATGTCCTGCTCAAGATGCGCGGTCATCTTGCTCTCTGTTATGACCTTCGCATGTTTTTCCAAGGCTTCGATGACCGCGATCCCGCTTTGGGTCGGGACCAGGTCATTCCCGGTCGCATACTTCCTGTCATACAGCTTTTGGATTATCTCATGCCTGGTGCTCTTTGTGCCCAGGCCCAACCGTTCCATCTCTTGGAGCAGGGTTCCTTGGGTATACCTTGTAGGAGGACGGGTCTCCTTCTGCTCTATGTTACAATTACAGACCTCCACAGCGTCCCCGATCATCATGTCCGGTACGAGCGCCTCGCCTATCCTGATGTATGGATAGTATTTTCGCCAGCCGGGGTCGATCACACGATACCCTTTGACATTGAATGGTTCCTTCTCCACCTCGATGACGACATCCTTTGTTTCAGACCTCGCGGGGGGAGCGACCGTGGCCAGGAACCTTCTTGCTATAAGCTCATAGACCACCCATTTGTCCCCTTTGAGCTGTTTCTTGGTCGCAGGCTCGGTGGGGTAGATAGGCGGATGGTCGGTGGTCTCTATCTTGCCCCTTGATGCCCTGATCTGGGACTGTTTGAGGAGCTCTTCCGCCTCTTCTCTCAGGTCTGATTCTTTAAGCTTTTCAAGGATGAACTTGAGCGAAAGGGAACGAGGATAGACGGTATTGTCTGTCCTTGGGTAGGATATGAACCCAGAGGTATAGAGGTCTTCAGCTATCTTCATGGCAAGGCTTGCACCGATGCCTAGCTTGTTCGCCTCGGCCAAGAACATCGTCGTGTTGAACGGTGGTATGGGGTATTCTTCCTTGGTCTCAAGCTTATAACTTGTGACCGTCCCCTGCCTGGCGTCGTTGACCTTTCCAAAAACCTCCGTCGCCTCGTCCTCTTTCCAGAACGGATTCCCTGCGTGACCTCCCAAAAACTCTCCGTCCTTCCTGAAAGTGGCGGTCACGTTCCAATATGGTGTCGGGACAAAGTTCCTGATCTCCCGGTCCCTGTCCACGATAAGGCTCAACGTAGGGCTTTGCACCCTGCCGACGGACAGAAAATTATTGCCCATCTGTCCCGATGCGAGGGAAATGAACCTCGTCAGCGCGGCCCCCCAGGCAAGGTCCACGACCTGCCTGCACTCCGCTGATTCGGCAAGGCGATGGTCAGGTAATGTAAGCTCCTTGAATGCCTTCTCGATCTCTGCCTTTGTGAAGGCTGAGAACCTTGCCCGTTTGACATCCGACATGTCAAAATCCAAGAGCTTGACCGCCTCTAATCCGATCAGCTCCCCCTCCCTGTCAAAATCGGTCGCGATGATGATCTGGTCTACATCACCGGCGAGCTCCTTCATTGCATTTACGATGTTGCTGGCCGTGACACGTTTCTCAGGTTCGACATAGACGAGGGTCTTTGGGTCCACCTTGCTCCAATCGTTGAACTCTTCAGAATAATCGAGCTCTATCACATGCCCCCTCAAGCCCAGAACATAATACTGATCACCGTCCCGTTCAAACTCGAAGACCTGGACCCCATGCAGCTTCTTTCGCTTCATGGTGCCCCCTGATAAAATGAAAGCGATCCTGGCGGCAGCATCGGATTTCTCCGATATGATAAGCCTCTTCATCGGTCTCGCTTCAAGAGTTTTCGTTTATTTAACGGATTGGGATTCAATCATCGTGATGTGTATGGATGCCCTCGTGATCATGGACGTCCTCGAAATGGCGATGCTCCGTGATCTCCCCAGAAAGCATCACAGGTATTCCATTTTGGACACCCCTTACGCTTCCCAACGTGTCGGCCAATCGCTTAATGTCCCTGACCTTCCCAGAGACTATCAAGACCTCTAGGCACCGCTCCAGGTCCAGATGAATATGGATTGATGACGAAATGAGGTTGTGGTTTTGATGCTGGATGTCTGTCAATTTTTCTTTTACATCTCCCTTGTGATGATTATATATAAGGGTGATGGTCCCACAGACATTCGCATCTTCATCCTGGACCACCCTGTCGGTCAACGCATCCCTGATGAGGTCCCTGATCGCCTCGGACCTGGTACCATAACCTTTCTTCTCGATCATCTCATCGAACAAGCTTAGTAGATCCGGCTCGATCGAAACGCCTATCCGGGTTACGTTGTCCATCAGATGCGAATCCACATCTCAATGAGATAACACTTTCTAGCCCGTCAAAGTATGATTGTGGTTTGAACATCCTTATTAGCGGGTCACACCAATTACTGGCCGTGAATCATATAGAAAAGATTCTGGTCGCCCTGGACGAATCTGTGCGGAAGATGCTGGGAGGAAGGGATGTCGGCGTCTTGTTCTCTGGAGGGATCGACAGTTGCGTCATAGCCGTCCTTGCCAACAGATGCTCTAAAGCATCGCTTTACACGGTCGGGATGGAAGGGTCTTATGACCTCAAGGTCGCTGAATCGACGGCCAATCGCCTGGACATGGAATGGAAGGGCATAGTGCTATGTGAAGATGATGTGGTCAAGGCCATCAAGCTCTTAAAAGGGATGGTCAAGGACATCGGTCCTTTGACCATCTCATTTGAGGTCCCGTTGCTCATGGTGGCCACGACGGCCAAGGAAGGCATTTTGACCAGCGGTCAGGGGGCCGACGAACTTTTTGGGGGATACGACCGATATGTGAGGATGGACCGTGGTCTGCTCCGCGAAGAGATGCGCAGGGACATAGCTGCGCTCATCGAGCACGGGTCGCCAATGGAAAAGGCGATCGCCTCTAAGTTTGGAAAGGACCTGCGCCATCCCTTCCTCGACCCATCCGTCGTCGAGGCCTCCTCAGATCTGCCAATGGACCTTGTTATCCATGGTGGTGAAAGGAAGGTCGCGCTCAGGCATGTTGCAAGGTCGCTGGGCTTGATCGAAGAGGCCGATAGGAAGAAGAAGGCGGCCCAATACGGTTCGGGTGTGATGAAGGTCATGAGGTCCATGGCAAAGAGACAAGGGATGGACCTAAGGACATGGGTCGAAAGGACCGACCCTGATGCGTTGAGAGGATGACAGGATGAGCTATGAAGAAACGATCGAATGGCTTTTTTCATTGGAGAACATGGGAATAAAGCTCGGGCTCGAAAGGATGAGAGAGGTCCTCACAGCGCTGGGCAACCCTGAGAGGTCTTTCAGATGTGTACATATAGCTGGCACGAATGGGAAAGGTTCTGTCTGCGCCATGTTGGACTCGATATTCAGGGAGACGGGTCTGATAACCGGTCTTTACACGTCCCCTCATCTCGTGGACTTTTGTGAAAGGATCAAAGTGCAAGGTGAGATGATAAAAAGGGAAGAGGTCGCTGAGCTGGTCAAGGTGGTGAGGGAGACCATCGAAAGACCGGATTTCCCAAAAGGAAGGAGACTCACATTCTTCGAGGTCACTACGGCGGTCGCCTTTCTATATTTCAGAAAAAAAGGGGTCCAGATGGCGGTCCTAGAGGTCGGGATGGGGGGAAGATTGGATGCGACCAATGTGGTCAATCCTGATTGTACCGTGATCACTCGGATAAGCTTGGAGCACACCCATTTCCTTGGGGACACGTTGGCCAAGATTGCCTATGAGAAGGCCGGTATAATTAAAGAAGGGGTAACGGTCATCACGGCAGAGGAGGACGAAACAGCCCTCAGGGTGATCGATGCGATAGCGAGGGACCGCTCCGCCCCCCTGCTCGTCGCTGGAAGGGACATCGATTTCAAATTGATCGGCAAAGGATGGGAAGGTATAGAGGTGAAGCTTGGCTCCTTAGATAAGACCGTAAAGGTCCCGTTGATCGGAGGTTTCCAAGCGAGCAATGTCGCGATGGCCTGTGAGTGCGCCATTGAGGCCCTGTCAAAGGTCGGCCGGATAGATGAGATAGCGATAGTAAAAGGATTGTCAAAGGTACAATGGCCGGGCAGGATCGAGGTCGCCTCATGGTCCCCGAGGGTGATATTCGACGTGAGCCATACCCCGGACGGGGCGAAGGTCGTAGCCGATGAGCTTAAGGAGCTCCATAAAGGAGGATGGGTGTTGGTCATCGGTGTCCTGAACGACAAGGACCTTGAAGGGATCTGCAAGACCTTTGGAAGCTTGGCCACGAAGGCGGTGGCCACATCTCCGAGGACAAAAAGGGCTTATCCGGCCGATACGGTCGCAAGGGAACTGTTGAACTATTGCGACGAGGTGACCATCGAGAGCGATGTGGGGGCAGCAATAGAGAGGGCATTGATGATCCGAGAGCCAGAACAGGCGGTGCTCGTCACAGGTTCGCTATATGTGGTCGGGGAGGCTAAGGAGTGGTTGGAGAAACAGCGGCAAAAATAAGGTCGGACCTCAAATTGATCGAGAAGGACATCGAAGGCGGGGCATTTCCTGGTACCGACGGGATCCATGACCCTGAATGGCCAATGGACCCTTTCCATGTGCTGATAGCGACCGTCCTCTCACATCGGACGAAGGACATCAATACCTATCGGGCCGCGAAGCAGCTTTTCTCAAGGTTCGATGGGCCGAAGGAAATAGCTGAGGCGGATATCAGCACAATCGAGGAGCTTGTGCGCCCCTCAGGGTTCTATAAGGTCAAGGCAAGAGGGATCAAGAGCATATGCATCGAGCTTGTCAAGAGGTTCGACGGTCAGGTACCGAGCAGTATGGAGGACCTTTTGACATTACCTATGGTCGGAAGAAAGACGGCCAATTGTGTATTATCTTACGGGTTCGGTCAGGACGGGCTATGTGTGGATATTCACGTTCATCGCATTTCGAACAGGTTAGGATGGGTAAGGACAGAACATCCTGATGAGACCGAGATGGAGCTTAAGCGCATCGTCCCTAGGCCGCTCTGGTGTGATATCAACAGCGCTCTTGTCCGGTTTGGCCAAAAAACATGTCTTCCACGGAACCCCAAATGTTCAGGATGTATGCTGGTCAGGGGTTGTGAACACGGCCGCAAAGTGATGGGCCTGAACGATTAAACGCCAAGCGTCTCGTCGACCTTCTTGCTCATCTCTTTTCCTATCTGGATCTCCGCCTCCCAATGTGGCAATGTGTCCAATACCTCCTTTAGCTCCCTGAGGCAATCGATACAGAACCATTTGTTCCCTATCGGCTTCATCGGTTTTTTCACATATCCGATGGTCCCGCACAGAGCACAGACATGCATTTTTTTTGTGCAATGCTCTGCATAGGCGTCCAACTTTTTACCTTCCAAGATGGACTCTAGCGTCCTCTCGCTACGGTCCTTACCTTCATCTGCGTTCATGCAAGGTCATCACGTTATGTTCACCTGGATATTTGTTCCTTATCAAAGAGATCAAAGAATTTCACCGGTCTCTTCGGCCTTTCTGCGATAGATAATATATATGGACCTGTGATTGCTCTTCGAATGCACGAAGTTTCGGTCATGGCCAGCATTCTCGAGGGCGTAAGGAAGGAGCTTGAATCTCATGAATACGACAAGGTCGAAGAGCTGGTCCTTGTCGTAGGGGAGCTAACATATCTTGGGAGGGAACAGTTGGAGTTCGCCTATGAGGTACTTACCCGAGGCACGGACCTGGAGGGGTCCCTGCTCGTTATAAATGATGAGCCGGTCGAGGTCAAATGCGGATCCTGCGGTTATTCAGGTCCAGTAGAACATCTTTCCGACGATTCATTTCATGTGAGCGTCCCCAAGCTTTCCTGTCCTAGATGTGGCTCCAATGTGGAGGTTCTGAAAGGGAAGAGCTGCAGGGTGACCTCGGTCAAGGTGGTGAGCGACTGATGTTCAGGTTCAGGGAAGAGGCGACGGCTCAAAAGATCATCGAGGCCATAAGGGCGATGAAGGTCGATCTCAGCATCATGCATGTATGTGGCACGCACCAGGACACTCTGGTGAAGTTCGGTCTCGAGGAGATGCTCAAGGAGGTCGGGATCACGATAAGGCAGGGACCTGGTTGTCCTGTGTGCGTCACCACCACGAAAGAGATCGTCGAGGCGATCACTCTGGCAAGGAGCGGAGTGACGATAACCGTCTTCGGTGACATGCTCACCGTGCCCACCCCGATAGGGTCGTTGGCAGATGCCAAGGCCGAAGGTGCCGACGTCAGGGTCGTTTACTCTTCGAGCGACGCGGTGAAGGTGGCCGAAGAGGTTGAAAAGGTCGTTTTCATGGCCATCGGTTTTGAGACGACCAGCCCCACCACCGCGGCGGTCCTTCTGGACAGCCCTCCTGAGAACTTCAGCGTGCTGAGCTGTCATCGCATACTGCCACCGGCCCTTGATGCCTTGTTCACTATGGGCGAGGTCCGTATAGACGGGCTCATCCAGCCCGGCCACGTGGCCACGATCATCGGCATCGGGCCCTTCAAGAGGTTCTCAAGGGAGCTGAAAGTGCCCCAGGTCATAGGGGGGTTCGAACCTTTGGACCTCATGGTGACGGTCTACATGATCGCCAAGCAGCATGTGGAAGGTAGGGCCGAGGTGGAGAATGAGTATACGAGGGTCGTTAGACCTGAAGGAAATCCAACAGCGATCAAGATGCTGGACGAGGTCTTTTATCCCGTTGACCGAAATTGGAGAGGGTTCCCAGTCATACCGAAGAGCGCTCTAGAGCTGAGACCTGAGTTCGCATCTCACGACGCAAGAAAGGTATACGAGGATGTATTGGCCAAGGCCCCTGTGGTAAAGGAAGATATGGGCGGCTGCCGTTGCGGCGAGGTCCTCAGAGGGCTCATCATGTCAAAGGAATGCCCGGCGTTCGGTAGAGGCTGCTCGCCAAAGCGGCCGATGGGGCCCTGCATGGTCAGCAGGGAAGGCAGCTGTAACATATCCTATAGATATAGACAATGATGCATCTACAGAACTGCAAGATATTACACTAGCGCGTCTATCAGGTTAATATTTATCACCGGGAGGCTTTACTCCTCCGGACCATTTCTGAAGGTGGAAGATTGGCCGGGGAGATGAACGGAGGGCAAGATGCCGGTGAAAGAACGACCAGCACTAACGGTGCGGCCGGGAATGAGCTCGAACTATATCAGGCTGGGAAACGAGTCATCTGTGTCTCCCTGCCCCATCTCAGCGCCAAGCCCATAAAGGCCATGGGCACGGACCCTGAGGAGTTCCTAGGACAGGTGCAGAAGGCCACACTGTCCTGGGTAGACTATGCGGCCTTGGACCTTGAAAGAGATGGAACAAAGCTGGCAGTTCTCTACGGTTTCAGCGAGACCCTCGTGCCGAACCTTTTAAAGGGATATTATGCCAGCTTCGAGGACAGAGAGGTAGAGCTAGGCATCATGGTACCTGCAGTGAGGGTCAAAGGTGCAGACCTGAAGGTATATCCGTTGCTGGTCCTGGTCAAGAAGAATTTGATACTGACGGTGCATAGCACTGAGGTGGTCCGTCTTGTCCAGTTCTCGAGGTACGCCGACACCTATCTGAAAAAATTGCCTGACATCATGCCTCAGGAGGATAAGCTGACGATGATGCTCGTCCGAATATTGGACGAGAACAACACAAGGAACTTCGAGCAGCTCAGAGAGATCGAGGAACTTGCGGACAGCATGTCAGGGACGCTCATCGACCCATCCGCGCAGAGGACAGCGGTCGGAAAGCAGATCTATGAGATGAAACACTCCCTGATAACATATCTGAACACGCTCTGGAGGACGCTGGACGTGGTCAACTCGCTACGTTACGGTGATGCTGATGTGATCACAGACAATCAGAAGGTATTGGCCAAAGTGGGCATGCTCGCAGATGAGCTGAACAGACAGATAGAGCTCAGCGAGCACATGTCAGAGGTATTGGCCTCAGGTCTTGAGGTTCTGCAATCCTTATATAACAATCAGCTCCAGATCTTGAACAACAGGATGTCGCTCACCATGACCTGGCTCACGATCCTCGGCACGGCCGTCCTGGTACCAAACACCCTTGCGACGATATTTGGGTTCGTGTTCGGGATCGAGACCAACCTTATCATTTGGACCATGGCGGTCATAACAATGTCCACGGTGGTCTCCACCGCGTTGGCGTGGTGGTGGGTGAAGAGAAGAGTGAAGCTACCGAAGCGTCCAGATGAGCTTTGAGGTCAGGGGGTTACAATGGCTAACGGTCCTGAGTTCAATAACGACTTCCAAAACACCGGTGAGAGCTCAGAGGACCGCCCCAAGTTCGTATGCGTGACCATCCCCCCTCCTCCCTTTAAGGTGGCGAGTGTAACATCCAGGGACCCTGAGGACCTGAGAGGAATAGCTACTGAGGGCGTCCTAACGTGGATCGATTATATTGCGGACGATATTGTGAAGGAGACAATGGTCGTCGCCAAGAAGTTCGGGTTCTCTGAGAAGATCGTTGACCAACTGGTCAAAGGCTCTTACGAGGCATATGAGGATCATGAGAACGAGCTTGGGATGGTCATGCCCGCCATACAGGTCAAGGGGGTCAGGGTGGAGGTCCACCCCATAATCATCCTCGTAAGCAGGAACCTCATCATCACAGTGCATGACCGTAACATCCGGAGGCTCGAATATTTTGCCAGATATGGCAGTTCATGGATGTCAAGACTTCCGTCGATGATGCCGACCATAGATAAACTGACCTTGTTGCTCACAAGGTTGATAGGAGTGAACAACGAGAGGAACTTTGAGCAGTTAAGGGAGATCGAGGACAAGGCAGACGACATCAGCGAGGCTCTCCTTGATCCTACAATACACATAATGGAGACCGGTCGATATATCTATGATGTCAAGCATGGGCTCATCCAGTACCTGAATGCGCTATGGAGGAGCTTGGACCTTTTGAACAAGCTGAGGTACGGGGACGCCGAGCTCATCACGGACAATCCAAAGATCCTCAATAAGCTCTCAGAGCAGGCTTCTCAGCTCACCAAGCATATCAGCCTGACCGAACATACTTCTCAGGTGCTGATATCCGGTACGACGGTCCTTCAGACGCTTCACAACAACCAGCTGTTGATCATCAATAACAGGATGTTGATGGTGATGACGTGGATGACCATAATAGGCACGGCAGTGCTTGTTCCGAACACGATCGCCACGATATTCGGCTTCCTTTTCGCCGTTCCGAACGAGCATCTGGTCTGGTCATCGGCCGTGATAATCATTACCACTGTCGTCTGTACCCTCTATGCCTATCACTGGCTAAGGTCAGGAATGGAGCTGGTCGAGATCCCGGAACGATCTAAAGGTGCTTTGGTCAGGAAAGGATGAGAGGATCCTACGAAGGTTTATAATCGACGTGACCCAATTGAAATCAATGACCGTCGTCGACGGTCTAGGAGGGGCAGAAGTGGCATCTGAGAAGCTGAAGGAGCTATTGAACAAGGCGATCGCCAGTGAGATACAGGTCTCCATCCAATATATGTGGCAGCACGTCCAATGGGCGGGGGTCGACCACTATGCGGTCGCCGATGAGTTCAAGAACATAGCCATCCAGGAGATGAAGCACGCTGAAAAGATCGCTGAGAGGTTATGGTATTTTGACGGGGTCCCGACGACAAAGCCTTCGACAATAACCGTCGGAGGAGGACTGGAAGAGATGATAGATCTCGATATCAAGGCCGAATCAGAGGCGATCGAGCTCTATAAGAAGATCCAAAAAGTGGCCGATGAAGAGAACGATCCCACCACGAGGTTCATCTTTGAGGGGATATTGGAGGAGGAAGAGGAGCATCACGATTTCTTCACATCGGTCAAAGCAGGTTGGCCTAAGAAAAAGAGATGATCTCTAAACGAGTCTAGGTCGCAGCCCCCTCTTTTTTTTTCGAATGATATATATTGGAATTCAGACAGTCCTCTTTCTGATAAACTTGGTACAATTCCGCTCAAAGGCCGAACTGGCAGGGATACTTAGAAAGGCATTGGAGATCGAGAAGGGGTTTGAGAATCTTGCGCAATGGGAGGCATATGTCCAAGCAAAGAACGAAGGCTTTAGGAACATGATCTTCACGATGATATCGGAATCTGAGCACCATGCCACGTTGGTAGAAGAGATGTTAAAAAGGATAGGTTCAGGAAGGACGGACCAGTACGAGCTAAGAAAGCAGGTCTTCGATTTTACCTCCAGGGAGGAGAAGGAGATAATCGGAGAATTGGCGAGGACCGAGAAGCTAGCATTGGACACATATATCAACATCAAGCAAGGACTGCTCCTCTCTGATGTTTCGTCCTGGATCCCAGAGTCTGACAGAAGATTCTTGATCGAAACGTTGGACATTCTGATCGAAGAAGAGATGAAGCACGTGGAGATGACCTCGAAGAACATAGGGAAGGTCGAACGGATCCGTTGATTTTTATATGAAGAATGGGCGAGGTCTCAAAAATCATAAGAACCAGTATTACCTCCCCCTCATCTCGTCATATTCACGGGAGGAGGGGTCGTTCTGGTCGCGATCAAGGTTGAAGATCTTCGTAAAAGCTACGGTCATTTTCAGGCGGTCAAGGGGATATCTTTCGACGTAAAGGAGGGCGAGGTCTTTGGGCTCATCGGACCAAACGGGGCCGGCAAGACCACCACCCTGAGGATACTGGCGACCTTGCTTGAGATAACTGGTGGCAGGGTGGAGGTCTTTGGCCTCGACCTGAAAAAGAACGCCCCAGAGGTCCGAAAGATAATCAGCTATCTTCCAGAGGATGCCGGTGCCTACAAGAACATGACGGGGAGGCAGTATCTCGAGTTCATATCGGGCTTCTTCTCCCCTGAGAAAGACCCAGAGGTGATGCTCAAAAAAGGTCTGGAGATCGTCGGTCTGAAGGAACGTATAGACGATAAGGTGGAAACATATAGCAAAGGGATGGCCCGAAGGTTGTTGGTGGGCAGGGCTTTGATGGTAGAACCGAAACTGGCCATCCTGGATGAGCTGACATCAGGTCTTGATGTCGTGAACGCACAGGAGATACGCAGGATAGTGCGGGAGAAGACAAAGGAAGGGACGACCGTCCTGCTCTCATCTCACAACATGTTAGAGGTCGAGCTCATGTGCGATAGGATCGCGCTAATCAATGACGGCCGCATAGTTGAGACTGGGGCACCAAAGGAGCTCAAGGAGAAATATTCCGCTAATAACATCGAAGAGGTTTTCGTAGAGGTGGTCAGATGAGCGGTCTGGGGCGTATCATGGGCAAGGAGATAAGGGAGCTGCTCACCCCCGCCACCTTGGTGCCGATAATCATCATGGCCATCATATTCGGCTCGCTCGGTAATGCGTTCAGCAGCGTAGCGGAGGAGGCTGACGAGAAACCCGAGTTCGGTCTCGTGGTCGAGGACAATGGCGATATGGGCATGGTGGCAAAATATTCTCTTGTCACCCACGGGGTCATTCTTTATAATGGGACGGACCTGAACGACGGCATCAATAAGCTTAAGGACGGAGGTTCAGGAGGGGCGATGCTCTATGTCCCTGGTAATTTCACAGAGAACATCGAGAACGGGACCCCGGGATGGGTCGGCATATATTATCTCAAGACAGGCACGGGCATCTCCGAGATGATCAGGTCTGGCCTCGTCCAGAGCGCCGTGATGATGATGGAGGATGACATCAGTGCCTATATGATCATGACGAACAGGACACAGAACGCATCACTGGTCCTGTCCCCCGTCAACGTCTTCAGCACGACCTATCTGAATGATAATGCCATGGTGGGGGTGACCCCTGAGGAGATAGACTCCGTATTTCAGTCATCTGGATTTGTTGTGCCATTGATCGTGATGTTGGTCATCATTATGGCCGGAAGCATGGTCATAAGCTCCATGGGCAATGAGAAGGAGAACAAGACACTGGAGACCCTTCTCACCCTTCCAGTTAAGAGGACATGGATAGTCTTTGGGAAATTGGCAGGTGCGACCGTCGTCGGTCTTATAGTCTCGTTTATCTACATGCTGGGGCTTGGATATTATTACAGCTCTTTGATGGTCTCCGCCCCCATAGACCTTGAAACTTATGGTCTTACATTGGGGATCTTGGATTATATACTGATCGGCATATCGTTGTTCCTCGCATTGTTATGCGGGCTTGCGTTATGCATGATATTGGGCATCTTCACCAAGAACTACAAGGCCGCGCAGACCATGACTCTCCCGGTCACAATGCTTGCCCTCATACCGATGATGATAAGCTTTTTCAGTGACTTCGAAGGATTGCCGTCCTGGCTCCAGGCCATTGTATTCGCGATCCCGTTCTCACATCCCATGTTCGCGGTCAACAATCTGTTGCTGGACAATTATCTGGTTGTCCTGGCAGGGATAGTCTATATGGCCTTCTTCGCCATGGTCACGATGGCCTTGGCAGTCTCCTTGTTCAAGAAGGACATATTGCTAACTGGGCGTGTCAGGAGCGCTGAGGGACCGCTGAGAAAAGGAGTCTTATTTAAGGCGCTGCTGACAAAAAGGAGATAAAGGTCAGGGGTTTTCTAGGCCACCTTCATTTTCAATATTCTCCCTTTTTGACCGGTATAATCTGGACATTCGGTCTTTTATCCTTTATCTTCATCTTGTTAAGACCATTGATGACCTTGGCCGCGGCCTCTTTCTGGATCTCGAAGGTGGTCTCATCGCTCTCAATTAGAACGCTCCCTATGTCCATGTCCTTGATACGTATCTTGTTGGAGAGTATATCATAAAGCTCGACCTTCCTCAGCCCGTCCTTTTCCCCGATATCGATACGCATCTTCACCATTCCGAATATGTCGGCGACATCGGTGAAGTCCGTCACCCTTTTTACAAGGTCCTGTTTGCCGGTCTCGGGGACTTCCTCCTGCTCCACATCCACAACACCAAATTCCTTGATCTTCTTGAGAAGATACATTTCCGCCGCCGTGATGAATGTGATCGCGACGCCTTCCTTCCCTGCCCTTCCTGTCCTTCCTATACGATGCACATAGACCTCCGGGTCCTCTGGTATATCATAGTTGATGACATGCGTCACACCCTCGATGTCCAGCCCTCTGGCGGCAACATCGGTGGCTACAAGCACCATAACCTTTCCAGTGCGGAAATCCCTCAGGACCTTCTCTCTCTTGGCCTGGGTGATGTCCCCGTGCAAAGCAGCGACCGGGTACCCATATGACTGTAATCTCTTGGTTATGATGTCGACCATCATCTTGGTCTGCGCAAAAACGATCGCTTTGGGCTGATACTTGTCAAGCACTCGGCACAATGCCCATATCTTGTTTTTTCTCTCGATGTTAAAATATATCTGCTTGGTCGTAGGTAATACAAGCTCCTGTTCGCTTATATTCACCTTGACATGATCCCGCATATGTTTCGCGGCGATGTCCCTGACACCCTCCGGGATGGTAGCGGAGAACAACATGGTCTGTCGCTTTTTTGGGACCTTTGATATGATCAGCTCGATGTCCTCTATGAACCCCATGTCCAACATCCGGTCCGCTTCGTCAAGTACCAGGTACTCGATCTCACTCAGGTCCAAGGTCTTTCTTTGAAGGTGGTCTATAATTCTTCCTGGCGTTCCCACTACGATATCAACGCCTTTCTTGAGCTGTTGGATCTGTTCATCGATCGACCGACCCCCATAGATGGGGAGGACACGTACATCATCCATGTAATGAGCGAGCTTTTTGATCTCCTCAGATACTTGAATGCCAAGCTCCCTGGTCGGGACCAATACAAGTGCATACGGTTTTCTACCTCTCGTTATATTCTGTAGGAGGGGAAGTCCGAAGGCCGCGGTCTTTCCTGTCCCGGTCTGGGCCTGTGCCATGACATCTTTCCCCTCAAGAAGCAGAGGTATGGTCTGAGATTGAACCGGGGTAGGTTCTTTGAACCCCATCCTTTCGACAGCCTTCAGCAATAAAGGATCGAGTCCGAGCGAGTCAAAACCACCTGACATTTTCATCCCTTGTCAACTTGTGATATCCCTAACCGACTTAAATCTTTATATCCAAGGTCCTGCACCAGTTCTGATCATTGAAGGGTTCAGCAATAGAAGGCCGAAAGATTAGATTATTTGTGAAAAGCGAAGATCATCAGTCCAAACGGTCCTCGAACCGTTCTATAATGTCCTCGAGAACAGCGATCCTTGAGTACCTCTTATCATTGGACGGTATGACCGTCCACGGGGCCCTTTTAGTGCTTGTCGATGAGATCATGTCGTCTACCGCCTGCTTATATGCATCCCATTTGGACCTGTTCCTCCAATCCTCTTCGGTGATCTTCCATCTCTTGTATGGGTCCTCCTCCCTTTCCTTGAACCTCCTGAGCTGCTCAGACGGGTCTATGTGAAGCCAGAACTTAATTACAATTGTCCCATGAGAGGTCAACATTCGTTCCATATCATTGATCTCAAGGTAAGCTCTTTCGACCTGCTCGGCGGTCGCATAACCCTCGACCCTTTCGACCAGGACTCTACCATACCAGCTCCTGTCGAATATGGTCATCATCCCGTCCTTTGGGAACATTTTATAGAACCTCCAAAGGTAATGATGTGACAGTTCCTCGTCATTGGGCACCGTGACAGGGGCAACCCTATATCCTCTCGGGTTCAACGAGGCCGTCAGCCTCAATATGTTGCCCCCTTTGCCAGCAGCGTCCCACCCCTCGAATACGATTATGCTCGGGACCTTCTTCAGATATAACTTACATTGAAGTTCGGCAAGTTTTTGTTGCATCTTTTCGAGCCGAGCTTTGTATTTTTCTTCCGATATCATTTTACTAAGGTCAACTTCATCCAATGCACTGGACTTGACGACCTTTACGGTCTCGTACCTGCGCATAGAGGTCTCATTTTGCTTTTTAGAACGAGCTTTCAGAACATGTTGAAGTATCGCTTCGATTATGATAATCGCAGTCTCATCCTCATCTCCATCTTTGATGACCACCCATGGGGCATGTTCATAATTCGTGGTATCCAAGATCTCCTTCCATTCCTCCATTGCATTCTTGATATCGTCGATGAACTCTTCTCCAGAGAGGTGAAACTTCCCTTTACAATGGACCTTCTCATCATCATTTCTCTTCCTTTCCTTGTCAGGAACAAGGAAGAACTTTATGACCAACGTCCCCTCATCATGGTGCTGTCTCTCTAACATCCTTATATCATGCAATCTGTGGTTTAACCTGGTCTTATCCTTGGATTTGTAATGTTCATATATTGCCCAGAAGTACCAGCTCCGGTCAAAGACAGCTATCCTTCCTTTAGATGGCATCCTTAAAAAATATCTCCAAATGAACGGTCTTTCCTTCTCATCGGCCAGAGGTCTTAGCATGTCGTGGAAATCAAACCCTCTTGGGTCCAACCATCTGATGAGCTCGTTGATGTCATTGGCCATCCCCCAATAATCAAGCCCTTCAAATATTATTGCCAGAGGCACTTTTTCTTCTCTCAATTGTCTTTG
Source organism: Methanomassiliicoccales archaeon (assembly GCA_013415865.1). Taxonomy (NCBI): domain Archaea; kingdom Methanobacteriati; phylum Thermoplasmatota; class Thermoplasmata; order Methanomassiliicoccales; species Methanomassiliicoccales archaeon. The sequence continues at coordinate 1,724,588 of CP058896.1, forward strand.
CATCTGGCCAAGCTCTTGCCTCAAACGGTCCAATTTTTCTTTATTATTGCTTGCCCCGTTCTTCAATAACTCCCATCCAATAATAATATTTACTATCTTTTATATATTATTATCCATGAACATTTTTCATTTCTTTAATTTATAGGGAATCTCAATGCCAATGACCGCGGCGGAGATCCAATCTTCAAATCGAAAGGAATATGAGCAACAAATGGTTGCGAGAGACCATGGGAAACCTGAATGTCGCGATCCTCTCACCTGTCGACTATGCCAAGAGCATCGGCAAGAAGGGCACTTCATCAGATATCACGCTATATGACATTAAAAAGGGCCAAGATACCGTTAGTCTGATCGAGCCAACGAAATACCCAGAAAGGTTGGCACCTCTGTTCTTTGCATGTTCGATGTCGAACTCCGCAATCATGGTGGTAGATGAAATAAATGCCAACTTTGGCGAATGCGTGATAATGCTGGATTGTTTGGGGATCTCAAAAGGATGGATCGTCCTTAGGAATTATCTGACCCCTGACAGGGTCTCCTCATTCATAAAGGGCACATCGGTGGAATCCTTTATTTTCATCGACGATGACCCAGTGTCGATAAGAGAGATGTTGCTCTTGGAGGCAGCGAAAATTCCAGAGGCTAAAGGCGGATCTCCTAATGGGGCAGTCCCTATCGATCACCATTTCAATGTAAGAGGGGTAGGGACCGTCGTACTTGGTTATGTGGCAAGGGGCAGTATAAGAAGACATGACATATTGACCGCATTACCAATAAAGAAACAGGTTCAGGTAAGGTCCATCCAAAAACACGATGATGATTACGAAGTTTCAGATTGTGGCGACAGGGTAGGTCTCGCTCTGAAGAACATCGAATCTGAGGAGCTGGACAGAGGGTATGTTCTCACAAACGACCCGACGATCAGAAGCGAGAGGTCTATATCGGGTAAGGTGCAGCTCATCAAGTATTGGCCTTCACCCTTAAAACCTGGTATGGTCCTCCACATCGGGCATTGGATGCAATTTCAGCCTGCCAGGGTGGATGCGGTGGACAACGGGTCAAATTGGAGAGAGCCGATCATAGAACTCTCGATGGAAAAGGACCTCATATTCCCACCATGCAGCAAGTCGGTCCTGACCCATCTTGAGGGAGGAAAATTGAGGATAGTGGGGACTATGGTTTTGCCCTGAGCCGTCCAAACGAAGAGTGATGCCTTTCACAATGCCTGATGATGATTCATCATATTGTGACCAAGGTTCAATTTAAGAAATTCGATAAATTATTATAATAAATAGATTCCTATATTAACAAAGGGGGATATAATGGAACTACTACCGATATTGAACATAATTGGTGGGCTGGTGCTTGCAGTGGGAATAATAGGTACTTTGCCAGGAATTGGTAAGTTCCTAGAAAAGGCTGGCAAGTTCCTTGGGGGATTTCAAATCATCATAGGTATATTGATGTTCGTATTTGGTCTACTGGACATCACATCTCTTCAAGGATTTGTCGCCTTCTTGGTAGGTGTCGTGCTGTTGACAGGTGTGTTCTATGTCATACCTGGTCTCGGTAAATATCTAGAAAAGTTTGGAAAGTGGTTAGGGGGATTCCAGACTATAATCGGGATAGTGGCGATAGTGGTCGGTCTTCTCGGATTATTCTGATCCGAGAGGTACCAAATTTTTTCATTTTTCTCTAATCAACAATATTATGATGGTCTCACCACCTATTATTTCGCATGAGTGAAAAACTTCGCGAAAAGATCTTTGAAAAGGCGGCATCCATGGATGTGCATTTGATCGGCGTCGCCGATCCTGAAGCTTGGAGGTCCCCACCATTTGATGTTTGGATGCCTGAGGAGTTCTATCCTTCCAATATCTGGCCTGATTGTAGGTCAGTAATTGTCATAGGGTTCCCCATCAGTCTTCCGGTTTTAGAGAGCACCCCCTCTATACACTACCATGAGTTGTACAAGACCGTGAACTCTCTTCTTGACCAGGTAGCCTATAGGTTAAGTGTTTTCTTGAGCGAAATGGGTCATGGGTCATTTTTCATCCCCAGGGACGGCTACGGGAGCCTAAGTGTGCTCAAGGACAGACCTATGGCATTCTTTTCTCACAAGCATGCAGCATATTTTGCTGGCCTGGGTACCTTTGGAATGAACAACACCCTTCTCACCAAGAACTATGGTCCGAGGGTCAGGTTCACATCTGTCTTCACATCTGCGAAGCTTCCTTACGATCTCCCATTGGAGAGTCAATTATGCACAAGATGTTTCAGGTGCATCAAGAAATGCCCAGTCCAAGCATTGCCGGGTAAGGACTATCCCGAGGCTTTGATGGACAAAGAGAGATGCAGGGCATATCACGAGAAGCTGTATGCCCGTCACATATCTCCCTGTGGCATATGCATCAAGGTCTGCCCGGTTGGTGAGGATAGAGAGCTGTTCGCCAGGACGGACATGTTGGTCTATGAACATGATGGGCCGCGGAGGGAGCTCAGAAATGGGTGGAAACACGTTCAGGAATATGGGGGGAAGAAAGAGTAGTTGAGAGGGTGTTACTAAACTAGGTCCCACTTGCCTCACTGATCCTATGATCATGATAAGACAACACATGAGCGGCCCATAGACGTGTTTTTCAAGTGAAAAACATCTTGAATTTGTTAATTATCTAGGTTGAAAGGAAGGGACCACAGTATCCTAGACGGTTCTATTCATAATACTTATTGAGGGCTCAGTGTATCATCCGTTTGAAACGCTCATTTTCTTGAATAAAGATGTCAGAGAGGTGAGCAAATGGGCCATCAATCTGGTCTTAACGGCTCTTACAACCGGCTTGATGTCATAACCATCATTTTTCAATTCAAATGCTATAGTGGGCATTTAAAAAACGTAATGACCGTAATTAAATGAAACCGGCGAACAGATAGTAATCACCTTTCTAATTGTGTTAGAATATATTTTAAAAAAGAAATTGAAGATGCATAAATCATCACCAAGTTATCGTATTTTTGGGAGAGCCTTTCCGTTGACCATCTGAGGGGCAAATGAATAAGTATTAGCATGTCATGACATGACATGTCACGCGCAGGCGTGTTAAATAAAGAGGAGGTTAAGAGATGGCCGAAGTTAAAGCGCACAAACAACAAATGGGCATGGTCGTGCACAAAGACATTTTGGCATCTGAAGCAGATGCTATTTTGGGAAAGGGTGCGCCCATCTATTATTCGCTGATGACGGCCATCTCAGAGGAGATAAGGTCGTTCATGAAACCAGGGGCCAGAGTGGTCGATCTATATTCCCATGGAGGGATCTGGATCGAACATCTTAAGAATGAAGCATCAATAAATTGCAGGTTCTTGTCGATAAATTCGACAGAGGAGGAAAAGGAAAGGTGCAAAAATACCTTACGGATGAACATACATCTGGGCGAGGTAGAAGAACACAAAATGGACCTATCATCAGAATTTCCCGACAGTCCTGCAGACCTGGTGTTGGCCATTTTAGGGATGTCAAGGATCGAGAGGGAAAGAGCTTTGGAGATATTCAGATCAGCTTGGATGCACATGTCCAAGAACAGCGCAATGATATTAACGGATGTAATAAAAAATGAAAATGGAAAGATCCTCAACTGGCCCCAAATGGCAATGGAAGCAGGTTTCAAGGAAGTCAGAATGATCTGGCATTCGAAAGAGATCGCAACATGGATGATGATGAAATGAGGAATTTTATCTGATATGATGATTGAAATCAACCATCTCGCACACCCATTTAATTACTTTTTTTATATCTCACTTTGTAAGAAGGAATGAAGATCTCAAACCTTGCACCTTTTCCATAATCACCATTCTCAACGACCGTCATATCACATTCCTTTAACGCCTCTTTTACAAAGAAAAGTCCTAAACCGGTGTTCTTACCAACTCCTTTCTTGAAGATCTCCTCCTTATCTTCAAAGACCACACCAGGACCATCATCTTCACATATCAGCACTATGCCATTTTCCTTCAACGCTACAGAGAACCTGATGAATGAAGCATTTTTGGCATGCCTAAGCGAGTTATCAACAAGGTTGAACAATATCCTTTCAAGTGAAGGGTCGCAGAACACAAACAATTCATCGACCCTGTTATCAAAAAGTCTACCGGTCTCTTCGACCTTCGGTCTAAACTTTTCAAGGATCTTTCTCACTTCTATCCATTCAGGTTCCCTGATACCAATATCCTGAAAATCTTTAGCCTCATCTATCAGGTCCTGCAGGTTCTTTAAGTTCAAGATCGCCTTCTCAAGATAAAGCCGTCTTTTCTCCTCCTTTTCTGCCCTTAAACCTAGATCTAGGTATCCTGATATTGAGGTAATCATATTCTTGAGATCATGTCTTGATATCGATGTGATCAAGCTCAATTTCTTATTTGCCATTCGAAGTTTGTCCTCGATCTTCATCCTCTCGGTGATGTCTTGCACTATTCCCATCATCTTCAACGGTCTGCCGTCCTTGTCCAGTACGACCTCTCCTCTTTGATGGACCACCTTCATTGCACCTTGTTTCAACAAAATCTTATGATCTATCTCAAGGACACTACCATTTTTCAATGATCTGGTGATCGCGCTCCTTATTCGTTCTCTCTCCTCCTCAGGTACCATCAAGAAATAATTATCATATGTTGGAACGAAATCAGATTGTTCGACCCCAAAAATACGATAGACCTCTTCTGACCATTTCAAGCTGTTGTCTTTAATGTTCCATTCCCAATTTCCAATCTGCCCAATCCTCTGGGCCTCTTTCAAAGTTTGCTCGTTCTCTTCAAGTCTGCGGATATGTTCCTTGTCCCTTTCACTTACTCTCGACATGACAAATCCTACAAGGAGCATAATAGAGGACCTCGCTACATCCTCGATAAAGGCCTCGAAGTCAAAAGAGATGAGATTCGAGATCATCAATGCGATGATCAATAGGATCGGGACGATCATCCCTCTTCTCCCATACCAATAAGTCGAAAGCAGGATCGGAACATAGAAAAAATGGGTAAAGACCAGTGTTACCCCCAGTATCAGATGAAAATGAATGATGGAACCGAGAGCCAAGATCGTTGTCAGACCAGTGATCAACAATCTCTTGTCCTTCCATTTGACCATGAAACTGGGATTTAATAAATAGTATTACTTATTTTTCATACCTAAGTTCAAGGTCAAAATTTTTATTATTAATGCATAATATTTATCAATCAACTTTTAATTGTTGCTCACCAGAAGGAACCGAGAAATGGTGCGGGCGTCGGGATTCGAACCCGAGTTTTAAGCTTGGCAAGCTTAAGTGATAACCAGCTACACTACGCCCGCAGGCTTTCCTCGGTAACATCTCAATGAATTTAAATCTTATGAGTCGTCCAATTATGAAATGTGTCTCCAGTAGACAAGCATGGTGATTGATCATGATTCCCGACAACTTCAGAGATCTGATCCAATCGAATCATTTTCTTGCATACTAGGTCTCGTCCATGTCCATTTGATCATATCATAGAATCACATGGACACGATTAAAACGGAACACAATTAGGTCTTTTATATAAAATAATAAATTTTTAAATCGACATCGTTTAATTTGTCACCATATCTCAACATAGAATAAGGTGGGGGATAAATTGTAATGGATCACATACATATTTTTAGTCCATTATTATGAAAATAATTCAATTTATTTTTCACGTCTAATTTCATGTTTAACATTATAACTGGTCGATACTGATCCATAAAAAAGGAAAAGCGTCGGACGGAGGGGACCGGCAATATGGGGAAATGGGGGGAACGGAGGAATAAGGGGGTGCCGGTATTCCTCTCGACGTTCGACAAAGATATTACACGACATCGTGATTATCTCCCTTTGCCGTAGATGTAACGTAACGATCCTATAAATGATGAGGAATCGGCGTCCAGATCTAAACCTGAAGAACGACCAAGATCTCACCTACTTGCAGAGTCTCAACAAATTGGCCGTCAAGGGACATGGATTTCTCGACCTCAGCAATATCTGGACCGATCCTCACCAGAGTGCCATCCTTGAGCTTCAGTTCTGCCGTCCCCTCCAATACCTTTCTTCCGAAAGTTCCCGGGTCCGCTGCCTTTATCAGGTCTGTTATCTCCTTCCCCGCTCCCTTGAACAAAGGTCCGATCTTCGATGGTATTGGCCTGACCGCTATAATTCTCTCCTCTAGCTCAGCCTTATCTTCTATGACAAGCGAACGGGCCTTGACCGTCTCAGCGACATCTTTTTCCAGTCCTTGCAACGATCTTGCCCCATTTCCAATAAGTTTGACCATCGCGATCTCGGCATTCAATGCCATCTTTCTCTCCGCCTTCCAGGCCCTGATGGCGGCGATCACATCTTTGACCAGCTCTCCTTTCTGCTCAGCGGCATCATCGAACATGACCGGTTCTGGCCAAGGGCTCACATGGATGCTTTTATGGCCATCCATCTCTGCGAAGGCCTGGTAGGCGTCCTCGGTCACATGGGGCAGCATAGGTGCCAGCATCTTTATGATGCCCAGATAGACTGTATAAAGGGTATATCTGACGCCCTCATCATCAGGGTCCTTCACACGGTGCTTCACCATCTCGACGTAATGGTCTGCGAACTCCTTCCAGGCGAACGACTCGACCTCTTTCATCGCCTTGTCGAACTGGTAGGCCTCCATATGGTCCGTGACCTCTTCGACAACTTTTGAGAACCTGCTGAGTATCCATTCATCTGTGACGTGCAGACGATGCATGGGGGGCTTTGACCTCACGGTCTTTTCCACAAGCTTTCCCAGATTCCATATCTTTGTGCAGAGCTTCTTACCGTGTACAACGTCTCTCTCCCTGAACGCATTGTCTTCACCTAGGGCGCAGGTGCAAGCATAATATCTCAAGGCATCCGCCCCGTACTCTTCCAATAAGGGCATAGGATCGATGACGTTACCGGCCGATGTATGCATGGGGGTTCCATCTGGGGCCATGATGAAACCATGAATCATGATGTTCTCCCAGGGCTTTTTACCTGTGACGAGGTACTCCCTGAGCATGGTGTAGAACGCCCATGTTCTGATGATGTCATGGGACTGGGGCCTCACCGTCATAGGATAGAGTCTCTTGAACTTCTCCTCATCGCGCTGCCAGAATGTACAATAGAGCGGTGAGATCGAAGAATCCATCCAAGTATCGAATACATCTTCGCACGGTGACAGCTTCCCACCACATTCCGGGCAGACAGGGACCGGTGGGTCGGACATTGTAGGGTCGATATAACAGTCCTCCTCCCTTGCTGGCACGACATGTCCGCAGGCATCGCATTCCCATACAGGGATCGGAGTGGCAAAGTACCTTTGTCGTGAGACCACCCAGTCCCACTGGAGGGAATTTACCCAATCCTGGAGCCGGACCTTCATGAACTCTGGGAACCAATTGATATCATCTGCAAGTCGGAGTATCTCCTTCTTAAAGTCCATCGTCTTGATGAACCACTGCTCCACCTGTAGGAACTCTATCGGTGCGTGGCATCGCCAGCATATGCCAACGTTCTGTTGCAGGTCCTCTTGCTTGTACAATAGTCCCATATTTTTTAGGTCTTCGATGACCTGCCTGCGCGCTTCCTTGATGGGCATTCCTTCGTATTTTCCTGCCAGATCGGTCATCCTGCCCTGCTCGTCAATTCCCTTCTCAAGGGGAAGATGATATTTCATGACCCATTCGAGGTCCGTCTTGTCACCTATGGTGCATATCATGACGATGCCGGTTCCGAACGACGGGTCCACCTTATCGTCAGCCATGATCTTCACTTCCTTCCCAAAGATCGGCACGATGGCCGTCTTCCCCACCAGACCGGCATGTTTTTCATCCCCTGGGTGGACCGCTATCAATTGGCAGGTGCAAAGAAGCTCAGGCCTCGTCGTCGCAATCTCTATCTTTTCAGCACCGCCCTTCAGCCCAAAATATATGTAGTTCAGCTTAGTCTCGTTGCTCTCATACTCTACCTCAGCATCCGCTAGGGCGGTTATGCAGCTGGGGCACCAATTCACAGGATACGTCCCTTTATAGGCCAGACCTGCTTTGAGCAGCTGAAGGAATGAAATCTGTGTGATCCTTCTGTAATACGGGGCATTTGTCTGATAATAGACCGTCGGGTCCATGGACTCGCCGAGGATCTCGAACTGTCTCGTCATCTCACTGATGAATGAGTTGGCGAACTCCTCGCACTTCTTGATGTAATCCTGACGCGGCGTGTTCAGTTTTGATATTCCATATTTCTTCTCCACCTTCACCTCGACCGGCGTTCCGTTGACATCAAAGCACAATGGGAACATGACATTGAATCCTCGCATCCTGTGATATCTAGCAGCAAAATCGATAAGAGAATATCCCGTGGCGTGGCCCAAGTGCAGGGCCCCCGATGTGTACCTAGGCGGGTTGTCTATCGAATAGACAGGCTTGTCAGACCCAAAGTCGAAATGATAGATGCCCATCTCCTTCCATATCTTTTGCCATTTCCTCTCGGTCGGTACGGCCTCGTATTGCGACATAATCGGCGTGGTGAAGGATTGAACGATAAAAAAGGTTATGGAAAAATGATGGAAGACGTTTATCAGGTCATGCTCACCTAGGACCTTTACGCTTCTTCTCCAGGCGTTCCTCTTTTGTCTCTGTGACAAGCCTCTCGAACTTTGCCATCATGTCGATGGTCGCCTTCATGAGGTTCCAATCGACCGAGCTGACGTTGTAGGTCGAGTATTCAGTATGCAATCGTCCGTTCAAAGAGTATTTGGCCCTGTTTCCAGAGTTGTTGTATTTCGTTACATGCATGGTGAAGAGCATCGGTCTCGTTATCTTGCCGATCTTCTGTAACCCCATTTGGATCTCTCTCTCCATCACGTCGAGCGACAGACGGTCCTCCTCTTCTAGACCGGAGATCTGCATGTACACCATGTCGCGCTTTCGGACTGAAGCGATCATCTCCAGCATGTCGTATTTCGTGACGATACCTCTTAGGACGTCCTTCTCGACCACTGGCAAAGTGGAGATCTTTTTCGAGCTCATCAGCTTGACCGCTTCTCCGAGCGTCGCATCTGGGGTCACTGTCAATGGCCCGTCGTGCATCAGTGACTTGACCGTGATATCGACGGGATTCGACTCGGCCTTGTACTCGCCCTTCCTTATCCCTTTGATGCCTGGACCAGACCAAGAGTAGTTGATGATGTCCCTTATCCCTATGATGCCGGTCAATTTGAACCCTCCATCAACGACCGGGACGGTCCTGATATCCAGTTTCCTCATCACTTCCAATGCATCCTTCAGCTTGTCGTTCTCGTTCACGGCCTGGACATTCGTCGTCATCACGCTCTTGACCGGAAGGGACCTGATCTCCTTGATGTCTTTGATCAGTTTCACTATGTCCCCCCTGGAGACCACCCCTATGACCTGACCTCCCTTGACCACCGGCAGGTTCCTGAACCCTGTCGATATGAATGTCTCCGCCACCTCTGTCACCGGGGTCGAGGACTTGATGGACGGAGGTATCTCCATGACATTCTTGGCCTTCTGCCCTATCACGGCGGTCTTCTTCCTGATGATGCTCCCGAAGCTTACCACACCGAGCAGCTTCTTTCCATTCACTACCGGGATCTCATGCAGGTTCTTTGCCCTCATCTTAGCAACGACATCCGACAACGGTGTATCAGGTCCCACGGTCTCGAAGTCGGTGCTCATGAGGTCGGCGATGCTGTTCGCATCGATCTCTGACCTCAACATCTCCCTTCTCTTTATTGCCTCGATGTTGTCTCCTACCATTCCATCACCTCGCCCATAACAATGTGCTCAAAGCACGGAACATTGTGATCTGACCAAAGTATCCTGAGCTCTATCCCCTCTGCCAAATGATAACATGGCATTAGATGATACCTAAATCTTTCCGCTATTTTATCATGAGGCCTTGTTCACGAGCATCTTTGAGATCGTCTCAACAATCTCTTTCATCGCGACCCTCACCTGCTCGCTGGTGTCCCTGTCCCTAACTGTGACGGTGTCGTTCTCAAAAACCTCATAATCGACAGTGACGCACAACGGAGTCCCAATCTCGTCCATCCGGGCATAACGGCGACCGATGGTCCCTGAATCATCGTAGTATGTCATGATGCCATGCCCCCTTAACAGTCTGTCGATCTCTATGGCCTTTGCGTCGAGGCCGTCCTTTGCCATTAGCGGGAACACGCCCACCTTGATCGGAGCGGCTGTAGAAGAGAGCCTCAGGCGAACATAGCCATCATCATCGCACGTGTAGGCATGCTCAAGGCAGGTGAAGAGTATACGGTCCAGTCCATGCGATGGCTCAATTACATGCGGTATGACCTTCTCACCGTTCACCTTCTCTTTGACCAGCACAATATCAAAATATTTCTCGGGGACCGAGACCTTCTCCCCGTCCACCTCGACCTCGACCTTGCCATCTTTTAGCATTGAAAAATCCACCGTCTCTAGGGCCTTACCGACCTTGGCGGACCTTGCCTTGAACTCTGGACCAAGAAGTCCATATTTGGGCTTGAACACCTTTCTTTCGACCTCTATCGGCCTCTCGAACCTCTTGAAAGCGGTCAGATCCGCCTGGGAATATTGGATATGCCTAGAGAGGTCCCAACAACCCCTATCAGCAATACCCACGATCTCCGTCCAGCCATAGGAAAGAAGCGCCTCAGCATCCCAACAATCGGCCGCGTAATGTGCCATCTCTGTCTTTAGATGCTGCCTGAACCTGAGCCTCTTGGGGTCGACACCTGCCTTTACGAGGAAACGTTGGGTGACATATAGGAAGTAAGCTATGGTCTCGTGTGCGATTATCCGTTTATCCACAGCCTCCCCAATGGTCATCTCGACCTCCTGCTCGTCCGTGTTGGGGACCAACCTTATCTTGAAGTCCCTGACCTCCTTGAACCTAGGCCAGGACTTATCTGCAGGGTCTATGAAAAGCTCAGCCTCCATCTGGTTGAACTCCCTAAGCCTGATAACGCCCTGTCTTGGGGATATCTCATTCCTGTAGGCCCTTCCGATCTGGACGACCCCGAAAGGAAGACGCTCCCTCATGTATCTATAAAGATTAGGATAGTTCACAAAGATACCCTGGGCCGTCTCTGGGCGAAGATAGCCGGTCCTTCCACTCCCTGGGCCTATCTTCGTTTTGAACATAAGGTTGAACTCCTCGACATCAGAGAGCGCTCCTTTGCAAGAAGGGCAGCATATGCCCTTCTCTCTCAGAAGCTCCTGCAACTCTCTCTTGGACAAAGCCCCTGGGTTCGAATGGACCTCTTTTGCCAGATGGTCCGCTCTGTACGCCTCCCCACATGAACTGCAGGAGACCATCAGGTCTTGGAAATTCTCTGCGTGACCTGACGCCTTGAAAACGATCTCTGGTCCAACGATGTCAGAATCGATCTCCACGAACCCCTCCTCCAGCACATAGATCGAACGCCAAAGGTCTATCAGGTTCGTCTTCATCTGCGTTCCCAATGGGCCATAATCGTAGAGCCCTGCTATTCCGCCATAGATCTCGTAGGCAGGGTAGATGAACCCCCTCCTTTTACATAAAGAGAGGACATCTCCGGCATTGAACTCCTTCATAAGAATGTTCACTCCTCTTCTTGGCACAGTATGGAGATGACGTCATGGTCATAGATCATGGCCAGAAGATTGTCCTTAGCATCTCTGACCGGAAGCTGGCCGAAATCATTCTTCCTCATTATCCTCGCAGCCTCTGAGATGGAGGTCTTCTTGAACACGGTTACGGGATTTGGGACCATGATCTCCTTCACGAGCATGCCTGGAAGTTCGACCTTGGATACCTGGTACCACAGGTTCATGACATTCTTCAGCCCATCCCAGGACCACTCCTCATGTTCCTTTCCCAGTTGAAGTTCGGTCACGGCAACGGACCCATCAATATAAGACCTGTTGAAAATGTCACGGTCGGTCAATATGCCGACCAGATGACCTCTGTCATCTAGAACAGGTAATGCGGAGGACTTGCTCACGTTCAATGTGACCGATGCGACCGCCAACGTGGCCTCTTGATATATCGGTACACATGGGGACATGATCACCTTTTCCACGGGGCCTTCCACGGCCTTCTTTTCTACCACGGCGAGCAGGTCGGTAGGGGTTAAAATGCCCACCAATTTTTTGTTGTCCACGACAGGCAAATGTCTTATCCTGCTTTCGCTGAATATCTTGGCCGCCTTTTCTACGGGGTCTTTCGAACTTATTGTCGGCGGGTCCCTGTTCATGATCATTGCCGCCTGGTCCTCTCCCGGTTTCGAAAAAATATCCTGCCTGGTGATTATCCCGGCCAATGTCCCATCATTTCTTCTTACCACGGGAAGTCCGGTCAGATTGTGCTTCACCATGGTCCTGAGAACCTCGTTACGACTTCCCGGAACCTGAGCGACTATGGGATTGGCCGTCATCACTTCGCCAACAAGGGTCATCAGTTACCCTCCATTTCCGCCTTGATGACCATAACAGGGCATTGGGCCAACCTGATGACCTTCTCTGCAACGCTGCCCAGCAACAGCTTTGATACACCGGTCCTTCCAAGCGTCCCCATGACTATCAGGTCATAATTCTTTGAGGCCTCGACTATCTTCCTGGCGGGCGAACCTTCCTCCACGACCGTGCTGACCTTGACGCCGAGCTTCTCGCCCTCTTTGACAACAAAGTCCACGGCTTCCTTGCCCTCCTTCTCCAATAACGTATAGACCGAGACGATGGTGGAATCCATTGGGAAATTGATGAACGAGGTCTGATCGACAATATACATAGCGGTGACCTCGGCCCCCATCTGTTTGGCCAGCATGAGCCCTTTGGCTATCGCGGCCTTAGTATACTCGCTTCCGTCGGTCGGGATCAATATCTTCTTGAAAGAGCTCATCTCCATCCTCTCCAGCAGCGTTTGCCGATGCAGACCATCCTGACATCCCTTTCGCCAGAGCGAAGAAGGATGTCTGTGAAGGGGTCTCCACCACGTGACCTGATCACCATGAAATCGCATGGTGTTCCAGGTTCTATGCTTATACCATCCCTTTCATTTAAAATTAATCTTCCTCCAGCAATCGCCATTTTCAGGACAGGGGAGACATCCTTTACACCCTGACTTCTCAAAATCCTCGCCGCGAACTCGATCTCGGATAGCATGTCAGGCATCGAGATCATGGCGTTGTCCGTTCCAAGGGCAAGCTCTGCTCCGCTTTTTATCATATCTGCCAGAGGGGGGGTGTTACCGAAGAACATATTGGATCTTGGGCAAACAACGATGGGGACGTCGGCATCCCTGCAGGCTTCCATATCCCCGATGGTCGCCTTTGTCATATGCACGATGAAGGAAGGTCTCAGGTCCAACACTTTTTCTATATCTTCCCTGACCCTCTCCGAGACATGAAGGGCGAACATCTTTCCCTTTTTGACCACATGTTCGGCCAAAGCCACAAGCTCTCCCTCGTCCCAATCCAACATTGAGGACACCCCTACACCGTCCACATGTACCAACAGTTCTTCGACCTCTTCCCTGTCATAACGCAACGATATGGGTCTTCCCATCACGATAGGTCGGGAGCCGTGAGGACCAACAGATCTGAGCAATTTCGCCCCCTCAGCCCCACCTTCCCTGAAGTCGATGAATCTTGATATGCCATTCCTTGCCATTCTTCGTGAGAGCATCTTGAAAGTGCGCGCGATCTCCGAGGGCCGTGCATTCCGAAGGTAAAGATGTTTAAGGCCATGTGGAGGAGCAACTACCTCCTCGAGGGGCATCCTCATATCTAATGGCGCACGAAGGTCAGCAAGGTGGGTATGGGCGTCGATAAAGGTCGGTAGGACATACCCTCTCATCACCGGGTCATTGACCTCGCCTTCAGCGACCTCCTTGACCATGCCATCTTCGTATCCGACGGATGCGTTGATGAATCCTTCAGAGGTAAGGACCATGCCACATACATACCGCATGGATGGAAATCTTCTGTGTGATATTTCAAGCTCTCCCGCCCACATTGAGAGCATATTAATATGTCATCGACATGACCCGCCCTCGTGAACGATCAAGAAATGTTCGCGCTCCTGATGGTATTGGCCGTCACATCGCAGTTCATCGCTGTCAGGTTCGGGACAACAGCGGCAATCATCGAAATGGTCCTAGGCACGGTCGTTGCAAATATTATGGAAGTAAAAGTAACATCATTTGAATGGCTTCTGTTCCTGACATCCTTGGCGGGGGTGTTCATGACCTTCCTTGCTGGAAGTGAGGTGGACAAGACCTCACTTATAAAAAATTTAAAGGGAAGCATCCTGATCGGAGGAGCATCCTTCTTGGCACCCTTCCTAGGCGTGTTCATGGTCACGAAGGACGTATTAGGATGGGATATCAACGCCTCGTTATTGGCCGCTGTGGCCTTGTCTGAGACATCGATCGCGATAGTCTATGTCGTTCTTGTTGAGGGTGGTAAGAGCGGCACCCCTTTGGGTTCGATGCTATTATCGGCCTGCTTCTTTACCAACCTATTCTCATCCATAGCCCTGACATTGCTGTTCTCTGAGCCTTCTCTTGGTTTGGCCATACTTGCATCGGTGTTGATAGCAATTTGGTTGTTTTCCTCAAAGGGAATGATCAAGGTCTCTAAGATCTTCAAGGAGAGGTCCAGCGATGCCGTCATAAAGACGGTCATCATGCTTTTGGCAATAATGATGGCCATATCGGTATTCGCTGGTGTCGCTGCGGTCCTCGGCGCATATGTCACAGGCGTTGCCATGGCAAATTTCATGCGGCATCAATATGACGATGCACGTAAGATGAAGGTCCTCACGACATCATTCCTATCTTCCTTTTTCTTCATCTCAGCTGGGATGAGCGTTGACGCGTCTGTCCTTCTGAGCGCTATGTTCGTCATCCTTTTCTTGATGGGCGTAAGATTGGCCGTGAAGACACTGGCCGTCGGGGTCGTTATGAGAATTACAAGGTCCGAGAGCGTATTGTATTCTGCTCTATTGATGTCTACAAGCCTCACATTTGGGATGGTCTTCTGTCAGTTCGGGCTGGCGAACGGGATCATCGGTCAGAGCGAGTTCTCGGTCCTTGTCATGGTATTGATTTTATGTGCGATAGTGCCTACCATCATAGCACAGAGGTACTACAATCCATGGAGATGATCGATTGACCCTCGACGACTTAAAGCCGTTGAAATTATTGGTGGCGGTGGACGGTTCCATGGGGAGCGTGAAGGCGGTCCAGAAAGCAGCTGAGCTTGCGAAGGATGCCGTGGCTCACGAGGTGGTCATCATTCATGTGATGGAGATGAGAGAGTTCCCAAGCCTCATATCCGATGCATATGATGAGTCGAAGGAAGCAAGGGCGAAGGCGGTTCTTGACGATATGACCGAGGTGGCGAACTCAGCTGGTATCGAGGTCAAGGCGGTCCTGCTCAAAGGACATCCTGTCCAATCGGTCCTTGATTATGCTGACATTTTTAAACCGAATATGATATTGGTAGGTAGCAGAGGGATGAACCCTGCGAAGAACGTCATCCTGGGGAGCGTGTCCTCAGCGATCAGCAAGAAGGCGAAGTGTCCAGTTCTGATCGTGAGGTCAGATTAATTTCGGGCTGTCTATATGACAGGTCCGATATGATTTTATACCATCTCTCTTGTTCATCCCCCCCAAGGTGTAACAAATGGTCGTCAAGGTCAAGAAAGAAGACTGTGTTGGATGTGGAGCATGTGAGGACGCCTGCCCTAATGGCGCCATCAAGGTCGATGAGATCGCGGTCGTCAGTGAGAAGGACTGCGTCGACTGTGGTGCATGCGTTGACGAGTGCCCGAACAAAGCTCTTGAACTTTAAGCGAAAGAGTATTCATCCAGCCGGTCGGAAGACCGGTCTGTCAAACCGTTTTTGTTATGAAAACAATGGGGATCATTGACTATTTTATACGGCCGCACTTGATAGCCTGCAGGGGCACAATAGTTATCTATCGATGAGCCCATCATCGCATCTTGATCGACGAGGTCTTCAAGATGAAGGTATTGACCATCAACGGCAGCCCGAGGAAAGAGGGCAACACCTCGAGGCTTTTGAGACTGTTCACGGAAGAACATGCTGGGTTGGACCTGAGATGGTATGACCTGGTGGACATGAAGATAAAGGATTGTGTTGCCTGTCTGCATTGCAAGACCCACGACTCGTGCTCGATAAAGGACGACATGACGAAGCTATACAAGGACCTGAAGGAATGCGATGCGCTCGTCATCGGGTCCCCCATCTATATGGGTGCCGAGACTGGGATCATGAAATGCATGATAGACCGTATGTATGCACTTTTAGCCCCGGTAGAAGGACCTAAAAGATATGCTCCTAGGTTACCTCAAAGAAAAAAGGCGTTAGTATTATTGACATGCGGTAATCCTCAGCCCGAGGCAACGCTCGGACATCAAAGGGACAGGTTCTATTCAGTCATGGCGATGCAGGGCTTCTCAGAGGTCAAGGTCATACTTGTAGGAGGGGCGATGATGAATGCTGACATCAGGGAAAAAGCTGAGATACCTGCTCTGGTCAACGAGGCAAGGTCGTTCCTTCGCGATTAGATGATTGGTGATCAATGTGAGGTTCAGGGCCTTCATAGCGGTCGAGGTCGCCCCTACTGAAAGGCTACTATCATTGCTCAATGACCTTGGTAAGATAGGCCCAGGACTGAAACCAGTCGAGAAAGAGAACGTCCATGTCACATTGAAGTTCTTAGGGGACATCGAGGAAAGGCTTGTCACAGATGTTGAGAGATGTATGAGGGACTCGGTTGCAGGTGTGGCCCCTTTTACGATATTTCTGAAGGGCACCGGTTATTTTCCGCCGAAGGGCCCAGCAAAGACACTCTGGGTAGGCATAGAGGGGGCTGAGCCGATGGTCCATATCGCGAATAGGTTGGAAAAAGATCTAAGGGACCTAGGTTTTGAGCCTGAAGAACGCCCTTTTAAACCACACCTCACTGTAGGAAGGGTGAAGGACAACAAGGCCGCCTTTGCTTCAGAGATGGCCGTTCATAGGTACAAAGATGAGGTATTCGGTCCTCAGGTAGTGAGTTCTATAAAATTAAAAAGGTCCATACTTGGGCGCTTCGGTCCGACATACAGTGATATCATCGAGGTGCAACTTCACTGAGCGTATGATTCGAACATCGAGAACTCCGTATGTTTCAACAGGTCCTGTGGTGAGTGCTCTTTGACGAAATCAATGTTATAATTCCCGGCAATGAAGTCTGAATTACGTAAGACCAATCTATGATACGGTATCGTTGTCTTTATGCCAGCGACCGTGTACCTGTCAAGGGCATCTCGTGACCTGGCAATGACCTCGCTTCTTGTCTGACCATAGACAATGAGCTTGCCAAGCAGGTTATCGAACTCGGTCGGGACAACATATCCTTCGTATGCTGCTGAGTCCACCCGGATATTCTCCCCCGACGGCTCCACATATTTCTCTATCCGACCAGGGGAAGGCAGGAAATTGTTGAACGGGTTCTCAGCATTGATACGGAACTCCATTGCATGTCCTTTAGGTCTGACATTGCTCAATAAAGCAGATACATCTTTGTCAGATGCTATATTTAGCTGGATCTCAACAAGGTCAAGTCCCGTGACCGCCTCGGTGATCGGATGCTCGACCTGAATACGGGTGTTCGCCTCTAGGAAATTAAGGTCTCCTTTCTCGCTCATCAAGAACTCGAAGGTGCCAAGGCTCGTATATCCTGACCTTTTGACCGCTTCTATGCAGAGATCGCTTATCTCTTTCCTCAGCTCAGGGCTCACGGCGCAGGATGGCGTTTCTTCGATGATCTTCTGATGCCTGCGCTGAACTGAACATTCCCTCTCACCGAGACAATAAGCGTTACCCCTTGAATCGCCTATGACCTGGAACTCTATGTGCCTCGCTTTGAAGAATGCTTTCTCCATGTATATGGTGGAGTTCTTGAACGCCTTTTCAGCCTCATTCTTGGCATTAGTGAACGCATCTTCCATCTCATCATCCGAATTGACGATGCGCATCCCTCTACCACCACCCCCGCCCGATGCTTTGAGCATTACAGGGTATGTTATCTCTCTCGCCGCCGCCTTCGCCTCCTCAGCATCCTTCAGAGGTTCTAGCGTTCCTGGCATGACCGGGAGACCCACCTTTTTCATGAACGCTCTTGCTGAAAGCTTACCCCCAAGGTTCTTCATTGCCCTTGGGCTAGGACCGATGAAAACGATACCTTCCTCCTCGCATCGTTGAGAGAATTCCATCTTCTCAGAGAGAAAACCATATCCCGGATGTATGGCCTCGACCTTCATCCTTTGGGCAACATCGAATATCGCATCCATGTCAAGATATCCGATCCCAGACCCCCTCGGCGCGAGCTCAACGCTCTTATCTGCAAAGGATACATGTTTACAATGTTTGTCGGAGGGGGTATAGATGCCAACGGTAGGGATGCCTAGGCGCTTGCACGTCCTCATCACGCGAATAGCGATCTCTCCTCTGTTGGCGACCAAGACCTTTTTGAACACTTCGACCCCTCTTCATTCCACACTATAGCATGCGACTCTCTCGCAGGGAATATCCATGCTTTTTAAATAGTTTTCCCCCAAAAAAACGTATGTTTTTTGAGGTTATTAGCATTTATTTTTCGAATTTTGAAATATTTTTTTGAATTAAATCAATTTTTTTCTTCAGCCAGCATGCAAATCGAGATCCGTATCGAAGGTACACTCACTGTAGCGGTTCGATTATTGACATGTGCCGTCTCTGTCTTCCTACAGGTGCAAAGCATGTATCCAAAGACCAGGGACAGATGGGGTAATGAACTAGTTAGAGATAAGGATGGCGGGATAGAAGGGCTCCCTCTGCAGCTGATGATATTGGTCCTTATAGCAGGCGTCGGGTCAGCTGTCATGATGGGCTGGATGGCGAACCTTGACACACCGACGACAATTTCAGAGGTCTGCACTGAACCAGGCCAGATAATTTTAAAGGATCTCAACGGCGACGGTATCTATACAAATGACAGCATAGACCTAATGGTTCATGTCGTTGACAACAACGGCAACGATGTGAGCGGGGCCGTGGTGATATTGAACGGATGTAATGTCGCGACATCGTCCGGGACCACAGCATATGGTACTACGGATTCTACAGGCCATGTGTTATTCAAAGGTCTGAGAGCATCGCACGTGGGCTCATCTCTTGGTTTCATCACGGTGACGATCACCAAGGGCGGATCGGGATCGGAGAGCACATACAGCATACCCGTAGTGTGTGGGTGATGGATCTGGCCCTGAAGGACAAGAGCGCACTGGAGGGAACCCCTCTAAAACTTATGATCGTTGTAGCAATGATCGCTCTTTCTGCTCCTCCTTTATATGGAGCGCTGGGTAACTTCCAGGAGACCGCATCAATAAATTCCATCAGAGCTCAGGTCGAGGAACTTGTAATGATGATAAAGGAGCTGATAAAAATGGGGCCTGGGAGTAAAAGGACCGTGGAGATCAGGATACCATCCGACGGTTCATATTTGATCATCGGAGGTGCATCCATCTCAGAGTCAATGTCAATAGGTTATGGGCTCAAAGGAGACAGACCTACACGATATTATCTGACCGACCCTAATGTGACCTTCTCAACACCATCTGAGGAAGGGCTCCGTATCGATGGGCCAGGTTGCGAGATCTGCCTGAGATGCATCGAAAAGAACGGATCGATCCTTGTCCAGGTGATGATTTGATAGAGTTCTTTCTCTCCAAATTCTGGGCGGTTGTTTGCGGGATGATCATTCTCGGAGCAGCAACAACCTCGATAAGCAATCTAGAGACGGCATCTGACGAGCGCTTTGATAATGTCACATTCTCTTCTTTGGTCGAAGAGATTAACTCCTTCGTGGAGCTGGAGGGAAGCGCCAAGATTGTTATTCAATTGGGCCGCCTGCTCGAAGGACCAAACACCATCATCAAGATAATGAAAGGCGGGATCGTACTATATGATGAAGGCAGGTCAAAAGGAGCGATAATACCATCATCCATCATAATTTTGGATGGGGAAGGCAATGAGATTCCCAACGGTTCATCATTAATCGTACAAAAGGGACAATGCATTGTCATTCAGAAGGATGAGCATAGCCAAGTGGTCACATTAAGAGTTCAGGATGCGAACGTCTCGACGACCTTCTTCACGGAATCTACGAATATATCGCAGTCTTTCTCATCATTATAGAGATACAGGGAGGCTCTGGCACATCCATCGATCCCCCTTGATGCAAAGTAGGGGTGAGCACAATGATTTCCAGATCTGATCAATATCCTCGACATTTCATCGAGCAGCATGGCCACATCATGGGATCTCAATCCTTTGATATTGAATGAAAAAATACATCCTCTCTTCTCTGCCTGATAGGGCCTGAGGATCTCAACCTCCGGTATGTCCTTCAATCCAGATGTGATCCTTTCATTCAATTTTCTTGAATGGGATGCAACCTCATCCATCCCAACCTCCCTAAGGTACTTTATAGCTGCACCAGATCCGATTATCCCAGCGTAGTTCAGGAGTCCGGCCTCGAATTTCTCTGGTGGCGGCAAGGATGTCTCGCTATCATATGTGGTCTCAAGTACACTTCCTCCTCCCGACATCAAAGGACGAAGGTCCCTAAGAACCTCCTCGTTTCCATATAAGATGCCCATGCCAGAAGGACCAAGCATCTTGTGCATCGACATACAGAACACATCGATGTCCATCGCCTCCATATCGACCTTCATATGTGGTGCGGACTGAGCTCCGTCAACCACCATCAGGGCACCATTGTCATGTGCTATCTCAGCGATCTCTTTGATAGGGACGGTCACACCGTTGACATTGTTGGTATGGACCATGCTGACGACCTTGACCGACCTGTCCATAACGGATTTGAAGGATTCGATATCAAACGTCCCATCATCTTTTGACCTGGAAAATCTTCTTTTTATGCCAATCATCCTCTGGAGGTCTAACCAAGGGACATGGTTGCTGTTGTGCTCGATATCGCTCGTCACAACGATATCACCTTTTTTCAGCCGCAGGCCCTTCGCGACCGTGTTCAGCGACTCCGTGCAGCTCTTGGTGAAGACGATCTCTGAAGGCGAGGCCGCCCCGATGAAATCCGCTATGCTTTCTCGCGCCTCATCTATCTTGAACGAGACCTGCGTCGCGAGCCTATGGACGCTCCTTCCTGAGCACGCTGGATAATCGTAATAATATTCGTCCATAGCCTCCACGACCTGTCTTGGTCTCAAGCTCTGGCACGCTGAGTCAAGATATACGATCCTCGGCTCTGACTGGAGGACCTTGAAATCCTTTCGGATCTTTGCAACGTCCATGTTAGCCATCCTTGAAGCATGCGCCATTGTATTTCATATTTACTTGTCTACATGTTCAAGGTGGTTTAGATAGTTTGAAACGGCCGTATCACGACAAAAGCAGCGATGGCGTTCAAAGTAGGAATTAATGGTATCCTATGTGATCCATGACCTACAATAAGGAAAGGTAAGCGTCCAAATGGAAAAATGGATGCATT
Organism: Methanomassiliicoccales archaeon; assembly: GCA_013415865.1. Lineage (NCBI taxonomy): Archaea > Methanobacteriati > Thermoplasmatota > Thermoplasmata > Methanomassiliicoccales > Methanomassiliicoccales archaeon. Next base: position 1,746,219 of record CP058896.1, read on the forward strand.
CTCCGGGAGAACAGGTCCTGTGCGGTCTGCAGTTGTGCCTATAAAAAAAGAGAGGTTCTGTTTCACATGCCACGAGTTTCCGTGTAAGACCATCGAGGAGAGGCCGGTACTGCTCGGGTATTGCGATTTCATATCTGGAAGATCTGAGCGAGGATTTTGACCGTGAGAGCATCTTCAAATTATTTAGATATAGACCTGTCTACGTTATCCATTAGAAGGCGCTCGCTTGACATCTGTGTATTTCGACAACAGCGCAACGACCATGGTCGATGAAAGGGTAATAAAGGTCATGGACCGCTTCCACTTGGTTTCTTATGGGAACGCCAGTAGTATGCACAAGATGGGATTGGAGGCCGGTGAGGCCCTGGACCAAGCAAGGAGGTCGGTTGCACGTGCGATCGGTGGGACAGCACGCGAGATTGTTTTCACATCCGGGGGAACAGAGGCCGACAACCTCGCGTTGATGGGTTACTCTTTAGCCAATAAAGAAAGAGGGAAGCACATCATCACTTCCTGCATAGAGCATCACGCTGTCCTGAGGACATGTGAGCATCTTCAGACCCTCGGTTTCGAAGTAACCTACCTGCCCGTGACGCCAGAAGGTCAGGTCAGACCAGAGGATCTCGAGAGGGCGATCCGTCAAGACACCATAATTGTCTCTATCATGTCGGCGAACAACGAGATAGGGACGATCCAAAATATCAGGGAGATCGGAGCCATAACAAGGTCCAGGGCCATAGCTTTCCATACTGATGCGGTCCAATCCATCTGTAAGCAGAATTTGCATGTTGTCAAGGACAATATTGATATGCTGTCCATCAGTGCACACAAGTTCCATGGGCCCAAGGGAGTTGGGGCGTTGTTCGTCCGGAAAGGATTAAGGATATCTCCCATAATCTTCGGCGGAGGGCAGGAAAGAGGGTTGAGGTCTTCGACCGAGAACGTGCCTGGGATAGTCGGGATGGCCAAGGCGATAGATGTCGGAATGGAAGAGATGGAGGATTCGGTAAAAAGAATGAGGGAGATGAGGGACCTCATCATAGAGGGCTGTCTTTCCTATGTCAAAGGCGCTATGCTTAACGGTCATCAGACGGAGCGCCTTTGCAACAACGCCCATTTCTGCTTCAAAGACCTCGAGGGGGAGTCTTTGGTCCTTATGCTGTCATCAGAGGGGTTCATGACCTCGACAGGTTCTGCATGCTCATCGAGGTCCCTTGAGCCTTCTCATGTATTGAAGGCATTGGGGCTGAGGAACGATCAGGCCAGAGGGTCCCTGAGGGTGTCCCTCTCAAAATTCAACACCATGGACCAGGCGAAAGAGTTTGTCGACATCCTTCCGGAAATTGTAGAGAGGGTCAGAAAGCTTTGAGATGAAACATTAGTTTGAACGCGACATAATTATTATCAGCAAACCCATCACCAATGTCCGATGAAAGGATTGAGGACTGTCTTGGCGGGAGTGACGTTGGGCAACCCTACAATGCTCGCCTCTGGAATGATGGGAGAGACCGGTGCATCCCTGGCCAAGGCTGCGATGTCGGGAGCAGGGGCCGTGGTCACGAAGTCAGTGGGGCTTGAGCCGAGAGAAGGTTACAAGAACCCTACGCTCTACGAGGCGGATGGATATTACATAAATGCGATGGGACTTCCCAACCCAGGCATCAGGCTTTTCAAGGAAGAGATGAGAGAGGCGGTATCATCTGGGGTACCTGTCTTCGGAAGTGTTTTCGCCTCAAGCATTAAGGATTTCGTTACTGTGGCATCTAACATGGAAGAGATCGGAGCGAGCGCCATCGAGCTTAATCTGAGCTGCCCTCACGCGAAGGGGTACGGCATGGAGATGGGCATAGATCCTGAGATGGTCCACGATATCGTCAGAGAGGTCAAGGGGTCTCTGAAGGTACCGGTCTTTGCAAAATTGACGCCGAACACCCACAGTCTGATCGAGGTGGGTCAGGCCGTCGAAAGGGCGGGGGGAGATGGTGTCGTCGCCATCAACACCGTCAAGGCCATTGCGATCAGTGTTGAGTTCAGAAGACCAGTGCTCTCGAATATTTATGGTGGCCTGAGCGGACCTGCCGTCAAACCTATCGGGCTGAGGAGCGTGTATGACCTTTATGATAACATCGACATACCGATCATTGGTGTAGGGGGAATAGATGATTGGCGGGACGCGATGGAGTACATAATGGCAGGCGCGAAGGCCGTCCAGATCGGCTCCGCGATAGGCAAAAAGGGCATGACGGTATTTTCCGAGATAACCTCTGGCATGCTACGCTATATGGAACATAATGACGTTAGGGAGATCTCGGACCTGGTGGGGGTGGCCCATGAACGGAAATGAGGTCGTAAGGGTCATTGACAAGGTGAGCGAGGGGAGGGGGATCACAACGCTCAGGTTCGAGCTAGACAGGACCGTGCGTCCAGGCCAGTTCTTCATGGTATGGGTCCCTGGGGTCGACGAGGTGCCCATGTCCGCCTCTTATATCGGCAAGCTCAAAGGGATTACCGTCAGAGAGGTCGGCGAGGCGACCAAGGCCCTCAGCTCGGTCAAGGTCGGGGAAATGATCGGGATACGGGGACCATATGGCAGGGGCTTCATGCAGCCGGCGGGACGATACCTCGTGGTGGGGGGAGGGACGGGCATAGCAGCCGTCCTTCCGGCCATCGAGATGTCCAAGGACAGGAGCATCGTTGATGTCGCTCTGGGGGCGAGGACCTCTTCAGAGCTGATCTTCGAGGAGAGGGCAAGGAAGGCCTCCGACCATGTGATGGTATCAACGGACGATGGGAGCAAAGGACACCATGGAACGGTCGTGTCGTTGGTGGACGAGATGTTGTCAAAGAGGTCATACTCTCAGCTGATCGCCTGTGGGCCTGAGAAGATGCTGTTCTATCTTCTTGAGGTATGCAAAAAACATGGCGTGGAGAGCCAAATGTCTCTTGAAAGGTTCATGAAATGTGGTTCAGGCCTCTGCGGCTCCTGCGTCATCGATGGCAGAAGGGTATGCGCCGACGGCCCTGTCTTCCTGGGAAGAGAGATAGACGAGATGAAGGAGTTCGGCAGGAGCAAGAGGGACGAGGCAGGCCGTTCGGTCCCACTATGACCTTGTCTTGTCAAGGACCATGATGACGATCTGCTTGAACTCGTCATCGCTCACCCTCCCCTTCTTTTCTCCCAGATTCTTGACCTCGTTGAGGATGCGTGATAGCTGGTTGTCAGAGGCCTTCAGCCCAAGGTCCTCGACGCGTTTCTTCACATAGGTGAGGCCAGTGTGCTTGCCCATGAGGATATGTCTCCTGTTACCGACGGCCTCGGGAGGTATGCTCTCATAAGTCAATGGACACTCCAATATCGCAGCTACATGTATTCCCGATTCATGCGCGAAAACGTTCGGGCCTACCAAAGGTTGGTTCCTTGGCCTTGGTAGCCGGGAGTACTCCGCGACCAGATCGCAGAGCTGGGTCAGCTTTGAACAATCGATGCCAAGGTCGCATCCGTACACGAATTTCATCACTGGCGCGAACTGCTCCAATGGAAGGTTGCCGGCCCTTTCCCCTATACCATTGACGGTGGTGGTCAAAGCGGTGGCACCGGCCTTGACCCCCGCGATGGCGTTTGCCAGCACAAGTCCATAATCATTATGCAGGTGCAGACCGATGGGGACCTTCACTGCCTTCCTCACCTCCGAGACGATGTGAAAGATCGCCTCAGGGGACGCGCATCCAACTGTATCTGTCACACCTATCCTTGCCGCACCCGCCTCTTCCGCTTTTTTATATATCTGGATGAGAAAGTCAAGGTCAGTCCTTGTGCTGTCCTCTGCACTTAGAGAGGCCTTCACACCTCTTTCATGACAATAGTCGAGACCTTCTTGGACCTTCTCCAATAAGAACTCCCTTGGTTTCTTGAACTTGTACTTCAAATGGATGTCGGATGTGGCTATGAACAGTAGGACCATATCCACGCCAGCATCGACGCAGCAATCGATATCCCCCTTTGTGATCCTTGAGAGGGTCAATATGTCCGCATCTAATCCCAGTGAGCATATCTCCTTGACCGTCCTTTGCTCGCTCTCGCATACAGCTGGAAACCCTGCCTCTATCTGATGGACCCCGATATCGTCAAGCTTTTCCGCGATCTCGATCTTCTGGTCCTGTGAGAAGGCCATGCCCGGCGTCTGTTCACCGTCCCTCAGGGTAGAATCATAGATGATGACGTCCTTGGCCTCGATCTTCGGGTTGTAAGGGCTCAACGCTATCTGTTGCATCGCACCGTCTAACCTGTACAGGGATAGATAAGCCTTGCCGAGGGAAAAGAAATTATCGCCGAAGAACATCTGGCGGATGATATGTCATCCCGCTCCACGTTCTTCAAGGTACAGCACGGGAAGATGGAAGTGAATGTGCCTTTCAAACTTTTTGAACCCGGTACCACGACCATCAGACCGACCGAGGCCGAGAAATTGAGGAAGCTCTTGAGGTCCCAGTATCCTTGGCTCTCAGACAATGCAGTGGATGTGATCCTTGTCAACGCCAAGGAAGAGATGGCAAGGATACTTGATTCAGGTAAGACTGCGGCCGACCGGGCCAGGGATATGATACAAAAGGGCGAGCTGGAGAAGGCCTTGGGATTCCTTGAGGCACATCTCTTTATCAACGAGGACGACATCGACGCATGGTACCTCTGCGCTGAGGCCCTCATGAGGCTTGGCAAGAAGGATGAAGGGTTCGAGGCCATGCGCCATGCACGATCACTGGCTGAGAAGAAGGGGAAGATCGTACGAAGATGACGGTCTCATCTTTCAAAGAGCGCCCTGACCCCTCCCGCAACATCCTGGACCGTCGCCCCCCAAGGAACCGATGCGATGTTGCCTGAGATCTCATGGCCCTCCTTCACCTTGCAGCACTTGATCATGGTCGGGGTACCATCGTCCACAACGAGGTTCTTAGGGCAGATGTCTATGCAGGGGGCATCTCGGCCATAGACCGACCTGAAGATCCTCCTTGACAGGTCGCATCCTATGAGCGTGACATCTCCTTCAACAGCAGGGGTCTCATCCAGGTAATAGATCCTCTTTGAAGAGAAAAGGCCCGATGCTCTGCACGGGAACATGACAGCATCCGTCTTTACAAGCCCCTCTTTCTGATTGAGGTCGATGTCAACCTGTTCGATGATGATGGGCAGTTCGACAAGCCCTGAGGACATGGCCTTTCGGACCAGGACCGAGAGCTTCGATGGGGTCGGTGGCACGACGTCGACCACCCTTAGGGTGAGCAGCTCATCCGCATGAAGGAATGAAACATGATTGAACATCCCTGAGACCACGACAGTAAGACCTCCATTTTCTTTGACCAGCTCGGCGAGCTCGGAAACATTGAGGACGTCGACACGTTCATCTTTTATGTATACAGTGTCCTTGGGGAGCGATATGACCTCGATGGAGGTTATTGGTCGGAATAGTTCCTTGCCTGGCCTCTTCAAGACCCTGACCACGGCGACATTGTTCCCGTTCTTCAGCACCATGAACTCCGTCCTGGTGTAGGCGCTCTTCCCCTCCGCCATGGCCGTTATGTTCTCCATGGTAAGTTCGAACTCCACCTCTCTGAAGGAGACATCTTTGCAGTGGTCGGGCATCATCAGGACCAGAACCGGTCCCCGATAATAAATATCATTCATCGTGGATTGTAGGAAAGACGGGACAAGTGTGATAATCTAGCACGACCATTCTGACCAGGCCGGGATGGGATATGTCAGAGGATCTTCAGGTCAGCGTCAGTACGATCAGGGAACGGTTGTTCACAGAAAGGCTCAGGGCTTTGCATCCTGAGGGCCTGAGCGCTTTTGAGGCTATGAAGCCCAGGTCCAGGTCAAAGTACATAGAGGACAATTGGGCCAGAATGTTCCCTCCTGTCGACCTCGCTCTCAGGAAGGTGGTCACGGGCCCGATCAAGCGTCTTGTAACGAAGGCGATGGGACCGGATGCCGATGAGGTGATGCGCTCTCATTGGGAACCTCAGATCAAGGCCAAGATGCACAACACATTCGAGTTCTACATCATAATGCTCAGGTTCCATTCGTTCGCCAGGGCCAGCCTGGAAGAGCAGAGCAGGCTCCTTCTGAACTACTACCTGCTGCTGGTGGAAGGCGTCTATGCTGCACAGGTGAACCTCATATGCTATCTTTTGTCAAGAACAGGGATCCCATATCGCTCTTCGAAGGCGATGTCGGAGCATAGCGCACCTGCCGGTTCTATGGGGGCCATCGAGGAGGACAGCCTTTGGAACAAGCTAAGATTCATGGAGGATAATGGCCTCTCTTTTATGGTGGATGCATGCGACAGGCAGCTTCGTAACAGTGTGGCGCATCTGGATTTTATCGTATTCACGAACGGATGTGTCGGCTATGGTGCGGGTCAACGAGGACCCAAGGTCATCAAGTATGAGGAGCTCGTGCATAAGGTGGAGGTCATGAAATCGATATCCGATGCCGTCAACGAGGTCCTGGTCGAGGAGGTGACGGCCTGGCGCAAGGCCTCGAAGACCGTCCAGCAGAAGGCCGCGAAAAGACCGTCAAAGACAAAAAAAGAGATCAAGGACCCAGCCTCGGTCCTGAGGGCGGCAGCATTACAAAAGCCAAAGAAAAAGGATGAGGGAGAGGTCAGACTATAAAGCCCGAGAACCTTGTCCTTGGTCGGATAACTTGATATCTTACAATATGATTTAACGATAATGAACAAGGGCCAAGTGGCCATCTTGGCCATGACGGGGGGCATAGTGGTCTTCATCATCAAGCTTGTCGCCTTCCTCGTCTCGGATTCCATAGCCCTTCTGTCCGATGCATTGGAGTCCATAATAAATATCGTCGCCTCGGGGATGTTGTTCGCTTCGATAAGGATTGCAGAAAGACCTGCTGATAAGGAGCACCAGTTCGGACACCGTAAGGCAGAGAACATCTCATGTCTGATCGAAGGGATCTTGGTCCTGATGGCAGCGGTGTTCATCATCTATGCCAGCATCGGTAGATTGTTCAATCCGGTCACACTGAGAGATCTGGACCTGGCACTGCTCGTCTCTTTGTTCGCCACTGCTATCAATGGCACCCTCTCATATGTTCTTGCCAGAGAATCACGAAGGACAGGATCGATCGCCCTCGAGGGGGATTCCAAGCATCTGTTGTCCGATGTCCTTTCCTCGTTGGGGGTGATTGTTGGATTGGCCATCGCTTCGTTCACCGGCCTCTTCTTCCTCGATTCCGTCCTTGCCTTCCTGGTCGGGGCCTTGATAATAAAGATGGGCTATGAGCTCATCAACAGGTCCTGCGGGGACCTCCTTGATATGCACTGCCCCTCTGTAGAGGAAAAGATAAGGGAGATCCTAGATAGGACCGATGGTCACATCGAGTTCCATGAACTGAAGACAAGAAAGAGCGGGGACATGGTGTTCGTCACATTCCACCTTTGCGTCAATGGGGGGATGTCCGTCTACGAGTCGCATGAGATAACGGAAAGGATCGAGAGCGAGCTGAAAAAGAGCTTCCCGGACCTCGAACTGACGATACATGTTGAGACCGAACACCAATCATGCCTTCATAAGAAAGGTCTGGACCCGGTCGAATGATCTTAGTTCTCATCTTGGAATAAAGGTTTAATATCTGGGATAGAATCAGCTACAACCAAGCCGGGATGACAGAGCGGCCATGTGGCAGACTGCAGCCCTAATGGCGGATATCTGCAGACCCGTGTTCAAATCGCGGTCCCGGCTCCAATTTTTCATCCAGGTCCTATCTCGTCCTATCGCTCTCCCTTTTTCTGATCGCGTCCATGGCCCATCGCGCATGCTCTGCGAGATCCTCATCGACGCCCAGTACAAAAGGTTCTAGGGCGGCGATCGTGGAACAATCGCCCGTATTTCCCAAGGCGATGATGGCATTTCTTTTTAACGTCCTTAGGGAAGGGCCATGCCAACGTAGAGAGGAGCATCGCCGCAAGTACTCCCTCTCGTCCATCTTGAGCAGTTCCAGCAACTTAGGAGCCATCCCCCATGGATGTGACCTTTGAGGACCCTCAACCTTCATCTTTACAAGCCCCTCATTCCGAGGACATACCTCCTGGCAGACATCGCAGCCGTCTATCCTGTCCTCTACCGCCTCCCTGAGCTCGATGGGTATTGGCCTTTCGGATGACAATACATAACTTAGGCATTTGGAAGGGTCGAGGACAAAGGGCTCCGGGATGGCCTTGGTGGGACACAATCTGATGCATCTTTGGCATGAACCACATCTTGGACCGATCTCTTCATCCGGCTCCAATTCCGCATCTGTCAGGACCACAGAATAGATGACCCAGGACCCCAGGTCCTCGTTCTGTATCAGGGTGTTCTTTCCAAACACACCCACCCCAGAACGGCACACGGCGGGCTTTACGGGCACTCTAGGGTCCCAAAAAGCGTCGTGCCCCTCAGAACGGATCATCTCGATCATCTTGTCTCGCTTATATTCTAGGTCAGCGTAGGTATCATCCCAATGATGCCTGGCGACCTTGCCCCGCGGGTCCCAAGGCTCTTTGGTCATCTCAGTACCCTCGTGATGGTACCTTAGGCCCAGGGCGATGATCGATCTTGCTTTAGGCATGATGCTCCTCGGGTCACATGATATCGACGTGTCGTTCAATGTGGGTTCTGCACGCCTCATGTCCGATGGTACCTTACCTGCAAGGATCTCTTCGTCAGCGATCTTCTTGAACCTATCGAACCTTTCTACACCAGTTATGCCTACAAGGTCCAAACCCAGTTCGATGCCGGCCTTCTTTACTTTAAAGGAATCTAACATCTGATCGCAGAGAACATTCCTACGGTCCCGTTAATATCATTTTCAATTTATCTTCGTCAAATGAGTTAATTCGCCTTTTGTCAAATCCTTTATCATTGTTAACTGTCTTTATGCTACCAAAGCCCCTGACCAGATGATGTGGGAGGCACCAAGATGAGATTCAATAGCATACTTGATACCATAGGCAGGACCCCTATCGTGAGGCTCAACAGAACAGTTACTGAAGGCTATGCTGAGGTCTATGTCAAGATGGAGTCATTCAATCCCATGCACTCTGTCAAGGACAGGGTCGCTCTGGCTTTGATCGAGGATGCTGAAAAAAGAGGCGTCCTCCGGCCAGGGATGTGCGTGGTCGAGCCGACATCTGGCAATACAGGCATCGGTCTGGCAATGGTGTGCGCGGCAAAGGGCTACAGGCTCATATTGACGATGCCTGAGAACATGAGCTCGGAGAGGCGCAAGCTCTTGAGCGCGATGGGGGCGGGGGTCATCCTGACGCCGGCATCGGAAGGGATGTCCGGCGCCGTCATGAAAGCGAAAGAGATATGCTCATCCTCACCTGACCATTTCATCCCCCAGCAGTTCGAGAACCAAGCAAATGTCGAGATACATTATAGGACCACGGCGGAAGAGATCCTGGCGGATATGCCAGATATCGACCTATTCGTTGCTGGTATAGGTACTGGAGGAACGATAACGGGAGTGGGGAAGGCTCTGAAGGAGAAAAAGCCTGGGACATGGGTCGTCGGCATCGAACCTGCAGGCTCCCCCGTGCTGGGAGGAGGTAGACCAGGCCCTCATAAGATACAAGGTATCGGTGCTGGTTTTAAGCCAAAGATCTTCGACCGAAAGTATGTAGATTGGATATTGACGGTCAAAGACGAGGACGCATATAGGTGGGCCAGGAAGATCGCGAGAGAGGAGGGCATCTTGGTGGGGATCTCAGGAGGGGCGGCGCTCTCTGCAGCGATGGAGATGGCCAAGGACCTGCCTGGAAAAAAGATCTTGGCCCTGATTCCCGACTCTGGAGAAAGATATTTAAGCACCGATCTGTTCAACGAGTAGGTCCTATGAGCTGGAGGGAGGCAGTACAGACCGTCCTCGAAAGGGACCCGGCCGCGAAGTCCTATATGGAGGCCCTGCTTTTCAGTCCAGGCCTGCATGCCATCCTCATCCACAAGATATCGCACAAACAATATCTGAAAGGTCACATACGTCTTGCGAGGGCGATCAATTATCTCGGCCGTTTCCTGACGGGTGCGGACATCCATCCAGGGGCCACGATAGGCAAAGGGTTCTTCATCGACCACGCGGTCGGTGTCGTGATCGGAGAGACGGCGGTCATCGGTGAGAACGTATCGTTGTTCCAGGGCGTGACCCTGGGCGGTGTGAGCACCAGCAAGGGCAAACGCCATCCGACCATTGGCAATAATGTGACGATCGGGGCAGGAGCGATCGTTCTGGGCAATATCACTGTCGGCGACAATGTCAAGATCGGTGCGGGGTCGGTCGTCGTCAAGGACGTACCACCGAACTCCACCGTGGTGGGAGTGCCAGGCAAGGTGATCAAAAGGGAGGGTGCGGTGGTAAAGACAGACCTCCGCCATGATGAGCTACCGGACCCCCTCCGTGATGCCATCATGGACCTGACCAATCAAATATCAGAACTGGACCATCGGATAGCCATGTTGGAAGAGCGCCTCAAAAAGGAAAAATAAGTTGAACATCATCACATGCCGGGCGCGACCATGACATTGGAGATATACAATACCCTGACCAAAAGGACAGAGGAGTTCATCCCGATCGATGACAAGAAGGTCAGGATGTACGTGTGCGGCGTCACCGTCTATAATGACATCCATATGGGCCATGCGCGCTCGATCATCGTGTTCGACATGGTCGCCAGGTACCTGAGGTACAAAGGTTATGAGGTGAAGCATGTCACGAACTTCACCGACGTTGACGATAAGATCATCAACAAGGCCAACGAGATGGGCATGGACCCCCTGGCGCTCTCGAAGATGTATATAGAACATTACTTTGAGGACCTTCAGAAGCTCGGTGTCAAAAGCGCTGACATCTACCCTAAGGCCTCTGAGAGCATAGATGACATAATAAGGATGGTCCAGAAGATAATCGATGCCGGATATGGGTATGTGGCAGAGGACGGCAGCATCTACTTCAGCGTTGAAAGGTTCAAGGACTATGGTAAGCTCTCCGGGAACAAGCTTGAAGATATGTTGGCCGGGGCCAGGATCGAGGTGGACGAGACGAAGAGGAGCCCGGTCGACTTCTGCCTTTGGAAGGCCGCAAAGCCAGGGGAGGTATCCTGGGACAGCCCCTGGGGGAAGGGAAGGCCGGGCTGGCATATCGAGTGCTCTGCCATGGTCTATCGTCACCTCGGGGAGACGTTGGACATACATGGAGGAGGCAACGACCTGATATTCCCTCATCATGAGAACGAGATCCTCCAGTCGGAGGCGGTCACAGGAAAGCCGTTGGCAAAATATTGGATGCATAACGGCATGCTCCAGGTGGAGGGGGAGAAGATGTCAAAGTCCCTGAAGAACTTCTTCACGGTCAGGGACGTCATGCAGCATTATTCTACACAGGAGGTCAGGTTCTACTTCCTGAACACGCATTATAGAGGTCCTTTGACCTATAGCGAGGACGCTTTGAACGAGGCTGCCGCCGCCCTGCGGAGACTGCAGCACACCTATATGGAGCTCAGGGACCACCTAGAGTCGGCATCAGGTAACTATGACGCCGACGACCTGGTAAAAAGGACGAGAGCGGAGTTCATCGAGCACATGGACGATGACCTCAATACAAGAGGGGCGATATCGGTGCTGTTCGAGCTTGCTAGGGAGAGCAACAAGCTCATGCATCATGACCTGTTGAGCAAGAAGGGCACCAGATGCATCATGGCATTGTTCGAGGAGTTCGACACGATACTAGGGATATTACCTACTCTGGAGAAGGACGCCGACCAGCTCGATGATGTGATGGAGGTCATAATAGCCGTAAGGCAGGAGCTCCGAAAGAGGAAGCTCTATGACCTGGCCGACAAGATCAGGGATGACCTCAAGCAGAAGGGGATAATGCTCGAGGACACGGTGGACGGGGTCAAATGGAGAGCGGAATGAGCCCGGCGGAGAAAAAGGCGATATTGATAGCAGGGGGGACGGTCCGCTTACCGAGGGACCTTCACCTACCATTCAAGCCAAGCCGGTCGACCGCTGGGCCCGGTGCAGGCTCCGTCTCGGTCGTCATCAGCTTTGAGGGAGTGAGGGTCAAGAAGGCAATATCAAGAGAGAAGGGCGAGTTCCAGCTCGTCGAAGGGCCGGATGGTCTGAGGATGTTGTGGCAAGGGAGGCCTTTCATCGAGCATGTCGACCTGCAACCGACGATCTACCATAGCCCCGAGCAGGCGTTCATCAATCTCCACCAGGAATGCATCTATGATTGCAAGTTCTGCACATCTCCTAGGTTGCCAAGGGATGTGACCAAAGGTCTTGACAAAAAGAAGGTCATGCGCATGGTCGAGCAGGTCGTCGGAAGAGATGACCTGAAGTGCGTTTCCATCACCTCCGCGGTCGTCGGGAGCCCAGAGAGGACCGTCGACGAGTTGGTGGAGGTCGTGAGGATGATAAGGGGCCTTATAGGACCCGATATGCCGATAGGTGTAGAGCCTTATGTGTCGAGGTTGGATGACATCGACAGACTTAAAGAGGCCGGGGCGACGGAGATCAAGATAAACATCGAGACCTGGGACCGAGAGATATTCAGGAAGGTCTGCGGTGATATGGATATCGATTGGATACTCCAGGCACTGAGGCACGCGGTGAAGGTGTTTGGAAGATGGAAGGTGACCACAAATATCATCTTTGGCCTAGGGGAGACGGATGAGAACGTGCTCGAGGCGGTAGAGGAGCTCGTCGAGATGGGGGTGGTACCATCGTTGAGGCCGCTGAGGGTCAACGATATCAACAGGGGACCGCTCATCGAGGCTTTAGGGGCCATTGCCCCAGTGACACCAGAGAGGATCTTACGGCTCAGCATCGCTGCGAAGGAGATCTATCGGAAACATGGGACCGGTCCAATGCAATACTCCACCATGTGCCATGCCTGTAAATGTTGCGACATCGTCCCCTTTGCCGATATCTGACCTCATGAAAAAGATTTAGGTCATCTCCTTTTCCTTCGGACCAGGATGTAGTCCAGAGCCTTAGGGTCACCCTTTCAAGATTTTAGGTCCCCTACATATTTAGTTTTAGGCAGACCAAAATTTATATAGCTCCCGTCTCTCTCGAATAATTGATGGTCAGCGAGAACGTCGAAGAATACCTCGAATGCCTTTGGGAGCTTTCGCAGGATGGGCGTCCTGTAAAGACCAAGAATATTGCAAAGAAAATGAACGTCTCCCCGGCCAGCGTCACAGAGATGATGCAGAGGCTTTCTGAAGCGGGCTATGTGAAATATGAGAAATACAAAGGGACGACACTTACTGACGAGGGCCATAGGATCGGGGCAAGGATAAAGAGGAAGCACCGGCTCCTCGAAAGGTTTCTGGTCGATGTCCTCGGTCTTGATAAAGGGGAAGGTCATGAGGAGGCGTGCCGTCTTGAGCACACATTATCGGACGAGAGCGAGAAGCGGATCTGCCAGATGATGAACAATCCCAAGACCTGCCCGGACGGTGACCCTATACCTGAATGCAATGAGGACTGTACGCTCTGCGCTTCTGAACCTTCAATACCTTTGACCGAGGTCGAGAGGGGCGAAAAGGTGAAGATCACACACCTGGTCTGTGACGATGCGATCAAAATGCGAAGGATAATCTCCATGGGGATAGTCCCTGGGAGGACCCTTTGCGTCGAGGACAGGCTCCCGATGGGCGGCCCGATACTTCTTTCCATACAGGACTCGAAGATCGCTCTGGCGAGGGACTATGCCTCGATGGTCCACGTGACCTTGGCCGGAGAGTGCGAAAAGCGTTGGGCCTAGAAGGGGCACGATGATGACCAAAGAAAGGACCGTTGCGCTGCTAGGCCATCCCAATGTCGGTAAGTCTGTCGTCTTCAGCAGGCTCACCGGCATCAGTGCGGTCTCTTCGAACTATCCAGGCACCACGGTGGAGTATCAGGAGGGCAGGGTGGTCCACAACGGAATAAACCTGACCATATATGATCTGCCCGGGACCTATGGGCTAACGGGCGTGACCGAGGACGAGAAGGTCGCGACCAGACTGCTTGCAGAGAAGAACCCCGACTGCGTGGTCGTCATCGCGGACGCATCAAGATTGGAACCGAGCTTGGTGCTCGCCTTTCAGGTCATAGAGCTCGGTCTTCCGACGGTCCTGCTATTGAACCAGATGGACATCGCTAGGAAACGTTACACCATCGACGTGAAGAAGCTCGAGAGCATCCTCAAGATACCTGTAGTGCCGAGCGTGGCCCTCACCGGAGAAGGATTGGACGAGCTGGTAAAGCTCATCGCTCATGATGGTGGGAAGACCTCTGATTTTCGCGTCGCCTATGACTCCCACATTGAGGACATCATTAAGGGCCTAGAGGACAAGGTGACCACCTGGCCCTCAGCGAATTCCAGGCGCGGGCCGGTCCTCAAGCTGTTGGAGGGCAACGAGCAATTCTATCACCTCTTTGATGAAAGTGTTAAGATCAAGGCAGAGGCCGAGAAAAGGCGATTTGAGGAGCATCACAAGGAACCGATAGAGGTCCACATGAACAGGGACCGGTATGGGGAGGCGGGGAGGATCATCTCCGATGTCGTCAGCCCCATCCCAAGGAAGATGACAAGGAGGGAAAGGGCTTCGGAGCTCACCATGAGGCCATGGCCTGGGATACCTGTCCTTCTCATCGTACTGCTGTCAGTCTTTTTGATAATGGTCGTCGCTGGTGCAACTATCGAGACGGTCCTGGTCGCTGTTTATAAAGATGCGACCTCTGGTCTATTCGAAGACCTTGCCGCCCTGATCGGTGGGGAACTTGGGAGGTCTTTGGCAAACGGTCTGAACCTGACCTTGATGTCAATAGTGGCCATAGTGATCCCTTACATCCTGCTCTTCTACTTTCTACTAGCGATACTCGAGGACACGGGATATCTCCCCAGGGTCGTCATACTTTTGGACGGGATCATGCAGAAGATCGGCCTCAGCGGAAGGTCGGTCATTCCAATGATCATCGGGACAGGATGCAACGTCCCTGCGGTCCTCGCCACGAGGGTCATGGCCTCCCGGCGCGAGCGCCTCATCCTCTCAACAGTTATTATCCTCGCGGTGCCCTGCGGTGCCCAGACCGTCGTGATATTGGGAACGGTGGGCACATATGGGACCATCTACCATGTTGCCGCGATATATCTCATCCTTCTCGCCCTGATCATATTTGCGAGCCTTATGATCCACCGGATGATGAGGTTCGAGCCGATAGGCCTGCTGATAGAGGTGCCAGAACTCACGATGCCTGTTCTACAAAATGTCATATCGAAGACCTATCTGCGCACGAAGGACTTCTTCTTCATCGCCTTCCCGATCCTGCTGGTCACAAGCCTTGTTCTCGAACTCCTGCTCAACTTCGAACTGCTCGACGCCCTGGTAGAGCCGTTCTCTCCCCTTACCACCGGGCTCCTGGGACTGCCGGCCGTCATGGTGATAGCCCTTCTCTTCGGGATCCTGAGGAAGGAGATGTCGTTGCAGCTCCTTGTGATCCTGTTCGGCACTGCTGACCTGGCGTCTGTGCTCACAATAGACCAGATGTTCGTATTCGCATTGGTGATGGCCACATATATTCCCTGCGTGGCCGCGTTCAGCGTGATGCTGAAGGAATTCGGGCCGAAAGATTCCATAAAGGTGCTTTTAGGTTCAATAGTGACATCTTTCGCCCTGGGGGGAGCGGCAAATCTGGTCCTTGGCGTGATATGACCCTCAGAGAGTGCCAGTGATTGTGCCATTGATTAAATATCTAAAAACGTTCACGGCCTCTCTATGTTCGAGATCCTCTTCATCTCGGCCTTGGGATTAAGTCTATTGATGTGCGCCACCCCGGGGGCCGTGAACACCGAGGCCCTGAGGAGGGGTGTAGCTGGTGGGTTCCGCAGGGCGTTCATGTTGGAGATCGGGTCCTGCATCGGAGACCTGTTCTGGGCCTCCTTGGCACTTGTAGGGCTTGCCTTCCTGACCGAGAACAGCACATTGAGGATCGCATTGGGCATTGGAGGGAGCGCCCTTCTTCTGTATCTTGCGTATAAAGGGATCATGGACGCGAGGAGGTGTGAAATGCCCGAGGTCCCAGAAAACCTTGGCAAGGACGATCTCACCACAGGAGCCCTGATATCTCTCGGTAACCCTTTCCAGCTGGCCTTCTGGGTCGGAATAGGCGGGACGGCGATCGCGGTCATCGTCCCTGACCCCGAAACAATACATTACATGGTATTTTTCTTAGGTTACACATCAGGTCTCTTGGTCTTTTCAATTCTCTACTCATCCCTGGTGGCCTATGGCCGACGATACATCACGCCAAAGCTCTTTCAGATCATCAATATCCTGTGCGCCCTTGTACTTGTCTACTTTGCCCTCAGCCTTATCTATGCAACGTTCATTGAATGATATGTTGGGGTCAATTATCGCTAGAGGGCCTCTCAATAAAAATCCCGACAGTTCGATCCCGATAAGATCCAACGTATACTGTCCATCTCTTATCTGGAACTGCTGCAAGCCATGCCTCGCCCCCCAGGCAATTGTATGTCGCTCTCAATGTATCGAGATGATGGGGGCTGGTCTCCATTCAGGACAGTATAAAATTGCTCTACACTGCGCATTTCAGCTTAATCGTGCGTGAAGTACGCCTCGACCTTTGGTGAGACCCTTCCTATCCTGGCAAAACCAAAGCGCTCGAACTGGACGACCTTTCCGACCTCTTCATCAGGGACCCTCTCGGCCCTTCCTTGCTTCCTTGTCCCATCTGGCATGAGGACAGTGCATTCCACAGAGCTGTCCGGCACCCAATGGACGATCTTGACCTTCTCTTTCAGGATGGAGAGGTCGTTTCCGATATACCTGCCCTTCCCGTTCACGATCTCGATGTTCCCCAGGTCCTTGAGGCGGACCTTGCCACGCTCCACCGCCTGCGCAAGATCCTCCTCAGTGACAAAGACCATGATCGGTCTCCCACTGAGCCGATGCTCCCTATATCCTCGCTCTGGATGGTCCGGATGCTTGGGTACCTTTGCATGAAGCTCATCAACGCCGCATATGTCGAGCGGCTGCGGGTCCCATACGAAGAAATACCTATTTGCGGCCTTGTCGACCCTGTCCCTGTTATAAGAGTAGAGCGTATCCCATGAGAATTCGATATCCACTTCTTTTATGCCGCAATCGATCCAAAAGGCCCGTATGGAATCTGCCTGGATGCCTCTCTTCTCCATTGCTCTGACGGTCCCGAGCCGGACATCATCCCAGCCCGTGTACTCGCCGGTCTTTATCCCTTTTCCTACAGTGGAAGTCTTGAGTATGGCGTCTGGGATCGAGACGAGACCATAATGGTGGTACCACGGCATCTTCCAACCGAAGTATCTGAAGATGTACTCCTGCCTCAGGGTGTTGTTGAGATGGTCCTTTCCACGTATGACATGCGTTAGACCGAGATAATGATCGTCCACGGCCACGCAGAAGTTCATCATGGGATACACGCAATAGCGGTCCCCCGTCCTTGGATGGGGCACGGATTTGACTATCCTGAAACCCACAAAGTCGCGTATCGCAGGATTTGGGTGGTCCAGGTCGGTCTTGACGACCAACACCGCCTTTTCCTCTTCATAGTGGCCGGCCAGCATCTTGTCCCATTTCTCCAACTGCTCCTCCACAGGAAGGTCCCTGTGCGGACAAGGCCTTGATGCTTCCTTCGCATTACGCCAATCCTCGACCGGGCACGTACAGATGTAGGCCTTCCCCATCTCGATGAGCTGCCTCGCGATCTCATAATAAAAGGGGAACCTTTCGCTCTGGATAACGGTCTCGTCGACCTTCACCCCTAGCCATTCGAGGTCCTCAGGTATCATCTTATAGGCGTCAGGGTCGATCTTCTCCGGGTTGGTGTCCTCCATCCTATTGATGAACTTCCCGTTGTAACGTTTGCAATACTCATCATTGAGTATCGCCACCCTGGTGTGGCCCAGATGCAGAGGTCCGGAAGGGCCCGGGGCGAAGCGCATCACCACCTGTCCGTTCACAGCTCCAGGCAGGTCGACCAGCCTATGCACCTTCTCGACCTTCTCCTTCTTGACTGTCAGCGACGGGTCTATGGACTCCAATAGCGATTTCTGCTCCTCTAGGCTCATGGCGTTCACTCTCGCCAGAACCGATTCGATCAATGGGATGATCTCTTTGATATGAGGGCGAAGGGCCGGCTGCTCGGCCATGACCTTGCCCTGGACGGCCTTGGCGTTCGCCTTGCCGCCATAAAGGAACGCGTTCTGAAGTGCGTACTTGAGTATGACGTTCTCTGCGCTAGGATCGACCATCGGCCGTCCGATTGGATATTACCATCAAATATCTTTGCTATCCGCAGAATATCCGTTAGAAGATCGTACCAGGCGAACTGTTATTAGAACCCATGCGAATGACCAAAGCATGTCCATGCGCTCGTTGATGAGCTCCTTCAAAGACCTCAGGAGGATAAAGAAGCACGTTCCGAACGAACTGGAGCCTACCAAGATATTATTGGAGGACCAACGAAGGCCGGTCCTTTTCGAGGACCTTAACGGGATGAAGGCCATCGGCAATGTCTGGTCCGATAGGGAGAGGGTGGCGAATGCCCTTGGTCTTAGGAAAGAGACATTGACAGAGAGCTTGGTGGAGGCCCTGTCCAGTCCAAGAAAGCCTCGAGTAGTAAAGGATGCAGAGTTCTATGACCATGTGCACGATGACTTTGACCTGATGAGGCTCCCGATACCCAAATATTATCCGAAGGACGGGGGGAGGTACATCACATCAGGGGTGGCGGTCGCCGAGTTCGAGGGGAAGAGGAACATCTCGTTCCATCGCCTCATGCTATTGGACAGCCACAGGTTTGCGATAAGATTGGTCCCAAGGCATCTGTATACCATGCACCAGATGAGCCTCAAGAAGGGGAAGGAGCTCAAGGTCGCATTCTGTGTCGGGGTGTGTCCATCGATATTGTTGGCCGGGGCGACATCTACAGATTACGCAGCCGATGAGATGGAGATAGCCAGCGCGATCAGGTATCATGGCCTCAAGGAAGATGTCGAGGTCGCTGCTACCGAGGAAGGGCTGATGGTCCCTGCCAGATCGGAGTTCGTGATCGAGGGCAGGCTGACAGCGGCATTGGTGGACGAGGGGCCGTTCGTAGACATCACGGGCACCTATGACCCGGTCAGGAAGCAGCCCCTGTTCGAGGTGGACAGGGTCTACCACAGGACCGACCCGATCTTCCATCTGGTCCTGCCAGGAGGGCTGGAGCATTACCTGTTGATGGGGATGCCCAGGGAGCCGGTCATATACAAGACGGTGAGGCAGGTCGTGCCGAGGGTGCATGGAGTCAGACTTACCGAGGGTGGCTGCTGCTGGTTGCACGGCGTCGTCTCGATAACCAAGAACAAGGAAGGAGATGCGATGAACGCCGCCATGGCCGCGTTCACTGGCCATCCATCGATGAAGAAGGTCACCATCGTTGATGAGGACATAGACATTTATGATGACCAGAAGGTGGAATGGGCAGAGGCGACGAGATTCCAGGCCAGCAGGTCCCTTTTGGTCGTGAACAATGCTGCCGGGTCATCGTTGGACCCAAGCACTGAATCGACAACATCAAAGGTCGCCATCGATGCGACCAAGCCGATCGGTGCAGAAGGGTTCGACAAGGCCATGTTGGACAGATGTTGATGAGATATGAGCAGAGCTGGGTTCAATAATTCTTCTCAATCAACATCGCCCGCAAAATAATAGATGTCGATCCAGGTTTCGGCTTACAGTCGGTAGTTTGGTTTCATGGTGTTATTGTAATCTGGCACTTTTAACATTTCCAAATCTGAGATATTTCCTAGCATGCAGAGGGAGGATCCAATCATAGGTCGTTCATAATAATTTTCAAGTCAACTGTTATTAAAAATCGGGTCTTAATATTATAAAAAATGAGGTGGACTTTAATTTCGCTCCAACCCCCCTTCTACAAATTTTATTTACCATGCGCGCATTTTAAGATACGGCAATCTATTAACATCCATCGGTTAAAAGGGTGATTAATGTAAGGATAATCAATGAAGAATCCAAGGCCAGTCATGATTAAGCAAGGTTTGAATTTTTTCACGACCGGTCTTTCTTACTATGGCCCTTTCTTAAAATTATTTAATTGTTATGATAAATAATATTAAATCAATAAGGTAGGTCAACGCAATTTTCATTTCGAAGATTTCGGACCTCCTCTAATTATTGAACTTTATTCTATTTAATTTAATATATTATTATCGATTGATTATCATTTTTGCACACGAAAGTAAGGTTCGAACAATGTCCTATTCAATTGATGAAATTACTTAAATATCCAGATATTGATTTTATGAATTATATTATTATAAATATTTTTAATTATTTTCATTATCTTATTATCAATTTTGATAATTAATTATTTATATACTGCAACTACAAACATATATCAAAAGCAAAATTGTCTTTGGGCATATTGAGGACTAAAATATAGGGGAGAAAGGTTAGAACAGCCCTCGAATTGACCAGATGCGATTTTGCGCTCAAGGAAAAGACGAACAAATCTCGCGAGCAATCGATGAAAAAAGGTTGACGCGCAGATCTGCCGCTCGAAAATGGAGGAGGATGAACTCTATGGATAAAAGGAAATCAGCGATGGCGGTCTTTATTGCATTAATTATGGTTGCATCCACTTTTTTTGTCGCAGTACCTTTGGCACAGGCTGCGAACGATAAGTGGACTTCCGAATTATATGCGTGGGACCCTGTCCAGAATGCATGGGTGAACGGTAACCTTGCCGGTTATCGGGAAGGAGATCTCGTTGGATTCAAATATGTTCTGACACACGACTCGGGGACTAATAATTTATCACCTGAGATAGACTCAGTATATGACCATTATAATATTGCGAAACATGCTTTCGGTATAGATGCGGAGATCCTTTGGGCATATAACAGAGTGGGATGGAGCACCCAATTCCCAGTACATAGCGATGACGCGGACCTTAACACCCCCGATTTGGTTAGGAACATCGATCCGGATGTATCCAATGCCTTTTTCGGAATTAGCGGTGGGGTAGTACAGAAATACTACAAGTTCAACGCGGGAAGATTCGAAGTACCGACCGGTACGTCAATATACATTTATTTCCAAGCTCATTTAGCTGAGACCGCTTACTACAGCACAGTGACAACTCCGGAACCAATCACTGGCACGCCGGCCCCTCACTATGGGGCTGCGTATTTCCCGGGGGCTTCGTTGCAAGCAGCGCTCTCTCTGGTATATACAGGAACGACTGCCCAGACCCAGAGCATTCCGGTCACTTATGCAGCTGGTAGCATCTCAGGCATGAAGTTCCATGATGCCAACTCAAATGGGATCAGGGACCCTGGGGAGGGAGGATTGTCGAACTGGACGATAATATTGGAAGGAGTATCCGCTGGAGGTTTCCCCATAGTCATGCAAACAACAACTGCGACCGATGGGACATACTCCTTCAACCAACTTCCGTGGGGCACATATTCCGTGAGAGAGGTGCTCAAACCAGGATGGACCCAGACATATCCAACTTCAAATGGTGGCGTCCACGTTGGGATAGTGATAGATGGAACAGACCTAACTGAGCAAAATGTGAATTTCGGTAACTCGGCCCCTGGGAAGATAAGGGCAGCAAAGGTCATCGACAGAGATGGCGATGAATCAACCGAAGAGGACCAAATGCCCGGCGAAGGTTGGACATTTGAATTGTTCTATTATGACGCGGGAACATGGAGGTCTTTGGGCAGCAAGGTGACGGGGGCGGACGGCTATACGGCATGGTGGAGCCTGCTCCCACTTGGGAACTATAAAATGGTCGAGACCGGTAAAGCTGGGTACGCAGGGGTCCAGGAAAAATTCATATCCATAACCACAGCCCACCAAGAGATAACCATGACCTTCTACAACAGGCCATTGGGCTCGATCACGGTCACCAAGGTGATCGACCAGGACGGGGATCCAGAGACCATGGAGGACCAGTCCAACGGTGGGGCAGGTTGGGAGTTCGAGCTATTATATTATAATGGCCAGACGTGGGTCAGCCAGGGAAAGAAGACCACTGACGGAACCGGTACAGTGACATGGAACGACCTGCCATTGGGCAGATATAAGGTCGTGGAGACACCGAGGGATTATTGGCATAACGCTGACCCTGTCGAAATTACGTTAACGGAGGCGGGTGTGAACGTTCCTGTGACAATGATCAATACCCCCCCGACACCTGCTATCAAAATAGTGAAGACCGGTCCTGTTGAAGCAGAGGTCGGAGAGATCATAACATACACGTATACAGTGACAAATGTAGGAGAGGCCCCGCTGAGCAATGTATATGTGATGGACTCGGTCTCAGGAGCGACCACATATATCTCAGGCGATGTAAATCTCAATGGAATGCTGGATCTCACTGAGGTCTGGATCTTTGAGGACACGTGGACTGTAGCCGCCTCACCTGACCCATTGATAAACATTGCGACCGCCTATGGTACTTGGGAAGGCGTACAAGTTATGGACCAAGATGAATGGTCCTTGGACGTGGCCAAGCCGGCGATACACATCGAGAAGTACGGACCGACCGAGGCCGAGGTGGGCGACTTAATCAAGTTCACCTTTGTGGTCACCAATGTTGGCGACGTCCCGTTGGCGAATGTTACGGTTGTTGATTCAATAGCTGGAGCAGCAATCTATGTCTCTGGTGATGTGAACAATAACCATATGCTCGATCTGACCGAAATGTGGACCTTTGAGCTATATTGGACTGTGCAATCTGCTCCGGATCCATTGTATAATGTCGGTACTGCTACTGGGTACTATGAAGATACACCAGTGACCGATGAAGACGATCATACGACGGTCGTAATTCAACCGGGTATGATCATAGTATATAAGTATGATGACCTAAATGGAAATGGAGTCCATGATATTGGCGAGCCTGGTGTGCAAGGCGTCACAATCGAGCTATGGTTGAATGGAGAATTAAAAGAGACTAAGACCACAAATGCGACCGGGGAAGCCGTATTCGATAAACTTAGAATGGGCACCTATGTCGTAAAAGAAATAATGCCAGCAGGGTGGTACTCCGATGCTCCATTAACTCAGGAAGTGGTCATCGATCGGTCCGGCGAACAGGTGGACGTCACCTTCCTGAACATCCGCTACGGACAGATCTGCGTCTACAAGTACGACGACCTGAACGGCAACGGAATAAGGGACGCGGGCGAGCCTGCGGTACCTGGCGTCACCATCGAACTCTGGTTCGGTGAACAGCTCGTAGGAAGTGGGACGACCGATTCGAACGGAATGGTATGCTTCAGCAACCTCAAGCTCGGAACCTACCATGTCAAGGAGATCCTCCCGACGGGCTGGTACTCCGATGCTCCATTAACTCAGGAAGTGGTCATCGATGAGTCCGGCGAACGGGTGGACGTCACCTTCCTGAACATCAGGTATGTGACACTGTGCATCTACAAGTTCGCGGACATGGATGGAGACCTTGAGACCACTACCGATAGAGAGCCTGTGAATGTATGGGTGAAGGTAATCGGTCCTGGAGATGCGATCATCTTTGAAGGATACATAGGAGATGACGGTTACCTGTGCATTGAGAATCTCAAGGTTGGTGAATACACCGTGACGGAGACTCTTGAATGCTACTGGATACCGTTGACCGAGACCACGATAACGCAGAACGGACAATCTGGGGACAGATTGGTGTTCACGTTCATAAATATGGAAATGGTCCCGTATCCTGGAGGACATACCATAGGCTTCTGGAAGAACAACATCCTGAAGAACATGCAAGGAAGGACAAAAGGAATACAGGTTCCATATGCCGATATTGCGAGATATCTCTCAGAAATTGATGAGATGTACGGCGATGAATATGAATTCCTTAATGACCTGAGCTTCCAGGAGGCCTACAACATCCTAAGCATACCGAACCCAAGTGACCCGCAGGACAAGGCAGAGGCTCAGATCCTCTCGATGATATTGACATCTAGGCTATGGGCTCCGGAATGGGGCGACTCGTTCGTGCATCTGCCAGATGTAGGTCAGGGATCTACCTACACTGGATCTGGCAGCGGAGCGATTGACTACATCCTGGGCCTGTATTCAGATGGAGCTTACAGCAAGGCACAGTATCTCGCGGATGGAATGAACAATGCTCCCGAGGGTGTCGACTGGTACGACTGGTGGTATGTAGGTCTCGATGTGTATGTCTTCAAGGACTACCTGTACGGATCACCGGTGGAAGGAGTTACGCTGACACTGACCGGACCTGATGGTACCATGATCAGCCAGACGGACGAGTTGGGTTATGCCAGGTTCGAATGGCTCATACCGGGGACATACTTCCTTGAGATCACAGTGCCAGTGGGAATGGACCCGGTCGGAGCGACCACATTCACCTTCACGGTGAACCAGGCATGGGGCCTAGGGGACGACATCGTCAAGAGCTTTGTCGTCACCGATGAGCCATAAGAAAAGAACTTAAGGGGGCCAAAAGCCCCCTCAACCTTACCATTTTTTAACACGCATGTCAATGGTCTTGTCACGTTCTTTTCCGAGGCTTATAATGCTGACCTTGGTGCGGCCCTCTTTTTCAATGAATGACACGTATTCGCGGAGGTTCTTTGGCAATGAGCTATATCCCGCTTTCATCATCCGAGCGAGCTCATCGGGCGTCCAATCATCCCAACCGTCGAACTCCGAATACAAGGGTTTCGCCTTTTCCAGGTCCCTGATCGAGGCTGGGAAGTGCCTGACGACCTTACCATCAATCTCATAGGCCGTTGCGACCTTGACCTTCTTCATGCCATTCAGGACATCTAGCTTCGTGAGGGCTATCTGGGTCAGGCCGTTCAACCTGACCGCATAGTTCACGATGACCATATCAAGCCATCCGCATCTCCTCGGGCGGCCGGTGGTGGCGCCGAACTCCCCTCCTTTGTTCATGAGGTGCTCGCCTGTCGCATCCTTGAGCTCCGTGGGGAAAGGACCGGCCCCTACCCTGGTCGTATATGCCTTCACGACCCCGATTATCTCATTGACCTTGTTGGGCCCGACCCCCACACCAGTGCATATTCCGCCTGAGATGCAGTTGGACGATGTCACATACGGATAGGTCCCGTGGTCCACATCGAGCATGGTCCCTTGCGCTCCTTCGAAGAGCACCTTCTTACCATTTTCAATCGCCTCATTGACCAGGACCGACGCGTCGACGACATATTTGGCAAGGACCTTCCCTTTCTCCAAAAGGTCCTTGAACATCATTTCCATGCTTTCGATCTCTGGGCCGTCCAACGATTCCAGATTTCGCTTTTTTATCGGGTAGACGAGCTCCAGCCTCTCCTTCAGAGAAGCCTCGTCCAAAAGGTCCCCGACCCTGATACCGTAGCGAGCCATCTTGTCCGAATAGCATGGGCCGATACCCCTGCCCGTTGTGCCGACGCCTTTCGCCCCGCGCTTCCTTTCCTCCGCCCCGTCGAGCGCCCGGTGATACTTCATGATGATATTGGCCCTGTCAGAGATACGGAGGCCGTCCATCGAGTGCCCCTTCGCCTTCACCGCATCCATCTCCCTCAGGAGCTCATCGGGGTCGATGACGACGCCGTTCCCGATGACATTGATCACACCGTCCCTCAATATGCCAGAGGGCAGGAGGTGCAATGCGAAGGTCTCATCGCCGACCTTGATGGTGTGTCCGGCATTGTTACCGCCCTGGTAGCGGACGACCATGTCGGCGTCCTCTGCGATATAATCAGTGATCTTGCCCTTACCTTCGTCGCCCCACTGGGTCCCGATGATGGCAATGGTAGACGTCAGCCTCACCCAGGCCCGCCTAAACCTTGCATAAGATAAATAACTTAGCGCTCATCCGAACAGTTCCCTGTATCGCTCAATTACCGCACGATAAGGGCGGTCGCATTTGAACCCTGTAGGCGAGAAGTGCGTCCTAGACACATTCCCGATCGCGCTCAGGCCCTCTAACAGTCTATCAAGTCTCGGCGAAGAGATATGAAGGTCCGAAGAGATCTCGTTGTTCTCGTAAAAGAACGGAACATCGAGCTCCTCCTTCCAAAGCTGCAGGTACTTGGCGCATCTCTCTTTTTCATGGAGGGTGTCTGGCAAAGGCATGCTTTTCAAAAAATCTTTGTTTGTCAGGTTCCCTGACCATAAAGGTCCCGACGCACCCTCTTCAAATTGCGTTAGCACTTTTCGCTCATGTGTCCCTCGGTCGAACACCAGATAGCCAAGTTTTTCCAAAGAGGCATCAGCGGCATCCGCGCTTTCTGGCATCCTGAGGTACAGCCTCATGTAATGGTCCGCGTAGAAGCAGAGCAATGGTTCGACCCCCCTGTCGAACATCGCCGCCTGCCTGACGACATACCCTATGAGTATACGAAGGCCCACCTCATGGCCGAACACACATCTGCACGGCCTCGCCTGATATCGTCTGATGCATTTTTTTGCATGGGTGCCTGCCAGGGGAGCGGTGTCCGTGGCCGTCAAGGCCAGTATGCCGTTCTTCCTGATGCCTTGTATCGCTGAATGAAGAAAAGGGACAGGGGTACCGAAAGGGTCCAGGTCGATATAGTCGAACTTTTCCTTCGCTAAGAGACATCTAAGGTCCTCGTTCCTTACGATGCATCTCTCCAGGGCATTGACCTCGACGTTCTTCCTTATGACGTCCACTGATTCCTTTTCCCAATCATTGATATGAAACTCTGTGCTGGGACGGGCCTCGTTCATGATTCTGATGGACCTGGCCCCGGTGGCCGACATGGCATCCAAGGACCTCCTTGGTTGTACCTCAGGATGCGAAAAGAACATGACAGAGACGTCTCGGTTGAACGCCATCTGACTGTTGTAGAAGACCCTCCCCATCTTCTTACCAGGACCGCTCTCCGTGCGTTCCTTGGGGACAAAGAGCCTCGTCGCGCCCTCGATGATCTGCTCCAGCTCTCGGTCCATGTTCAAAGAAGCTCGCCCTTCATGAGCTTCATGATCTTGTAGGGCAGAAGGTTCCTGTTGATCGGCGTGACCTCAAGGATGCGCACGTCATCTCTCCTTCTTATGTCCTGAAGAAGGGGGTTCCTCGATTTCTTATGCAATGTCAAAAGGATCGGTTTCTCAACATCCAGAGCGGCCTTGACCGCATTGACGAACTTCTCCGACTCCACCTCGATCTTTCCTACCTCATCGATGACGATGACATCGGACTCCTCGCAGGCCTTGTTCAGCGCATTGACGCCTATCTCCTCTAGGACCTCGAGGTCTATGCCGAACTTCCCGACCATGAACTTGCTCTTGATCTCGGTCGATGCCAGGATGCCCTTCTCCTTGGTGCGCCAGTCGATGACATAGAAACCGCTCCGCCTCTTATCGTCGAGGATAGGCTCAGTGATCATACCCCCGACCTTCAGGCCT
Organism: Methanomassiliicoccales archaeon; assembly: GCA_013415865.1. Taxonomy (NCBI): domain Archaea; kingdom Methanobacteriati; phylum Thermoplasmatota; class Thermoplasmata; order Methanomassiliicoccales; species Methanomassiliicoccales archaeon. The sequence continues at coordinate 1,773,752 of CP058896.1, forward strand.
TCAGACTCCAGCATCTCGATCACCTTCATCAAGGTCTGCGTCTTTCCTGCCTGAGGCAGTCCCGTGATCCCTATCTTGATATTGTTCATTTACTTCACCGTCATCGGCGAGCGAAAGGTTCGCCTATGGGATGAGGACCGTATCGCATTGTTGAATAAATAATAATGGCTTGGTTTTATAAAAAAGACGATTGTTCGTCATTCACCGCCTGAGACGGACTCAACGAACATCAGTGGATATCTCAGCTCATCTATGTATCTCATTCCCGAGACGACCTCCACATCTTCTATCCTGATCACCAGTTTGACGTCCAGCATAGGCCCTGTGAGCGTCTGGTAATCGAACTCGTCCTTTTTCTTTCTCAGGGGTCCGCGGTCGATCCTCACCTTGACGTCCTTAACAAATGGCTGGACCTTGACACCTTCCTCTATCGCCTTCTCAAGAGTTTCGACATTTGTCGATGAAAGCGGGGTACCAACGAACTGATGGTAGATGGTCCCTAATTTGATCCCAGACTCGAAGACCGCCCTCTCTCTCAGGCTGCATTTGAAATATTTGGAGGCCAGCTCTTCCCTTTTACTAGGCATGTCGCTCTTCGCTCCCTTTGATACTCCATCCCCCTGCCCTGATAAAAATAGTTCGTAGGGACCGATAGACCACCTTTCGATCTGCAGCTAGGTGCATATTCTGGGGCCGTGATTGCCCAGATCAACGTTACCCACGCGCTGAAGTTCATTTTGAGAGATGGTGTTATCAAGCTCTTTATTGGTGGTCTTAGTGGGGGGTAAGAATATAGAACATTGATCTCTAACAGTATCAATGGACAGAGCGGTTAATCATGGCCCTGAAACACACGATCCGGTGAGATCCTCCCGCATTCATTGAACGAAGTCGCTGGCCGGTCGATAAGAGCTCTAAGGGCGTTATCGTTCAAAATCATACAAAGGGCACCTAGTGAAAAGTATGAAATAACACCGACTCGGCTAATGCCATCATCAGTACAAGGAGGATGAACGGATGGAGGTACAAAAGAAGGTATACCAGTTACCCGCGCTGAAGTTCGGCTACGGTGACCTGGCCCCGTTCCTGTCGGAAGAGCAATTGATGATACACCACACCAAGCACCATGCGGCATATGTCAACGGTGCCAATGCGGCCTTGGAGAAACTGGAGAAGGCCAGGAGGGAAGGTGTGGATGCAGACCAGAAGGCCATCGCCAAGGAGATGGCCTTTAATGTTGGAGGCTATATACTCCATAAAAAATTCTGGGAGAACCTTGCACCGACCGGTAAAGGCGGGGGAACACCAGGCGGGAGGCTCGGCGATGAACTGGTCAAAGAGTTCGGCTCTTTTGAAAGGTTCAAGAAGGAGTTCAGCCAGGTGGCAACGAGCGTCGAGGGATCTGGATGGGCAGCCCTCACATATTGCCTGGGCGTCGAGAGACCTATGATAATGCAGATAGAGAAGCACGCGGTCAACGTCAACCCCGGTCATAAGATATTGATGGTCTTGGACGTCTGGGAACATGCTTACTATCTCGACTACAAGAACCTTAGGCCCAAGTATGTCGAGGCGTTCTGGAACAATGTAGATTGGGACGACGTCCAAAAGAAGTTTGACGATCTAAGGCGTTGAGGCCCAAACCATTTTTCTAATCCTTTCCCATCTTGAAAAATTTATTATTGCTCAGAGTGGCATCCTCCTTTTGACCTGAATATGAGGTTTTAAATGGCCATGGAGGACTAAGGCGATGGTAGAGGTGGCCAGATCAAAGAAGGAGCTGAGGTCGGCGCTCCTGTCCAACGATGGCGAAAAAGCGCATGCCATAATATTCGATGACATATCTGGCCTATCAGCGATGGAGAGGGTGGAAAAGGTCATCCGTCCGGTATTGGACGAGATAGGCATCATGTGGTGGAAGGGGGAATCCTCTCTCTCACAGGTTTATTTCTCGGCGAAGCTCTGCGAGGAAGCGGTCCTGAGGCTCACGTCCGAGCAGAAATTGAGCATTTCGGAAGGGCCCAAGGTCGCCGTGGCCGCGCTCGAGGACCACCATCTCCTAGGGTCCAAGGTGGTAAGGATGATGGTCCAATCGGCCGGTCAGAGGGTCATAGACTATGGAAGGATGGATGTCGATTCTCTCGTGAATAAGGTATGCGAGGATGACATAGAGTATCTGCTCGTCTCAACTCTGATGCTGCGCTCAGCTTTGAGGGTGAAGGACCTCAAAAAAGAGCTCGAGGAAAGAGGCCGCAGGACAAAGGTCATCGTCGGTGGAGCACCGTTCAGGTTCGATTGGGGCCTGTGGAGAAAGGTCGATGCCGACTTCACCGCATCATCCCCATTGATGGCCTTGGAGTTCATCAGGAGGGAGGAGGAGCTATGAGCAGAGGCATATCCTCCATGGACAGGACGATGGCCGCCATACGTCACGAGCAACCTGACAGGGTACCAGCATTCCTTAACCTCACTATGCATGGGGCCAAGGCCCTAGGGGTACCACTGAAGAGATACTTCTCGGACCCAGAGCTCGTCTGCAAGGGGCAGTTATTGATGCTCGAACGCTTCGGGGCGGATTCCTGCACGGCCTTCACATACTCTTCCGCGGAGCACGAGGCGTTCGGGGGTCATACGTACTTCTATGAGGACGGGCCTCCGAACTCAGGGAGGCCTATCATCGAGAATATTGAGGACATAGACCATCTTAAGGAGCCTGACATAGACTCCACCAGGTCGCTCATGGTCACGATCGAGGCGACGAGGCTGCTGAAGGACAGGTTGGGGGAAGAGGTCCCGATATTGGGACTTATAATATCGCCATTCTCTCTCCCGGTCATGCAGATGGGCTTCGACCGTTACTTTGAGCTTATGTACAAGGACCGGTCAAGGTTCGATGCGCTTATGAGGTTGAACACTGACTTCGAGGTAGAGCTGGCAAATCGTCAACTGGAGGCCGGGGCCACCGCGATAGTGTATTTTGACCCTGTCTCGTCCACCACCATCATTCCCAGGGAGAAGTTCTTGGAGACGGGCTTCAAGGTGGCGGAGAGGTGCATTTCAAGGATAAAGGGGCCCACGGCCATCCACTTCGCATCAGGCAGATTCCTTGGCATAGCGGACAAGGTGGCCGAGCTCAACGTCATTGGGGTAGGGGTCGGTGTGGAGGAGGACCTCGCCGAGATAAAGAGAAAGATCGGGGACAGGTTGACCATCATCGGGAACCTGAACGGCGTCGAGATGCCTTCATGGTCTGAGGAGGATGTGGACATCAACGTCAAGGAGGCCATCGAAAAGGCTGCCCCGGGAGGAGGTTTCATCCTTTCGGACAATCATGGGGAGATCCCCTATCAGGTACCTGACAAGGTCCTTCATGACATAATGTCCGCTGTGGAACGGTATGGCCGTTACAGCGGTACATAGATCTGATGAGAGGGAGGGTCTCATTCCTGTCCTATGTCTGCAACAAGCTTCTTGGCACCGTCGAGCGCCTTCCTTCCGCGCACCGTTATTGCATACCTGCCCCTTCCCCGTGCCTTGCTGACATAACCCGCGTCACATAATGGCCTGAGGTGATGTTGCAGATGTCCTGTCCTGAGCCCAAGGGATGAGCTAAGGTCCGAGAACGAAGACTCTCCTGCATCGAGCTTCAGGAGGATCCTGACCCTGACCGGATAAGAGAGCGGGTCTAAAGCCCTCGCGATGCCTTCTGGGTCATCAGCCACATCTCTTTGAACAGAAGGGCCGATGTTGGCCTTTATCTTCTCAGAGATCTCCATCGTCAACTTGGTGTCCCGGAGAAGGTTCTGGGCTATTGATGAGCATGCTGAATCCTTGCAGGGCGAGCTATTTGAGCACAGTATTCCTTCCAGTTCTTTGATCGAGAGCATCGCCCCTTCAAAGTCATCATTCTTATATCTGGAGACGGACAAGGCAAGAGCATCCCTTATCTTTTCAAGACACGCTTTTCGATTGGGGCATTCTGACGAGGCGACGAGCGCATCAAGGTTAGACCTCATCCTTTCCATGTTCGTCTCGGACATCAGCTCCACCATCTTGGACTGGATGATGTTCCGGAACCCATCCCCCTTTGCCTCGGATATCATACAATTGAGTTCCTTGATGTCCTTGTGCAGGGCCTCTAGCCTCTCGACGATCTCGTTCTGGTCCGTCGACATTTAAAGATAGTTATGGAAGCAAGAATATTAATAGAATTGTATTAAAACATAATATTTATCTATTTTACAAAAGCATGACATGCCCGGTGAACTCATGGTCGAGATGCCAAAGGAAGTAGTGGAGATGTTCAACAATCCTCAAGCGGTCAAGGTCCTTACGACCATTTCCGCTGATGGCACATTGCATTCTGTCAGGGTAGGGAGCCTGATCGCCCCTGCGCCGAACCTGATCGCCGTCGGAGCGATATTGATGAAGACCTCCTCCAAGAACATGGAGCATATGAAGCAGAAGAACCAGCAGGTCGCTCTCCTTGTCGGAGCTGAGATGAAGTCATATCTTGTCCAGGCGAAGATCAAGGAAGTGCACAAATCGGGCCCTCTGTTCGACAAGATGAATGAGAACCTTAAGGCCATAGGACTTCAGGCAAGCGCGGTCTGGACCTTCGAGCCGACCGGCGTGTGGAACCAGAGCGCCAACTACGAGGCTGGTAAGAAGATCGCGTAAGCTAAATCCATTTTCATTTTTTACCTATAATTTTGATCCACCTTATTGGAGCATCCCATCGGTTCAAGGTTCCAGTAGCTCGAATCCAGATCCTTTATCAAATCTCCTCACCGCCTCATTCTCGACGATCTCGGTGACCACCGCCTCGATGACCTTCCAGGTCCTGACCCCCGCACGTACGCATCCGGTCACGGTCGTGTCTCCTCTACCAGAGGCTATATGCATATGTAGCACTGGTCGCCCATTCTCGTCTGGGAATATGGTGCCAACGCCAGCTATCTCCCTCGGCTCATTTAGCGAGATCCTCATGGGAACGACGGGCGAGGCATCTCCATCAACAGGCCCCACCACCAAGGCGCTGCCCTCATCGAGAGCTCCAAGGGCAAGGACGCTCGCCCTCATGATGTTATTGTCTTTCGCGAACCTTTCCAACATCTCATGAAGCACCTCGCCATGTTCAAGCCTGACGACAAAGACCCGTCCCGACCTCGCCTCTGAACTTTTCATAACATCACGCCTTTATAATTCAGTGAAATATGAAACGCTCGCTCAATAACCAATTTATCGTACCTGGACACATAACCCCCCAAGACCGGGGGATAAGGACTGCAGAGCACCATCGAGGAAAGGCTCGTCGCCTATGCGACCGAGAACGGATTGTTCAAGGGAAGGTTGGAGGATGAGAAATCTCTGTTCCATCTCTACGTGGAGTACCCTGAAGGGTCTGGAAATATAATGGACATAGTTGGCCCTAAGGGCCGGCCCGATACGGCGCTCATTATCGCCAGGGTCTCGATCGATCAAGTGCATCGGACCTCCTACGCCTCGCTCACGTCGACGAAGAGGTCAGAACTGGTATCAGAGATGATGAGGACCTTGATCTTTCAGCCCGTGGGTTTCATGGTATTACCTAACCTAGAGGCCCCAGAGAGCTTTCAGTTCGTTAGGGATATCTATGAGGACGGTCTGACCAAGACATCGTTCATGGAAGCACTTGGGCAGGTACACAGATGCGTCACCTATGTGGTCTGGAAATTCAACAATGCATTCTCTGAGGGAAGGCCCTCTGAACCTCCTGGAACCATGTATGGATGAACCTTGGATAGCTTGCCAAATCTTTTATATGGACTGAATAATCGCAGCAGAGATGCAGGCCAAAGAGACCATCCAGCGGCTCAAGGCAGAGAAGAGGGCGATCATACTTGCCCACAATTATCAACCACCAGAGATTCAGGACATCGCTGATTTCGTCGGGGACTCTCTTGGACTTTCAATGAAGGCGGCGTCGACCGATGCAGAAGTGATCGTCTTCTGCGGTGTGGACTTCATGGCTGAGAGCGCCAAGGTGCTCAACCCCTCGAAGGTGGTGTTACTTCCAGAACCCGAGGCGAGATGTCCGATGGCCGCAATGTGCGATGCAGAGACCCTTCGCATGGTCAAGGAGAAGTACCCTGCAGCGGCCGTGGTCGCCTATGTCAACACATCGGCCGCCGTGAAGACGGAGGCCGACATCTGCTGCACCTCGTCCAACGCTGTAAAGGTCGTCGGTTCGTTGGCGAACAAGGAGGTGATCTTCGTTCCCGATTGCAATCTCGGGAAGTATGTCCAGAGGTTCTTCCCCGAAAAGGACATATTGATATGGCCAGGTTTCTGTGCCACCCATGACGGGATCGCCGCCCAAGACATCTTGGAAATGAGGAAAAGGCATCCTGATGCGGTGGTATTGGTACATCCTGAGTGCAGACCTGAGGTCATAGATATCGCCGACAAGATCGCCTCTACCGAAGGGATGCTCAGGTTCGCAAAAGCATCGTCCGAGCATGAGTTCATCATAGTCACGGAGAGGGATATGACGTACCGGCTCTCAAAGGAAAATCCAGAGAAGCGCTTCTATTCCATTCCAACGGCCATATGCCCAACCATGAAGATGATCACACTTGAGAAGGTAATAAGGAGCCTCGAGACCCTAGAGCCTAGGATGGAGCTTTCTGAGGACGTGATGGCAAAGGCAAGGCGCCCTCTTGAAAAAATGATGGAGATAGGGCGTGGGGACTGACTCAGTCCTCGCCCTTTGAAGGCGGCGACGGCTCCGCGCCCTTTGACGCTATTACATCATCGATCCTGATTATCATCGTCGCTGCATCGGCCGCGGAGCTTATGACCTGCCTTCCTACCCTTATCGGCTCCAGGACATACTTCTTCCGCATGTCCTCGACCTTTCCATCGAAGACGTTCACGCCCGCATCCACCATCCCGTTTGCATGCGCTTGCCTCAACTGGATCAATATGTCGACCTTATCGAGCCCCGCATTCTCTGCCAATGTCGCTGGTATCGATTCCAAGGATGCGGCGAAGGCATTGATAACCAGCTGCTCCCTCCCACTGACCTTTGAGGCGTACTCTTTCAGCCTCATCGATATCTCCATGGCGGCCGCACCGGCACCGGTGATCATCTTTCCGTCCTCTGTAGCCACCCTCACGACGTTCAGGGCATCGTCAAGGGAACGCTCGGTCTCCGACACCACATGCTCGGTCCCGCCCCTGATCAATATGGTCACAGACCTGGGGTTCCTACATCCAGTGATGAATGTCATCTCATCCCCTTCGAGCTTCTTGGCCTCGACGAGAGAAGCATGCCCTAGGTCAGCAGGCTCGATGTGCCGTGGATCACCTACAAGATTGGCCCCGCATGCCCTAGATAACTTCTCCATGTCGGATTCCTTGACCTTCTGAAGAGCGAAGACCCCTGCCTTTGACAATACATGTTTTGCCTCATCGCCGATCCCCTTCTGGCAGATGACCACGTTCGCCCCGGCCTTCAATATTGCATTTACAAGCTCTCTCTGCTCCCTTTCCTCCTCCTCTAAGAAAGCGTGCATCTGGGATGGGTCGGTGATCTCGATCTTCGCCTCGACCTCCGTCTTTTTAACCTCTAGGGCGGTCGTTATCAGGGCGATTGAGGCATTCTCGACCCTCTTGGGCATGATCACATGCTCTGGGCCTTTGTCCACCACCATGCCTTTTATGAGCATGGTGTCCTCGACGGACCCGCCCTGTTTCTTCACGATATTTATATTATCAAGGTCCACCACGGTCCTTCCATCCCTTCTTTCGGTCACTGCTTTGACCGCATCCACAGCGATCGTGGCCAGATGGTCCCGGACTCCGACGATGGCCTTGCTCATCATTGATGTCCTAGCGATGTCCAGCAGCTCCTTCCTATCATCTGGGTCGATGGGTCTGGCGATATCTTCAAGGACCTCTAGGGCCTTGGAGGACGCCATCGAGAAACCTCTGGCGATGACAGTTGGATGGACATCTGCATCTATCAGTTCTTGTGCCTTCTTCAGCAGCTCCCCTGTCAACAGCACTGCGGTCGTTGTACCATCACCACATTCTTGATCGAGCGTCTTAGCGACCTCGACGAGCATCTTGGCGACCGGGTGCTGGACCTCGATGTCCTTCAATATCGTCACACCATCGTTCGTTATCGTAACATCCCCTATGGGTGTGACAAGCATCTTGTCCATCCCTCTTGGTCCCAGGGTCGTCTTCAAAGTATCTGCGATGGTCCTGGCGACCATTATGTTGTTGTACTGCGCATCCTTACCCTTCTCTCTTCTTGTCCCCTCTTTGAGGATCAAAATAGGTCCGGTGTTGGTGCCCATTTTCTCGCCTCCTCATCTATTGAAGCTATCTTGGTTCACATCGATTGAAAATAGACCGGATGAGATACAAAAAATTTAGGGCTCAACGATGGGCATAACTTTCGATGCTAGGATCATCATTTGACGGTCTAAATGATCTCTTAATGATTGATAATAGGGTCCCTGCCATAATGGTATTATTTTTTATCATATTGTATCAAGAAATATACAAGCCCTATTCTGACCTTATTGGTATCGAGATGATATAGACATGGGCAAAAAGGTCAAAAGGTCCGAGATAAGGGCCATAATCGACGCATCATTCGATAAGGACCTGGAAGCGGTTGAAATGATCAGGTCGCGCTTTATCGATCTGATCGATATGTGTATAGAAAAAGACGTCGAGCCAGAGACACTGTTGCATGAATTGACCGTCATAAGACATTTCTCAGAAACGTTATTGATGAACAAGATAGCAGGAACTGATGATCTCAGTAAGCTAGGAAAGAAAAAAAGGAAGGAATTCGTAAAGACATGCGAAGTGATAGACCAAAAGGGTGCTGAGACCTTTTTGTCCTTGAATGCAGAGGGTCTGAGTAGATCGAATCACAAGAAGGCAAGCGATCAGGCCGTACCTAACGAATCACAGCCATATAACCCACGGAATGAGAGGCCGTGGTACATCCAATGAAAGGTAGATGAGGCCCCTGAGCATTAAAGACCTTATGTCTGTTGTCGATCAGAAGGCGGTAGATCATCTGTGACGGGGGCCACATTGTAGGCTCATGTGGGGGGATCAACGGTGTTCGAGATCAATGTGCTGAAAGGGTCAAGCTCCATCGGTGGGAACAAGATCCTGCTCAGTTTTGAAGGGCGCAACGTCCTTTTTGACTTCGGCTATGATTATTCGGTCGACAAACAGTATTTCGATACCTTCACGAAGGCCAGACAGAACAGGGGGATACATGACCATTTGGCCTTGGATATGTTGCCAAGGTTGTCTATCTACCGGTCGGACATAATCACGAAAGACTGCTCTGAAACATGCGCATCTTTTCCAAAGGTCGATCTGGACGCGCTCTTCGTTTCACACGCTCACATGGACCATATGGGCATGGCCGGCTACTTGGATGCGAAAGTCCCTTTCATCGGGACACCTATGACGCTGGTGCTGATGAAAGCTATCGAGGACACGTCCGAAATGATCGGGACGGAGGTCGCCTACTATGGGGAGCGTAGCCATGATGGTGATTTCTTGCTCAAAAGCAAGGGCAGTAACATTGATTACATCGGAAGGCCCCTGATATCGACCTCAAGCTCTGATGGCCTGGATGATTTTCTAGACCTTTCTCCAACGAAAAGGAAGATAAGAAGGGATAAATGTGGAAACCTGGATGATCTGGATTTCGGGGCCAAATGCTTCATGGTGGACCATTCCATCTACGGTGCGGCGGCCTTCGGTGTCGATACCGGCGATGGCTGGGTCGTATATACTGGGGACCTCCGGGACCACGGTATGAACGGAGAGAGGACCACACAGTTCGCCAAGGAAGCTTCGAAGATACATCCTAAAGTGCTGATCATCGAGGGTACCAGGACCTCAAGGGACGAGGAACTGGAGGATGTGACGGAAAATGACGTCGAAAGAAGATGTCTGGAGGAATGCACGGACGTCGATGGCCTGATAGTCGCCGACTTCGGGCCCAGGAACTTCGAGAGGCTTGAGACGTTCAAACGTATCGCAGAAAAGGTCGGGAGGGAGCTTGTAATAACACCAAAGGACGCATATTTCCTCGATGCTATGAGGTCGGCGGACGGGACTGAGAGGCTCGATGACCTTCGTGTACTGGTACCTAACAAGGACCTGCAGCACAGCACCGAATTAAGGATGCTAGGAAATATCGACGCTTCGAAGATATCACCCCTTGACATCAAGAGGGATCCTGATGGGCACATCCTTTGTTTTTCATTCTATGACCTTCCACATCTTTTGGACATCAGGCCTGACAGAGGATTATATATTTATTCGGGAAGCGGGTCTTTCGATGAGGAACAGGACCACGACTTTGAAAGGTTGGATAACTGGATAAGATTATTGGGGATGCGAAAGGTCGGCTTTGAGATGGGAGAGAGGGAAGGGAGGAGAGGCAAGAGGGTCAAAGAGCCGTTATTCACACCGGGATTCCACGCATCTGGTCATGCCTCGAAGGCGGCCCTCAAGAAGATGATCGATACAATAAGACCTGAATATCTGCTTCCTGTGCATACAGAAAATGGTTCTTTCTTCAGGGAGGAGATCTCATCCGTTCCAAGAGAGAACATCATATTACCGAAGGATGGGCATCCGATCGTGTTCAGCTGAGGAATGAAGGAAAGACATGAGGACACCCCCATCCCATTTATTCCGACCTTTATTCCTTTAGAACATTTCAAGGATATAGGTAAGGGCCACGCCTTTCCAATGTTGACCCCATTACCATGCACTATTGTAAGGTCTTCTTCCTCGTATATACGAACATGTAACGGCATCGGGTCATCGGACGTTTTCCTGCGATCCTAGACCTTTCTCGATATCGACCATGACCCTTCCATTCTCCACTTTGACCTTGAATGTGGGAATGTCATGTGTCTCAAGGCTCCTGCCCCTGTCAGGCGGCCCTCTTCCATAGTTCCTGTCGGCCGGGCCTAGGAGAGCCTCCCCTGTAACGATGTCAAATTGGGCGAAATGGAGGGGGCATGTCACTATCCTTCCATTGACGGTGCCACGGTCCAGCCTGGCCCCCTCATGTCCGCATCCCCGTCCGAACGCGTACAATTTACCAGCGTACCGAGCGACAACAACATCATCACCCCCCACCTTGAAGGAGACCATGCCTCCCTCGGCGATCTCGTCCTCAGATCCAACGTCTACGAACATCCTATCGCTCCATCTCGTTCTCTGGTATCTGTGGCAATGAGTCTGGGTCATGGACATCGATGTGCACAAAGAGACCGCACCAACATCGTTTCATCCGATCGAAATGCTTCTTATGCCAGGGTATGCAGGGGCACACCTTTTTCATGTCCTCATCCCTCACCCCTGTCAATCCCTTGCAGGGGCAGAACGGTATCCCGTGCCGCTCATAAAGGACAAGCTCCTGTTCGAGGCAGAAATCGACGAGCTCCTCATCTGGTGTGAATTTGAAACCGAGGGCGCTCACCAAGGGCCCGAACTGCTCGCGAAGGGCCTCCTTCTCTTTATCGATCTTCATGTTCTTCAACTTACTTGACACCCAGGAGGGAGCTGTACTTCCCTGGGTTGTAACCTTGTACGCAGGCATCGTCGATATACACAATGGGGAACGAAAGGTCCAACCTCTCCTTCTCCAGCCTTTCCCGGATCCTTTTTTTATCCTCATCGCTGGCCAGGTCATAATCGACGAAATCGAACGGTATGTTACGCTCATTGAACCATTGCTTTGTCTTCCTGCACCATGGACAAGTACTAAGGGTGTACATCAATACCTTTTTCAAATCATCAATCCTCCAATCTGACCGATATCTTCCCTTCAGAGACCCTCGTGGGATATCTTTTCAAGGCGACCTCGGGGGCCATCATCAGACCTCCCGTCCTTATGTCGAAGCTCCAGTCATGGCAGGGGCATGTGATGATATGCCCGCTCAAGGTCCCAGATGACAAAGGACAGCCCAGATGCGGACATCTGTTCGACAGGGCGAACACATCCCCCTGATGCTCCACAAGCAGGACTGAAACTCCCTTGGGGTGGACGACCTTCATGCGCTTTTTCTCGAGGTCCGTAATCACGGCCACTTCCACCCATCCACCGGTCCCTGCCATCCTTTTTTGCTCCGTGACCATCACAATGGCTACTGGCCGCTCATAAAACTATTGGTCCAATGCTCAGAGCAATATCTCTATGGAAGATATCAGGAAATAAAGGCCGAAAATGACCATTATACCGCCGGAGGCCACTATGAGAAGGTGATGCCATTTGACGTTCCAGAGACCCTTGGAACGGTTCACGGTCCTGCTCACGAGGATGTTCCAACCTGCGTCACATGAGATATGTACGATCACGAAAGCTGGCAGCATCCATATGCCGAACTCAGTGGCCGTGGCCACAAGTGCGGCTCCGACGGTGGCCCACCAAAGGAGCCAATAAGGGTTGGACGCGGTCGAAAGGACACCATCAAAAGAGGCCCTCCTCTTTAACGCGCCTTCCTGCGTGATTATGACATCCCTCGCCCTCAGCATGCCGACCCCCATCCACAGTATGATCGCCCCTCCCACTATCCCGATCGTCGCTATTATAGAATCGTCGGATAGGATGGTCGCGAAGCCAAGGAAGATAAGGGCTATCAAGGGAACCTCTATCAGGGCATGTCCTAATGTAATGCCCAGACCTGCCCTGCCATCGCGATAACCCTGGGCAACAGTGGCAGCAAAGGTCGGACCTGGCATCATCACACCGGATAGCGAGATGAAGGCCACGGTGGCAAGGAAGAATATCGGCCCCTCCAGCGACATCAAAGCTACCAAAGTTGCAAACTGTATATAGAGATATTCCCAGCCCGGTCAGGGGGTCAGAGATACCACATCTCGGTCATTGAGATATAGTGTTCTGGGTCGAACTCCCGCAACGATGCGGTCTCCACATCCACCACCTGTATCCCATGTATCCTGGAGTTCATGATCTCCTCCAGGCTCACTGGCGGGCTGGTGTAGTACATATCGCAATAGCGCTTGATGATGCTAAGGTCCTCTACCTCTCGCTGCCTTGGCGACATGGTAAAGAAGAGAGGTATCGGCATGATGTAGTGGGGCGGCGCTGCCAGCAAAAATTTGTGGCAATGATTGCTGTAGCGCGCGATCTTCGACGCTATCCTTGCCTTGATATAGTCCAAGGGGTCCAGGGCGTGGGCAGGGGGCACATATCCTGTCTCCACCTCTATGATGACCACACCGTCGCCCTTTCTTCCTCGGACATCGCAGTTCAGGCCAGCATCGATCGTGTGCTCAAGGTCGACCTCATATCCATCTTTCACAAGGTACTTGGCCACTATCAGCTCCATAACGGAGTGGTTGATCTTCAAAAGGTTTTTTTCCCTGAGCTCTATCAGCCTCCTCTCCAAGGCCTGCATCTTAGAAAGCTCCTCAGGTGTACAGTCGATGACCAGCTTTGTCATCAGGGTGTCAAGGTCTTCGACGAACTTATCCAACAGCTCAACCTCATTTTCATACTTCAACGCGTTCTGAGCTAATAATCATCTCTTTTGATGCTCCTTGCTTATTATCAGCGTCAGGGTGGACCTTATGCCTGCCACTTTCCTTAATCTTTCAGATATTGCCCTTTCCAAGGACTCCATGTCCGGCGCGCTTATCTTTGCCACGATATCATAGACGCCATACACGACACACGCCATCTCGATCTCTTCGATGGCCTCAAGGCTTTGTAGGACGACCGATTCCATCCCGATGTCCGTGTTTATGATGACAAAGGCGCTAGGCATGCAGACCATATAATGATTGACCGTCCGAGGTTAAAATGACTGCGGGCGTGTTTTCGTATCTAGGTCTTTGTCAATCTTCTACACCAGGCTCGAAAACGTCCAGGATCACGCCCTTCTCGCAGGAGACAATGAACCCATAACCGCAGGATTCTATCTGGTGTGCCACCTTGAGCGAGTATGGCATCCCAATAAAGCTCTTCTTCACCATCTCCAGCGACATCTTCTTCATCTCTTCACCTCTCACACTCATAGCGGGAGCCCGCCCTGGTGATGAAATATGTTTATCCCCCATGCCAAGATAATCATGTTGTCCGATTATTTTCACATCTTACATCCCGGAGTCGGAATCCTTACACTCCCGGCAAAGAGGGTTTTTATCATGGATCTGCGTTGGTCCATTGCGGACCTGAGGAGACATCCTTATCCCTGGATGATGAGAAGAGGGTCAGCTGATCCAATGTCGAGATGATGAGCCCTATGAGTGCTGACACGGGGCAGGTCCGCTCATTCATGCAATTTTCTCAAGGTGATCTTCAGCCCTGGCGGGACGTTCTCAGGACAATAGCACTTGTTGGCGGATATCCCTATGACCTGAGAATCATCTGGTATCAATATCCCTGTTATGCCATCGAGAGCAGCTCTGATAAGCTTGTCGAGGTCAGGCCTTTTGGTGTTGAGGTGCACCTTCTTCGGCGTGCTCTTCGGGCGGGTCATATAGAATTCCAAGGATATCAGATAGCCACACCTTTTATCATCGGTATAAAAGCTGGTCTCTCTGAAGCTGTTAACATGTTGGGCCTCGGTCGCGATGCGCTGCCTCCAGCCCTCGGTGTTCTTGTTCATATGGGTCGTGACCACCCTGTCGAGCTTCTTGATATAGAACGAGCGAGTGCTTCCCTGGGGCACAGGCTCTCCCCCGACGAAGAACTCTATCACATCAGGGTCTATATCCATCCCATATTCCTCGACCGGGCTGGCCTCATGTACCCCACTGCCCAGATCATCATCCTCGACCAAGTGCATCCCAGGACATTAATATGCTTCACCATATTAATTTTCTTGGTATGCACCAGGGCCTAAGGGACCAACCTGTTCCTGTCCCGTGGGAACAGGATGGCCTCCCTTATGTTCGGTAGCCCGAGCATCTTGACTATCAACCTTTCGATCCCCAGACCAAAGCCCCCATGGGGAGGCATGCCATAGGCAAAGGAACTGAGATAGAACTCAAAATCCTTTGGTACCAGGCCCTTCTTTTCCATCCTCGCGACGAGCTTGTCATACCTATGCTCCCTCTGGCCTCCCGAGGCCATCTCCTGCCCTTTATAATCAAGGTCGAACGAGAATGAGCTCTGGGTACCTTCCTTCTCCATTATATAGAACGGCTTTGATTCTTCAGGATACTCCACGATCCAGTACATATCGTTGCCCTTCTCGGCCATGATGTCCCCTAGGATCTTCTCCCCCTCGGTCCCAAGGTCATCACCATATCTCAGGCCCATGCCGGTAGAATTGACGATGTCCAAAGCCTCCGAGTATGTGATGACAGGATATGGTAACCTTGGGGCCACCACTGTCGCACCTATCTTCTCGAGGTGCTCTTTTCCTTTCTCAGCGACTCCCTTGAAGATATGGTGTGTGACCCCTTCCAGGACGTCCATGACATCCCTCTGCGATTCGATGAATGCAAGTTCCGCATCGAACGAGATGAACTCGGAGACATGCCTCACCGTATCAGAAAGTTCCGCCCTGAAGGCAGGGCCGATCTCATAGACACGGTCCAGGCCAGTGGCCATCATCATCTGTTTGTACAGCTGAGGTGACTGCGCAAGATAGGCCTTTTTATCAAAGTACTTGACCTCGAAAAGGGAGGCCCCGCCCTCCGCACCTGAAGCTACGATCTTCGGGGTGAACATCTCGACGAAGCCGTGGGACAGCATGTACTCATCGAGGAGCCTAAGTGTCAGGGACTTGATCTCGAATATCGCCCTGTTCTCCGGCTTCCTGAGGTCCATGAACCTGTTGTTGAACCTCGTGTCCATCTCAACGCTCACCTTGTCGACTACCCCCATGGGTAATGGGGACATGGCGGCGCTTAAGATATCCATGGAGAGGGGGATGATCTCAAAGCCGGCCTTGGCCTGGGCGCTCTGTTTCACAACTCCCCTTATCGATACGACCGATTCCCTCGCGACGCCCGATAATAAAGACATGAGGTCAGGTGCTGTCTTCTTTTTCGGTGCAGTCACCTGGATGGTACCGAACCTGTCCCGTAGGATGAGGAAAGATATCCCCCCGAGGTTCCTCACCTCCTGTACCCAACCTTTGACGACGACCTCTTTGTCAAAATCCTCGCTAGTGATGCTCTTAGAGCTCCTGAATGGAATGTCGTTCATCAGCTCGACCTGGCCCCTAAAGGCCGATGACCGTATATAATTTGGTCGCTTCGTTCAGAGCTCAGACGGTCGCTGTTCGTTCTGTCGAATTCATTATCCGAAACTATTATGTTCGGTCACTGCTCATTCCAACTGCATGGCAAAAATAACCATTGATGAGAACGAGTGCACAGGTTGTGGATTGTGCTACAACGATGAATGCCCCGACGTGTTTAAGGAGGGGGAGGGAGGCACCTCATCATTGCAGGAAAAATTCCGCAAGGGCTCGCCGGCCGTGGGCGAGGTCCCTGATTCGATGAAGGGATGTGCTGAGAAGGCGGCGGATGCGTGCCCAGTCTCTGCGATAAAGATCGAGTAATACCATCGACCATAAAAGGATCGTGGGCACAAGCGATCGAAGCATTGATCGGGATGCATATCATCGGTCCTTAAATTCTCACAAGGACCGGGCCTCAATGGACCAATATATTTGATAGTTGACAATCCAGACACATATCCATGAGCATCAAGGATTATATAGGGAAAGCCCATTCAGTTTCAACTTAGGCACGGAATTGTTATGAGCGACAGGGTCACTGTTTCGGTCATCAAAGCTGATGTGGGGTCGGTCTGTGGGCATTCAAGGCCGCACCCGAAGATGATGGTCCGCGCTGAGGAGGTCCTGAAGGAAGGCCTGCGCGCGAACACGATCAACGATTTCTACGTCACCAGGGTCGGCGACGACATCAACCTGTTCATGACGCACAACCGGGGGGAGAACAACAAGGATGTACACTGCCTCGCCTGGGAGGCATTCCAGGCCGCTGCAAAGGTCGCCAAGGAGATGAAGATGTACGCTGCCGGGCAGGACATTCTGAAAGATGCCTTCAGCGGAAATGTCAGGGGAATGGGACCGGGCGCCGCTGAGATGGAGTTCAAGGAGCGTGGCGCAGAGCCTATCATCTTCTTCATGGCCGACAAGACGGAGCCCTCCGCTTATTCAATGCCATTGTCGCGTATTTTCATGGACCCCTTCACCACGACCGGCCTCGTGATAGACCCGAGGGCCCATGTCGGGTTCAAGTTCGAGATAGTGGACGTGCTGGACTCGAAAAAGATCGTCATGTCCGCCCCGGAGGAGTCATATGATATCCTCAGCCTCCTCGGCGATACCACCAGGTATGCGATAAAGAGGATATGGTCCAAGCATGAGGACATCGGCATCGGGGCGGTCGTGAGCACCGAGAAACTGAACCTTTGCACAGGAAAGTATGTCGGGAAGGACGACCCCGTCGCCATCGTGAGATGCCAGAGCGGGCTCCCCGCCGTGGGAGAGGTCCTTCAACCCTTCATGTTCCCACAGCTCGTGGCCGGTTGGATGCGGGGGTCGCATTATGGGGCATGGTATCCTTGCGCCGTTGACCATTCAGACCCGACCTATTTCGACGGGCCTCCGCGCATCTGCAGCCTTGGCTTCATGATAAGCCATGGGAAGTTCCAAGGATGTGAGGACCCAGGTTCCCCGCCCGGTGTGCACAGACCTGTTGACTTCTTTGCCGGTGCGGAGTGGGATGAGGCCCGCAGGAAGGCCATAAAGGCGAGCATCTACATGCGCCAGCACGGACCGTTCATGCCAGGCATACTCGGTCCCGAGGAGATGGAGTACACCACGAGGCCGGCGGTCCTATCCAAATTAAAGGACAGGATGGAGAACATTGACTAAGATGTACCCGATGATAGTCGTGAACTTCAAGACCTATGCCGAGGTCGAAGGACCGAAGGCCATGGAAGTTGCAAGGGCCTGTCAGGAGGTGTCAGATGAAACGGGCGCTCACATCATCATCTGCCCCCCTACTGTAGAGCTGTCTAAGGTCGCCTCCGAGGTCAAGATCCCGGTCTTCTGTCAGCATGTGGACCAAAAGGGCCGGGGGGCAAATACAGGATGGGTCACGCCATATGGTGTCAAGGCAGCGGGAGCTAAGGGCACATTGCTGAACCACTCCGAGCACAGGCTGATGATGTATGACCTGATGGGCACTATAAAGGAATGTAAGGAGGCGGGCCTCACTACCATAGCCTGTGCAGATGGTCCAGAGTCCGCGATGGTCATCGCGACATACGACCCAGATCTCATCGCCATCGAGCCTCCGGAGCTCATAGGAGGCAACATCTCGGTGACCGAGGCACGGCCAGAGGTCATAGAGAAAGGCATTGCGGCGGTAAGGCGGGTGTCCCAGGACATTCCCGTGCTCTGCGGTGCCGGGATCAAGACCGGAGCGGACGTCCGTAAGGCCGTTGAGCTCGGGACCAAAGGTGTTTTGCTCGCCTCCGGTGTGGTCAAGTCCAAGGACATCAGGGCCACGCTTCGTGACCTCGTCAGCAAGATCTGATGTTCCCCAAATGACCTAGATCGTAGATTTATTGCAATATGTCAGGTTATTATCGTCCTTGAACTTCTACGATACTTGATGAGGGCGTCGGTCGTTCTCCTGGTCCTTATAGTGCTCACGGCCCCGAACCTGAACGACCGCCCCTCTTCCAACCTGGTCTCGGCCGAAGATACCGGCCTTTTGGAACCCGGTCTGATGTTATATGAGGTATCGCCGGCCAAACCTCTTGAGTTCATTTCCTTCATGAACGTAGGCGACAGCGCGCTTGATGCCGGTGAATATTCGGTCTCGGATGGGGAAGGCACATTGACCCTGCCAAAGGTGGCCCTCCCGCCTGGGGGCATCCTGACCATGATCAGAAGCCCCACAGATCTGCCATCTATCGCCTCGAGAGACCAGGTCTTCCTATATGAGGACCCGGCCGTCCTAAGGAAAGGGACCTTCGCCCTGGCGGACCAAGGGGACCAAGTACTTCTGTTGCTTGGTGATCGGCCTATCGATGCGTTCTGTTATGGTGAGGCCAATGCACCCTTTGGATGGGAGGGTCCTCCATTCCATTTCATCGATAAGGCGCACATGGCACAGCGCATCGCTACAAGCACCGGCATGAGAAGCAATGATGCCTGGATATCAAGCGTCGTAGGTAGAAGTATGTACAACCCCTTCGAATGTGACGGGCTCGTGACCCCCGTCGTGCATCCTGATGATGGGAGCGAAAAGATCATCGATCTCATTCATTCCTCCAGCTCCATCGATGTCTGCATCTATACCCTTGAAAGCATGGAGATCACCGCCGCGCTCACATCGTCAGCGGAAAGAGGGGCGAAGGTGCGCATACTCCTTGAAGGCCAACCGGTCGGTGGGATGAGCACTTATGAGAAGCGGGCCATTGCGGAGATGGTTGCTGTGGGCGTGGGGGTATTGACCGTCAGGTCCAACGACTCGTACAGACGCTATGAGTACATCCATTCAAAATTCGCGGTGTTCGATTCCCGCTACGTTTCGATATCTTCTGAGAATTGGGGATATGGGCTGAATAACAACCGAGGGTGGGGGGCGATCATCGACTCGACAGCTCTGGCATCCTATATGACAGACATATTCGAGGACCTATCTGATGACCGATTTGGCGATGTCAGGAACGAACAAGGCCTAGATGCACGTCCTATTTCTCAGTTAAGACCGAGAGCACCCTTACCTAAATCAATGCCAGCATACCATGCGAACATTACGGTCATCACATCTCCCAGATCAGCCCTCGGCCCGATCACCGGCCTGCTCGATGATGCTCAAAGGATGATATTCATCGAGGCCATGAGCCTGGACCTCGAATGGTTCGAGAGGTCTGGCCTTTTGGAGGCCGTAAGGTCCTCTGCCAAGAGAGGGGTCGAGGTCAAGATCCTGTTGGGACCGATGGACCAGACCGATGACCGTACAAATTCGGTCTCAGAGATATCAAGGACAATGGCCGGACTCCCAGTAGAATGCAAGATCATAAGCCCTTATCACAATTTTACATCCGTACATAACAAGGGGATCATAGTAGATGATGCGGTGGTCGTATCGAGCATTAATCTCGTACCGTACGCTTTCGAGGAGAACTTCGAGGTCGGGGCGATCATCACGTCAGCTGAGCTGTCATCCATGTTCGCAAATTTCTTCCTAGAAGATTGGCAGGATGATCCAGAAGCGCCCGTGATCGTCCTCTCAGGGCAAGGGGCCGAATGGAAGGAAGGGAGACCGATAATGATAGATGCCAGCTCTTCCCACGACAACTCAGGTAGGGTCAACATCAGTTGGGACGTTGATGGTGATGGTGATTACGAGATCAAAGGGCCGATACTGTCGATAAGTCTTGGCCCTGGAGAGCACAGGGTACAGGTCAGGGCCGTCGACGGTCAAGGAAATGCGGCCTTCGTAAATTTTACATTGGTCGTGAAGAGGTCGGGTTCTGTACCTTTGTCCAAGGTCGTCCTGTCGGCCCCCACCATATGTATCTTCTCAATGCTGGCATATCGAAGCTTCCAGAAAAGGATTAAGAAGAGATAGAGTGATTGCTGGCCGTGCAGGTCAGATATTTCCAGAGCAAGGACCTCGCCGAGGTCTATGACATCGCATGCAGGTCGCTCAGGGAGAATTATAATCCTAGCATATTCCTCGACCTCTCGCCCTTTTGGAAAGAGGGGTTCATCGTGCTCGAGGAGTTTGGACAGATAGTCGGTTTCATATTCGGGATATTGGTATCAAATGTCGAGGCCAGGGTCCTCATGCTGGCCGTGAGGAGCGAGGTAAGGGGGAAGGGCCTTGGCTCTTTCCTATGCACGCAGTTCGTTCAGGAATGCGTCAAGAAGGGCATAAGGGTCATATCCTTGGAGGTCAGGCAGAGCAACCTTTCAGCCAAGAAGTTCTATGAAAAGCTGGGGTTCACGACGGTCGGTGTGATAAAAGGTTATTACTCCGATGGAGAGGATGGCATCGCGATGCAGCTGTATCTTTGATCAATGGAACATATCGTCACGGTCCGCGCTCTCATTGGCAAAATAGTATTGCGACCGCTCTTTTTGTGCTTGGGATATATCGGTGGAGAGGCCCTTGACATAGGATCCATAACGCTCCTTGATCTGCTCCTCCGCCGTCATGCTGCGTTTCACGGCCTTCTCCACATCTCCCTCGTCGATCAATCCTTTGCCCTCGAGGGCTGCAATATCCCCAGCCGCTCGGATCAACCCGCCCAGCTCTCTCAACCTCAAAGAGAGCGCACCCTCGATGCCATCGGTCCTCTTGGCCCTCTTACGGGCCTCCCTGATGACCGCCTCGATGGCACCTCGAGAGGCATGCGGGATGCGACCGTCCATGACGATCTCCTGCGCAAGGAACTGTGCCAGCTTCGCCCTGTTCAGGTCATTGTCCTTCATGGCGACGTTGACGAGCACCTCATAGCCGTTCCCATTGATCCTTGATCGTAAAGGTGAAAGCACATGTTCAAGGTCCTGGATGTTGCAGGCCCCTACGAAAATGAAATCACATGGGACAGCGTCGACCTTCACGCTCGCTCCGGAGCTCTGAGGGTTATGACCGGTGATAGGGAACGCCTTTTCCTGCATGGCCGTCAATATGAACCTTTGGAGGTTCCCGAGGTGAGGGAGTTCATCGATGAAAAGCACACCTTCATGTGCCTCATGGACGGCCCCGGCGACGACCCTCTCGAACGGTGGCGTCCCTAGGTTCGAGTGACCACCATAGGGGTCGTGCCTCACGTCCCCTAAGAGCTCGGCCTCAGAGGCCCCAGTGGCAAGCACGAAAGGGTTCCTGTTCAAGGGGACCAGGACCTTCCTGGGTGATAATCTCTCCAGCTCCCTTCTTTTCTCAAGGGCCTTTTGGTCGAGCATCCTTATCTTATCCCCGGCCCTCTCGAAGACCACGACCTCTTCCTTGCCAAAGATGGTCCTGGTGGTGGTGACCTTGGTCTTCCCGACCATCCCCTGGAACACGGGGGCCGATCCCATGGACTCCATAAGGCCGGACATGATGTCACCGAACGGGTTGGATTGACCTTCGGTCGCCTTGTTGCGCTCGCACTTCGGGCAGATCCTCTCCCTCGGGCTGGAATAGGTACCGCAATTGCGGCATCGGTATCCCAGCTTCTCGGCGACATTCTGGGGGGCCGCCTGAGGTTCGATCAGCTCCCCCTCGGCCGACTCCTTCGACTCCCTCTCCTGTTCGACCTCGCTGGCCTTCTTTATCTCTATCGAAGGCCTTTCCGGGTTCTCAGGATTGTGAACGACCCTGATCTCCTCTTTGGGCTTTGGAAGGTGGAGCGCAAGGGCCTGGGCTATCATCGACTTCCCTGTGCCCGGCGGACCGACCAACAGAAGGTTCCTCCGTTGACGTGCGGCGATGCGGGCAAGGGCCACGGCCTCGTCCTGGCCTATGACCCTGGCCAACGGGTCCTTCGGTATCTCAATGTCCGCCGTGGACTCTATCGACCGGAGGTCGACCTCCCGTTGTATGTTCACCTTACCTGTCATGGTCAGTTCAGGTCGTCCTTTGTCCAGACCTCGATGCCCGTCGGCTGCTTGGTGATGTTGCCCATCTTGGTACCGACGATGGTGGCGATCTCCTTCTCCGCAGCGATATCTAGTATCCTCTGGGTGATGATGCCGTCGAACACGACGGAGGAGATCTTGGCGGTCTCGGCCTTAAGGGTGTTTACGAGCTCTTTCACCGCCACCTCTTTGACCTCGCCAGCATCATCGATGATCTTCGCCTTAGATGTGGTGAGGAGCTCATTGATCATGTTCTTGAACTTCTCCTGGTTCTCAGACAATTTCTTCGATGGGCGGCGCGGCTCGGGCGTCTCTATTGCACGCTCAGCACGGTCCTGCTTCTCCGCACGCTCTTCCCTGGGCTGGCGCTCAGCACGGTCCTGGCGTTCCTGTCTCTCCTTGCGCTCTGGCCGCTGCTCCATGCGCTCGGCCCTCTCCTCGCGCTGCTCTTTGGGCTGGCGCTCGGCCCGCTCCGGTCTTTCCTGTGCCTTCTCTTCCAGCTCGGCAGCGGCCCTCTCGGCCTTCTCCTGGCGCTCAAAGCGCTCCAGCCGGTCGGCCTTCTCGCTGCGCTCAGACTTTCCGTTCTGACCGTCCGTCTCGATGCCGAACATCTCGATGAACTGTTCACCAGGGATCTTGTTCCTGAGGCACTTCATTATCTGCTTCTGGGTCAGCTCTTCGACCTCATGGGCCCTTGGCGCCCTTGCGACGAAGTCCACCTCTGCCACCTGGAACAGCTCGCGCAGTATCAGCTCCCCGCCCCTGTCACCATCGACGAAGGCTGTGACGACACGCTCCTTCGAAAGGTCGCTGATGGTCTTGGGGATGTTTGTACCTTCGACCGCAATAGCGTTCTTTATCCCAGACTTCAAAAGGTTGAGGACATCGCTCCTTCCCTCGACCACTATGATCGCATCAGAGTCCACGACATTCGGTCCTGCCGGAAGGCGGTCCTTGCCATAATAGATGATCTCCTCCACCTGAACTGATTGCCTGACGCTCTCGGTAAGGTCCACCCCCGTGGTCTTCGAGACCTTGATGAGCTCGGTCAAGAGCTCCTTCGCGCGGTCGATTATCTTAGCACGTTTCGTCACCCTCACGTCCTCTATCGACTCGATCGCGATCTTTGCCTTGCAAGGCCCTACGCGGTCTATCGTCTCAAGTGCGGACGCGAGTATGACGGTCTCGACCTGGTCGAGACTTGAAGGTATCAATATCTCTCCTTCGGACTTGCCTTGCTTCGAGTGGACGTCGACCTCGATCCTCCCTATCCTGCCGCTCTTCTGCAGGTCCCTGAGGTCGAGCTCGTCACCCAGAAGTCCTTCGGTCTGTCCGAAGATAGCACCGACGACATCAGGCTTCTCCACGATACCGTCTGCGTTGAGCCTGGCCTTAATAAGGTACTTCGTGGTGCTTGGGTCTATGTTCATGTATACACCTCATTTCGCATATGGAAAAACGTCCTAAGTCCAATTACGCACAACAGTCCTGCATCCCGCAAGAGTTATGTTCAGTTCCCTCTGGCGGAAATCCTTTCTACGGTGCATCTCAAGTCCTTAGCTGAGATTCGTGATGGATGATAGTGAATGTGTGATATCGGAAAGCTTAGCCGCTTTTCCGGACCCTAATGGTGATAATCCTAGTTATTAATGTTTCGGTCGATACGACCGACGGAGGGGATCTGAACTAGATGGTACGAACCTTCGTTCTGTGAAAAATCGGACCTGCGACCCCTCACCCCAGAAGTTCCAAACCATATCAATATTTATTTGTTCGAGCATTTGGATTATTCATCCAACATAATGAGAGGTCGTTCATTGTACGATCGCATGGAGAAGGTCCGCGAGCAACTTAGGAAGGGCGACATAGGTGAGAACAGGTCCTGCGAATATTATCCCTGCCATTACGACGGGCAGAACTGTTCATTGTGCTATTGCCCCTTCTACCCATGCAACGATGAGACCCTTGGGAAGTTCGTCAGCTCAAAGAAAGGCGGTGTGGTTTGGAGCTGCGAGGACTGTTTTTTCGTGCATAGGGGGGAGGTGGTCAAGGATCTGTTCAGAATGATTGACGCCAGGAACGGTCATGACCTATCCCATGATGAATTGATGGATCTCAAAAAGGAGCTCGAGGAGCTCCATTTCAAGAAGGCCAAGTGCGTGATGGTGATGGGCGCGACGTCGGGGGCAGGAAAATCCTTGATGGCGACGGCGCTCTGCCGACATTTCTCGGACCTGGGCTACTCGGTCTCGCCGTTCAAAGGGCAGAACATGTCCCTGAACTCGACCGTGACCAAGAGAGGGGAAGAGATCGCCCGGGCGCAGGACCTCCAGGCGAGGGCCGCAAGGACAGAGCCGCGCGCGAGGATGAACCCGATACTCCTGAAACCGGTCAAGGATGATATCTCTCAGGTCATCGTCGAGGGGAGACCTCTTAGGGACATGAACGTTGCGCAATATTATGATGGATTTGCCTTGACCGAGGGCATGAACATCATCAAAAGGAACCTGGACATCCTTTCGAGGATCTCGGACATCATCGTCATCGAAGGTGCTGGCAGTCCCGCCGAGATCAACATGTCGGACAAGGACATCACGAACATGCGCACGGCCGAGGTCGCGGGAGCGACATGTATCCTGATCGTTAACATAGAGTGGGGCGGGGCCTTCGCGTACGCATATGGAACCCTGATGCTGCTTCCAGAGCATGAACGGCGGATGTTCAAGGGCATCATCATCACGAACCTCCATGGAAGCAAGGCGTCCCTGCGCTCTGGAGAAGAACTTTTGGAGAGAGAGACAGGGGTTCCGGTCCTGGGCGTGGTGCCTCACATCGACCTCGACCTTCCGGACGAGGATTCGATGTTCATAGGGATGAGAAGGACGAATGGCGATATCAAGGTCGGGATCATCCGCCTCCCTAGGATATCCAACTTCACAGATTTCGATTCCCTTGGCTTGTCAGGGGCCAGATTGATCTACATCACCTCACCCTCTGAGGTAGAGGAGGTCGATGCCCTCATCATACCCGGAACCAAGAACACGGTCGCCGACCTTGAATGGTTGATGGAAAGCGGCATAGGGGATGCCCTGCTGGAGCAGGTCGGACGGAAACCTTTGCTCGGGGTCTGTGGGGGTTACCAGATGATGGGGACGGTTATCGACGATCCCTATGGCATCGAGGGAGGGAGACCTGGAACATATAAAGGCCTAGGGCTGCTGCCTCTCAGGACCGTGTTCGACCGCCGGGATAAGAGGACCGTGCAGGTGACAGGCTCACTTCTTCCGGAAAAGGTCGGTCGGGTCAGGGGATATGAGATACACATGGGGATATCGGAGCGCGGCGATTGTCAGGCATTGTTCGAGCTCGATTCACCTGATGGAGGCGTCCCTGAAGGTTGCGTCGCATATGACGGGATGGTCATGGGCACCTACCTGCATGGCCTTTTCGACCTTCCCGCCTTCAGGGAGCGGTTTCTTTCCCTGGCAAAGAAGGGAGAGAAGACCGATATGCTGGAAGAGGACCATGAAGCAACGGTCGAGAGGAGCCTGGACCTCCTAGCGCGGACGCTGGAAGAAAATGTGGACCTTGACCTTCTTCACAAGGAGATGGGGGTGACAAGGTGAAGGGCAACATCATGTTCCAGGCGACATCTTCAAGCGCTGGCAAGAGCACTCTCACCGCCGGTCTCTGCAGATTGCTGGCCCGTAAAGGCGTATCTGTGGCGCCCTTCAAGGCACAGAACCTTTCTCTGAACTCCTTCGTGACCGTCGATGGAGGTGAGATAGGTATATCCCAGGCACATCAGGCATGGGCATGCGGGACCGAGCCGCATGTGGACATGAACCCGGTCCTGTTGAAGCCAAAGGGCAGGTCGGGCATGCAGGTCATCGTCAATGGGAGACCATATAAAGAGATAGGCCCCGACGGTGAGAAGGTCGAGACGGACGAGCTTATAAAGGCCGTCAAGGAGGCCTATTCCCGCCTCATTTCAAGGTACGATGTGATCGTGATCGAGGGCTCGGGATCGCCGGCAGAGGTCAACCTAAGGGGGAGGGACATCGCGAACATGACCACGGCCAGGATCACCTCTGCTCCGGTGATATTGGTCGGCGACATCGACAAGGGCGGCGTGTTCGCCGGCCTTTTCGGCACCTACAGCCTGCTCTCTGAGGATGAGAAGCGAATGGTGAAAGGATTTATCATCAACAGGTTCAGGGGAGACGCGTCGATCCTCAAGAAAGGCGTCGATGAGCTGGAACGAAGGCTTTCCTGTCCTTGCCTCGGCATCATGCCCTACCTGAGGCTCAACGTTCCCGCCGAGGACAGCATGGAGCTCGGGAAGAGCGGTCCCATGTCCTCTGAGGGGGATGTCCGGGATTCCTGGTCAAGGTCCCTTGACCTGCTCGCTGATGAGATGGCCCGTTCATTGGACATCGGTAAGATAGAGAACTTGATCGCAAAAGGATAAGGCCTTCAACCACCAGATGCGACCTTGATGACCCTCAGTTCCTCTGAGTCGACCAATCTCTCCGTTATAGGGACCGGCACCTTGCCCCTCAGGACGATGTGGGCATCTGGATAAAGTCCCATCTTCCTCAAGAGGTCCTCCACTGTCGAACCATCGGCCAGCTCGTACGTCGTGACCGTCCTGTTGAAATTGACGCTCACTTTCAATTCTCAAGCCTCAGACCACCTTGAGCGATACCATCGGATTAATACTTTGCACGGTCGAAATCTTTTTCATAGAAAATATTCAAAGGGTTTGGTCCAGCCACATTCGTCAAAGCTTCCCGAACCAGTTCTTGACCTTGAAGCTGTTCAGGTACAGCAGTATTACGAGCGCGATGCCGATCGATACCAGCGTCGACAACATCTCCGCGTCCGAGAAATCATCCAGGTACCAGCTGTAGACCGAGAATGCCATGCTGATTATCAGGATGACCACGCCGAACGTCCATACCCACCCCCATCCCTTGAGGCAACCTAGCCCGAATAGCAGGAACGCCAGGCCCAGGACCGTGGAGACCGCGGCAGCGACCATTGCATCTGTATCGTCGATGCCATCGATGAACAATATCGCTCCTGCGAAAAGCCAGACAAGACCTGCAAGGAATGCCAGGACCCCGACCACCGCGACACCGATTGGGATACCTTTCTGTGCCATGGGCGACCAGATTGGCATGCTGAGTATATCCTCTTTCCCTGGATCTTTCCTATCAGAGGATAGGTCCAGGCCGGCCGCATATCAAAATAAATATATGGGAATGCGAATCGGTGCGTCGGGCCGAGGTAACCAAGCCCGGTATGGTGGTAGTCTCGAAAACTACTGGGAACCCTCCCTCGGGAGTTCAAATCTCCCCCTCGGCGCCATCTCATCTCAGGTACTCGAAATAACCGGGCCCTAGGACCCTGTCCTGGACCCAGTTCGCAAAGCTCTCCGTCCTGGGATACAGGTCAGCAGGGAAATTGGCGGTCATGAAATCCTCGAACATTGAGTTAAGGTATCCGTCCTGTTCGGGGCTAAGGCGGTCCTCTATCCTGGGGAAGACTATATCTTCCTCCTTTCGGACATGGGCCTGCATATGGTCGGCCATCCTTCTGCCTTCCAGGCATAATTTGTCATAATTTCTTGACGAGAAGGCCTCTCTCAGGGATGCGATCATCGTTCGTGCCTCCTCATGCTCTGCGACAAGTTCTTCAAGATCCTCTTTTTTCAGGGATCCGTTCTCCACGGCCACGGGGAACACGAACCTTTCCTCTTTCATGTGATGGAAACCGTCCATGAACCTATCGAGGAAGCCAACGATCTCCTCCATCTCCTCGACATGCTTGTTCACGGTCCTCTGTTTAGAGGCCTCTCCCAGGACATCGACTACCTGTCTTATGAGTCCATGATCGTATTGGAGCAAGGTGATGGAGATGCGCATGGTTGATTTTTTACGCATCTTACAGGTCTTATTTTTTTCCTAGGTCCTATGACGTATGGGCCTCCCTGTCTAAGTCACGGACCTTCGTTCAATCGACCTCGAGGCTGCCTGACCGAAAACCATCGATGTCAAGGCATACGTATCGAAAACCCTGGTCCTTCATGCCTTTAGATATCTCCTCTCTAAATGTCAATATCTTTCCAAGGTCCTCCAGAGGGACCTCGATCCTTGCAACATCGCCATGTGCCCTCACCCTCACCTGGTCCAGACCTAGGGAGTGGAGAACATTTTCAGAGCGCTCGACCCTCTCCAGCAGTTCTCTCGTGATCCTCGTCCCATAGGGGATTCGGGATGCAAGGCAGGCCGAGCTTGGCCTGTTCCAATTCGTGAGACCGAGCGATCTCGCCGCGGCACGGACCTCTGATTTTGTCATCCCCGCTTCGGCCAAGGGGCTCCTGACACCTAGCTCGGTCAAGGCCAAGGACCCGCGCCTGGTCATATGCATGTCATCGACATTGCTGCCGTCTATCACGACCTGGACGCCCCTCATCCTGGCGTGGGAAATGATCTCGGTAAGGATGATCTTTTTACAGTGATAGCATCTCATGGGGCCGTTCGAGACATACTCTTCCATCGACAATTCAGATGTTTCGAGCTCTTCAAGCTTAGCACCGATCTGCGAGGCGATGGACCTCGCCGCCTCAAGCTCCCTGGTTGAAAGAGATGGGGACCTGGCGAGATAGCCTATGGCCGAGCTTCCCAGCTCATCGAATGCCACCTTCAGGAGAAGGCTGCTGTCGGTACCACCTGAGAATGCGACGGCGACCTTGCCCATCTCTCTGATGTGCGCGCGTAGGTCGACGAGCTTATCTTCATATCCCATATGCATCGGATGAACGACCTCGGCATAGATAACGGTAGCCCTGTTGTCATATGACAGGCTCAGCAACTCAAAAATATCCCCGACCCCAATGGCGTCCGCATGAACGCCCGTGACGTCCTGGAAAGGTTACAAAGAGGCGAGATCGACATCGACAGAGCGGAGAGATTGCTGAGGCTGGACTTCCTTGAGTCAATAGGAGGGCACACCGTCTTCGACCATGCAAGGGAGATGCGCAGGGGGATACCAGAGATCATCTTCGGCGAGACGAAGTCACCAGAGGTCGTTGGCGAGATCGTGATGAGGGCCATCGGCGATAGGGATGTGATCCTCATATCCAGGGCGAGGAGGGAGCATTTCGAGGAGGTCGTCAGGCGTCTTGGTGAGGAGCATGTACGATATGATGAGAGGGCAAGGACGGTCATCATCAACAAACGGGCCGTGCAAAGACCGAGAGGGGTGATAGGAATCATGACGGCCGGCTCTTCTGATATTGCTGTGGCAGAAGAGGCGAAGACCGTCGCGGAGGCGATGGGCTGCAGGGTCATCACGGCGTACGATGTCGGGGTGGCCGCCCTCCATAGGCTGTTGGATCCTTTGAAAATGATGATCGACGAAGGTGTGGACTGCATCATCGTGGTGGCAGGAATGGAGGGGGCGCTCGCGACGGTGGTCTCAGGTCTGGTGGACGTCCCTGTCATAGGCGTGCCCACATCGGTGGGCTACGGACATGGCGGAAGGGGCGAGGCTGCGCTGATGGGAATGTTGCAGACATGCTCCCCAGGTCTTGTCGTGGTCAATATAGACAACGGCGTGGCCGCAGGGGCGACCGCCGCCCTCATAAGCATCAGGAGCAGAAGGGGATGAGCCGTCCGTGAGCTCCTTTTCCATCAGGACGATGAGGCCGACCGATATAGAGATGGCGAGGGAGCTGGCCAGGTCGGTATGGGGGGACCAGCTGTACAGGGACACCGGTGTCGCCCTCGATTATCCGGCCAGGGACAGAAGGGTGTACGAAGCATACCTGGACCTCGAACCTGAAGGGAATTTCGTGGCCGAGTCCGAGGGAAAGGTGGTCGCCGCGGCATATGCGCATTCATGGGGGTCGGTGGGCTGGGTGGGACCTCTGGAGGTGATGCCCTCACATCAGGGCAAAGGGATAGGAAGGGCATTGATGGAGCGGGCTTCATTTTACCTCGAGTCGTCCGGTTGCACGACGATGGGCGTCGAGACCATGGGGGACAGCGACAGGAACATCAGGTTCTACACGTCCCTTGGATATAGGTTGCATTCGCCGACCTTCGTATATGAGAAGCAATTGGGCGAGAGGGACATCTTTCCGCATGGCGTCGAGGTCAAAACGTCGTTGTCAGAGATCGAAAGGGAAGGGCTAAGGGAGCTGTCCGATGCGGTCTTCCCTGAGATGGACCTGTCAAAGGAGTTCAGGATAGCGACCGAGATGTCGATCGGCCGGGTCCTTCTGATAAAGGACAGCGACCATCGTGAGCGGATATTGGGGGCCGCGATCGTCCATGGGAGGACGGTCGAGGGGCTGACAAGCCATCTGCTCAGGGCCCTTATGGTGGACCCTTATCATGAGGAAAGAAGCTCGCTGTTCTCAAGGTTGATCATGAGCAGTGAGGTCGTTGCCAAGGGGATGGGGGCCAAGAAGCTTTTTTTCACATCCTCTGTTACATCAGCATCGATCTCTGTTCTGGCCAGCGAAGGATATAGGACCATCGCCAACAACGTTCGCATGCTCAAGAAAGGACCTTATTATGAGAGGGGGGACCTTCAGCTCCTGAGCTGGGCCGGCTAGGCGGCCATTACGATGACCCCTGGACAAACGGTAAATATTGAATGCTCGTAGGATAGGTCCGATAAGAATGAGCTACAGGGTCGCCGACCAGGCTTTCAAGGACCTATTCGGTCCGTTAGAAGCAGGGGAGCTCACGGCCACGAACCCCTGCGTGCTCTGTAAAGGCTCCAAGAACCTCTGTGGAAAAGAAAGATGCTCCCTCATGGTCAAGTACTATGCCCATCAGAGGACGAGGCCGCTGATAGACTCCTTAGAGCTGTCAGGGAGCAGTCCACCTGGTGTCTTCGTCGGCAGATATGGTTATCCCAAGGTGGACGTCGGGCCGCTCGTCCCTCCCGACCTTGGCGACACGGGGTTCATGGACACGCCGGAGGAATGGGTCGGCCGCCCGATCGAGGACATAGTGGAATTCCGATTCCGCCTGGTGAGGGGCAAGTTCAAGGTCTCGGTCAAGGACTTTCAGAACGCCGGGAGGATGATGGACCTCACAAGGGACCTTGCATTGTCCATCAATTCCGTCGACGTGGAGGCGAACTTCAGCAAGAGGCCCTCTGGAAAGATAGTATTGGACGATGAGATCCAGCCTTTCGGACCGAGCGCGGCCCTCAAGGACTTCGAGATATCCAACCCTAAGTATGACCATAAGGTTGAGAAAGCGTATTATGACACGGACCTCAGCGCGGTCGAGGCGGTGACATCGCTCTACAAGCAAGGCGTATTGATCTCAAAGCTGCAAAAGGCCTTCAGCGTAGGGGCCTTCGGCATAGAGAGGAACAGGAGGCTGGTCCCGACCCGTTGGAGCATCACCGCCGTCGACGACACGTTGGGTAAAGATCTATTGAAGACCACCAAGACCTTCCCGCAGATCTCGGAATGGAGGGTCTATGACTGGGACCAGCTCGACAACAGATGGTCGGTCCTATTGATGCCGACCTCGTGGAGGTATGAGCTCATCGAGGCGTGGTACCCCAACACGGCATGGAACCCGCTCGGCAGACAGATAGAGGTCATCTCGTCGCACGAGTTCTATGATGGCAGGAGGGAGTATGCAGAGATCGGGGGCTGCTACTACGCGGCCAGGCTTGCGGTCAATGAACTTCTGATGAGGGAGAGGAGGACCGCGGGGGCAGTGATCTTCAGGGAGGCGCATCCCGGTTACATCATGCCCGTAGGGGTCTGGAACGTCAGAGAGAATGTGAGGAGGGCATTGATGCAGAGGCCATCGAACTATAATAGCCTGAACGAGGCGATGTTGCATATAGGCCGGCGCATGGACATACCGGTCAGAAGATGGCTCTCGGCCAGCGAGGTGCTAAAGGACTACCTGCGACAAAGGAGGATCGATGACTATTCTTGACCTCGACCTTTTCTTTGACGATGGCGAGAGGAAAGGGCCGCCGTCCGTCAAGGTCTATGAGGCGAAGGCATCGACCGCCCTGTCGAAGAGCAGCCTGCCAGGACTGGATTTTTGTCTGAACCCCTATATCGGATGCGAGCACGGGTGCATATACTGCTTCGCACCGGACGTCGTAAGGAGGCAAAGGGAGACATGGTCGAGCGAGGTGGGATACCGGTCGAACATCCCTGTGCTGTTGAACAGGGAGCTCAGGACAAAGAGGGGCACGATAGGCATAGGAACGGTAACCGACCCCTACCAGCCTCTTGAGAGGCTGTTGCTTCTGACAAGGAAGTGCCTGCTGGAGATAGCGAGGCACGACAACCCCATCTCCATCCTGACGAAGTCGGACCTTGTGCTGAGGGATATCGAACTTATCAGGTCCACCGCGAGGCCGGAGGTCGGGGTGACCATAACGACCATGGACGCGGACCTGGCATCGAGGATCGAACCGAAGGCGTCACCGCCTGTCGCCAGGGTTGAGACTTTGAGGAGATTGGCCGATTCCGGGATCGAATGCTATGCGATGGTCGGCCCTGTGCTCCCTTTCCTTGAGCAACAGGAGATAAGAGAACTTCTCGGAGCGATCGCGGCCACCGGGTGCAAGAGGGTCATGGCGGACAGGTTGAGGATGAGGCCGGGGCTTGAGATGGCCTTCCTGACGGCGAACATTGTCAGGAGCAAGGGCGTATTGAGCGACCCCTACAGGGCGGAGATGTCGGTCAGGCTTGTAAGGGACGAATGCACCAGAATGGGGATGAGGTTCGAGACAGCGTTCTAGGTCTCACTCTGGAACGAACATTCCCAGGCCGAAATGCGATGCGTAACCTATGGCGAAGGGCCCCTGCACCTCTTTTTCGAACTCGATCCTGAACCCCATTCCATAT
Organism: Methanomassiliicoccales archaeon; assembly: GCA_013415865.1. Classification (NCBI taxonomy): domain Archaea; kingdom Methanobacteriati; phylum Thermoplasmatota; class Thermoplasmata; order Methanomassiliicoccales; species Methanomassiliicoccales archaeon. Next base: position 1,807,310 of record CP058896.1, read on the forward strand.
CTTTCTTGTTCTCCCCTTCGGGACCTCTTGAACTCATACCATTTGACCTGTCGCGACCCTTTTCGAAGGAACGGAATCGGTTGTATCCTGACAGGCGCAGGGAGACCGGCATTCTCACATTCTCGTTTCAGCTGTTCCGCTATCCATTCATCGAATGGTCCACGCCCCTTCCGGTAATAATGTGATGGAACAAAAGGGGTCGCACTCTGAAATGTTTTACAACTTTTAGAGACAGAGGTCCTGTTATGTGCCCCCCATTCTATCGGGACCAAGCTGATGTCCCCCCGACCTCCAGGCTGATATAGGGCTGTCAATCTGTCGAGGATGTTCATCTCGTCCTCAGTGAAAGGTTCTCTCGACATTATTAAAAGATGGTCCAGCAATAGGTCATCATCCATGTCCAATGGCAGTATGTAAACATGCCTGTGACCTGTTATAGGAGATCCATCGCTCTTTTTTCCACTGAATTTGTAAGAGATGGAATCTTCCCCGAACATGGCCTTATTAATGCCCATCAACCTCACATGGACCTGATTGGTGATTTCCAGGCTTTTTGTCATATTAGGTCTAAGGTCCGATTGAAGCTTATAGAGGACAGCATTGGCCCTTTCATATCTTTTTATTCCATGATTCGCAAGTCCATCCTCAGGGTCTGGGACTAAATAATTAATAAATGTTAACAAAGGAGGGCGAGCATCACCCCTTTTTATCATCAGGTCCGTACCATATGTGAGGTTTGTCAACCATCCGCTCGTTCCATCATATGGTTTAACACATGCGACCCTGGAATATCTAAAATTAGGATCAAGGGTTCCCATACAATCCACAGGTGCTGAGTTCCAGGTCATAACCTTATTTTCAACGAGGCTGGCCTCCACCCAGGATTCTGACCTGCCAAGATAGTTGAGGTTTTCAAGGAGCTCTGAAAGAACCTCACGTTGCGTCGAGTCTAATTCCGCTCTTTCCCAAATCATCACGCAAGCTTCACTGGGCTCGACCACAACAAACGAGTCGAAGATCAATTGTTTTTTCAGAGGATTGAAATCATTCTCTGAAAGATAGCTCCTGATGTGGGCCGAACAATATTGTGGCAATCGGTATTTCGGGGCCTCGGATGCCAATGATGAAAGAACTTTGGTCACCTCACCCTCGTTGAGCTGCGGGCATTTTCTTTTCCACACATCAAAAAGCCCCCTAATAAGCCTATAAGGACTAGGTGGCCACTCGATTGCCCCCTCGTTTACATTTCTTCCCCATGGTGTTGCATGATACATGCCAGTGCGAAATTTGATTTCTATAGCGAACATAGTATATCCCCTACCGGGACGATCATTGATCGGTCGAGGTTTCCTTCTGTCTTTATACCGTTACCTCTATTACCCGTTCGTTAGGGGGGCAGAACAGACCTTTGTTATTGCATTCGTCAATCAAGACCCGTATCTTTTGCAATAATGCACCCTCCGTCGGTATGATGAATCCTGATGGCGATGTGACCACTAGCTCTCCGACCTGTTTGAGGTCACAGGACGTTCTAAGTCTGAGCCCTCCACTTAGGAATCTTCTGATTTTATATAAGGACAACACAATCAGAAGTTCCTCAGCGGATTTATCCAGCTTATAACCACGGATAAGGGAGAGATCAAGATTGAAATATGCCTTTATTTTAGCTGCGGTATATTCCATCCTATGATATGGAACGTTTCCATAGACATTGTCTTTATTAAATCCTTTCACACGTAGTTTCCCTGTAGGATCGATTAAATCGTTCTTAACACCGCCCGAGGCCGCTTCCAAGACCTCTTCGGCCTCAATAAATCCGGTAAGTGCTCTGGGTGTCCGGACACGTCCAATCCCCAGGTTCGCCATGAAGACACCATGGATAAGAGAATTAGGATCAAAATAAAAAATTGTCTTGGCTACGGCCCCCCAATCCAAAGGCTGATCATCTCTATATTTTGACATTTGCATAAATTTGTTCTTGAACTGTTCATTGCCGATTATATACGGTGAATTGATTCTATGGGCTTCGATTAAAGAACTAGTCTCAGCATGGGAGTCACCATTTATCTTAACAAAAATGTATGGTAATCCTTCCAATTCCTTTGAAATATGCGGACCATCCCCTTCGATGCAAACTTTCTCTAAGCGATTCGCCATCGACTGGGCGCTTTCGAGAAGGTTCATCCGTTTTCCATCTGGCCTCGTATAAATCGCCGCTCCCAGGTCAGCAAATCCAGTTGGTTGGAATCTGTCACCTTGTACAGGTCTCAACTCGACTTCCGCCAGCATTCTAGACGCATTCGCAAGCTTTTCCATAATGTTTATCTCCTCCATCATTTCCTCACCTCATTAACTCCACAGAATTGTTTTTATCCTTCTATCTTTATAAAATTTACTTTCCACCGGGATTAATAGAGACGCGGCCAATGATAGCTCAGTCCCTTTAATTGGTGCCACATTCACTTTGTTGAATCCTGCCAGATACAGTTGTCTTGAGACGGTTTTTATGGCCTCCTCGCCTCTTCCAGCGAGCAACAGTGGTACCACCTTTGCATCGGCTTTCAGCTCTATCTCCTCTCCCGAATCTGCCACAATAGGGTCCGACAAGAACGTCATTTTCAATATTGCCCAGGTTCGATCGATACGCATTGGACCTACTTTATTATTAAAATCGGATTGAACTTCTTGAAGAAGCCCCCTATCGATATCCCCCCATCTTAGTAGACACATTCCATGTAATAATCGCTCAATCTTTTCCTTGTCAACATTGCCCTTTATAAAGACGTCAATGTCGTTCGGCGTTACTCTGAGTTTACTTTGGAACGGGTTCAAAGAAATACCCGCCTTCTCAGCATCCATCACCCTTCTGATTACGGTGTTAGCCATTTTCGAGTAAAGGTCCCTACCGTTCCAAGAGAGCTGTTCATTCGACCATTTTTTATTTTTCCAATCGAAATAAAGTCCGAGATTGCCACTGATGGGATAAACCGATTCCGTTGGACCAATCGATGCTAAGGCACTGGCAATCCTGAATTCTATGCTTCCATCATTGGCATAGATTAACCACTCTCCACCAAGCGCCTTATCTATGAAAGGCCGATCATCTGACTTTCTTTTAGTCATCTCCATCTCTAACTGCCCTAATGACATCAAAAGTCCTATTGTCTTCACAGGCCCACCGAAATTCAAAGCCTCCATCATCGACTGCTCCACCCTTCGTATCGATGATTTCAATTCTTTCGGAGAATCATCAAAATCCGACAACCATCGTCCTACTCTTTCTAGAATTGGGTTGACCTGCATTATTATTTCAGCTTCCTTTCTAAGACCGAAGGCATATCGGCCTAATGGCACCGAGGCATAGCTCTTACCACGCCTCAACATTATCCCATATCTGCAATATCCCACAACCCCACGATCGGTTCCAAGGGTGCCAACGGCCTCTGCGAACTCAATTGCGGTCGATGCCCTTTTGTTTCCTACGTCTGCTCTTCCTTCAGACATGAAGAAGCGGAATTCTGGCAATCCCACATCCTTCGTCCAAATCGGAGCCCAGATTTCAGATTTAGCATTTCTCTCATCCGCCTCAGATGCAGAAGTATAACCGACTGCAACATTTTTCACAGTGAACGGTGAAGAAGCTGAAGATATGGAGTTCTCTCCTCTTCTTACAATATTCCCTGCCCACAATGTACACCCTTCCATGGCGAGAATAAAGTCCCAAGGATTGGTCGGGAAGTCCTTGCTCTCGATACCTTGTCCCTGATTATAACCACCTGCCCTTCCGGGGTCTATATATCCCACTGGCGACTTCGGAAGATTGCTCACCTCCTCATTGAATAAAGCCCCCCTCAACCATTTTTTAGAAGTTTCCATATCATCAAGCAATGCACAAATCACATTTCCCATGAAAACTCTCCCGTAGTCCATGTTTCCTTCATTCCCTCCGGTCAATAAGATAGGGAATGGTCTGAACTCATCATTATCATCTATCCTGGTAGCTGCGTCAATCCAATCCAACGCTCTGTCAGGGACGACCGACCTGACCATTTTCACGATCTCAGATTTGTTCTCATCACGAAATTTTCTGTTCTCCTTTTTTGTCCTTTTTTTCATTTCCTTTACTAGCTCTTTAAGCCGTTTTTTCTTATCCCTGTCTTTTTTATCTAATCGATCAATGTACGAAATCGTCTCTTCGAGAGTGAGTCCTTTCATATCGGACAGAAATCCATCCTTCTGCAGACCATCCCAGATATTTACTAATACCATCGCATCTTCCAAACGCTTTGCCAAATCCGTCTTTATTCCCAACTCTTTCAATTTGGCTGAGATGACATCATTGGTGGCCAACTCAGGAGGGCAGCCGACCTCTCGACTGAAAAGATCCCGCTCTTCTTTCACAACCTCTTCGTTTGCCGGTTTATCGCCCCTGCTCATCACTTTTTCAATCGCTTGTATGGTCAATCTGTAATCTTGCAATCTGGAATCATTTGATGCGGTTATTATTTCTAAAAACGATCGATTATCCCCCGGATAGAATCCGCTCCCACCGCTCCATGGGTTGGCGATTGGAGATGGAGAATATATGTTCATGAAGAAATCAACGATGTCATCAGCTTCGCCCTTGCATTTTAAACAGAATAACCCATCCGGGGTCCATCGACTTCTTGTATTGGGGTCATACTGCTCTGCTATGATTTTGAACATCCCCAAAGCTTTGAGATAAGACCCAAATGGTTCTATAGTAACCCCCTTGAAAACAATATCGGTCATCAGAACCCCCCACTTGCCCTTTCGTCAGCTGCCTTCAGAATTGCCTCGAGGAATGCCAATCTGAACGGCCCCAATTCAGCCCCGTCCCTCAATCTAAGAACTCGCTCGGTCCAGCTGGGTCGGCCATCATTTCCCCCTCCCAACTCCATTAATGTAAGGTCGATCTCCATTTCTTCGGAAACATGGCCTCCTCCAAGTTCCAACCTTGGGAGCCTGTCCCCATCCCAAACCCCTCTAGCAAATCGCTTGTTGAGGTCATCCGGCTTTTTCTCACCAGGAATCGACTTGATAGACAATCTTACTTTCCCATGATGGGATGCCACCAGATAAGACACCAATGGACCTTTGCCCGCTGCATCCGCCATTAACGCAGAGACCAGTTCATGTCGGAAGTATGTTCTAGGACCTTTGCTCCCAATTTTTCCTTTTGCCCAGATCTTCCTTCCTTCCTTGTCCTGATTTAATTGTATATCAAATTTTTCCTGAAATGCGAAATGAGCCTTTCCAGAGTCGTGCCAATAGGAAGCAGTTATCAATGCATCTCTCAAGTAATCATCCAAAGCAAGGTCATCGAGTATGGCCTGCATACAATTCGCTACATCCTTGTTATGATCCTCAATCGATATCCAATCAGATTCAGAATAGACATCGCTCCCCATCCAAGAATCGTCTTGGATGGTCCATTCGTCATAGAGCGATGGAACTTTTTTTTCCGATTTATGATCCCATCCCAAATCCATGCTATAACCGCCATCAATGCTATCGAGCATAATCAACGACGAAGGCCTGATGCGGTCTGGATTTATTTTTGACCATTCTCCATTCAATTGGTCGTATTGATAACCTTTTATTTCGTTCTGAAGAAATTTTTTTAGCTCATTTATCGGGACATTGCATATCTCATCCCTCGATGGCCACCCCATATCTTCTGGGGGGTCGTTATGGTTAAGGTCCCTCCAGAATACACGTGCATACCTGTCATCTACATCGCGTATATAGCGAGAGACATCCACATCTCCTCCAGTAAGGTCGGAGGTGGTATCGAATAGGTCCATCAGATCCTTTTTCCTGACGATATCATAGACTTTTGTGTCCATCTCAGCATTGGGAAGTTCGGACGGAGAGGCATTTTTTCCTTCAAGCGTCAACAAGACCTCTCGGCTCTTGTCGACCGCATCCTTCTCATAAGGAACATGATAATCCTTGCCGCCAGTCAAATCTAGCCATATTATCTTCCCACTTTCATGCTCGCCGTAGCGGTTGCACCGTCCGAACCTCTGTACCATAGAAGACCAGGGCGCCATGTCAGTTATCAACACTTTGGCTGATACATCAATCCCAGCCTCTACGACCTGGGTTGCAATACAGATAATCCCTTTCCCTTGAGGGCGGTCTAGCAATTTTTTAAGGTTTTCAATACGTTCCCTCTCTCGAAATTGTGAATGAAGGAGAACATGGTCCATTTTTTTCTTGTTGAGCCTGCGGGATAGTTCTTTCGCTCTCTTCACGGTGTTGACGATTACGAGCGTAATCTCGCCTTCAGCCATCTCCTCCATCACAATTTTTTCCAGTTTCTCTATATCGTCAACACCCGACTCCACCATTTTTATTGATTTATTGGCTTGAAGTCTTTTGGCCATATGGGGCATTCTCATCTCTTCATCCATCAATCGTAGACTGTTTTCTGGTCGGGCAAATCTTTCATAATCCACCGACCTTATCCAATCATAGTTCACCGTCGCGCTCATCCATATTGAATGGCATGGCCTGCTCGTCCCGAACATCTGTCTAAATGCCTGAAGCTGCGTCGTAGTGGGCAAACCCGCCCCCATGAGCTGGACCTCGTCCATGATCCAGAGACAATCATTGTTCAAAAGACCAAATTGCATAGGCCATCTATACTTGCTCATACCATATCCACGGTTCAGGGCCCTTGATAGAAGCATATCTTGAGTTCCTATTATGATGGCATCCTTTTCGGGATAGTCATCCCATCGTGGTTCATCGACACCCCCCATGATCTTTACCACAATGATATCTTCGCTGCTTTTCTGTCTGTCAAAGGAATCATCAATTTGTCCTGAATCTCCCGAATGAATTGATTGAGTTCTAGGGGAATTCCCATAACCCCCGCGGGATGTAACATCCATTATGGATTCTCCTAATCTATTCAACCATTCAATTGTCGATTCATAGGTCTGGTCTACTAATGTACGCATCGGGAGACAATAGACCAGGCGGCGAGGGGTCGCTTTCCTCACATCCGGATTTGCATGTCTGCGCCTCCACAGCCAACCAATAATAATTGCAGCCGTTTTCCCCATCCCTGTCGGCACAACGACTGTCTCAGGGAGGTCGACAGACGTTGCGAACCGCACTTGATATGGGTAAGGTTCTACGCCTAATGCCTTTTTAAAAAATACTTCGTAACTTGAATATTGATGCTGCACTGACCAACTCCCCCCTATCATATGCATTTTCCAATGAAATTTTATCGAGATATATTTGATAGAATCGCAATCATTTTTATATTGATATTGCTTGACAGTCAAATTTTTATTGATACCATCTTAAAATAAGCTTATTATCCCAATTATTTTTCTTTCAATGTGGAAAGGATGAACACCGTCCAATCTAAACATGATTTGTAAGAATCTACAAAGGGTGATTATCTGAGAGAAGACCTCTTGATTCCAGCCAGGATGGTGAACGAATACGTCTATTGTCCTAGGCTCTGCTATATTGAGTGGGTACAAGGTGAGTTCAAGGACTCAGCTGACACGGTCGAAGGGAGGCTCGGTCATAAGAGAGTGGATAGGCCTGGCACATCCGTACAAGAGGACGCAATGGACGGTACAGTCATACATTCCAGGTCCGTCACGATCGGAAGTACGAACCTGGGAGCGATAGCGAAGATAGACCTCCTAGAGATCGAAGGTGAGGTCGCCACTCCTGTTGATTATAAAAAAGGGAAGATGCCAGATAATGAATTCAATGCCTATCTACCTGAAATGGTCCAATTGTGCGTCCAGGGACTATTACTGATCGAAAATGGTTTTAAAACAACAGGAGGGGTCATCTATTACATTGCATCAAAGAAACGGGTCACCATATCTTTCACCAAAGAGCTTATAGATAAAACAAAGGAGGCCTTGGCCTCTATGAAAAACATGATTGATGAGGACCGTCCACCCCCTCCCCTGGTCGACAGCCCAAGATGCTATGGATGTTCACTTGCGTCAATATGTCTCCCGGACGAAACGAATGCCATGAAAGGAGTAGGTGAAGAGATCCGGCGTCTGTACCCTTCAAGGGACGATCAGACCCCTATTTATGTTATCGGGGAGGGGCACTCGATAAGGAAGAGCGAAGGAAGGATCGAGATATGGAAAGAGGGGGAGATGGTGGCAGACAGGCCCTTGAACGACATATCCCAGCTGTCGGTCTATGGTAGTGCCAACATCACCATTCCCGCAATGGTTGAACTTATGGGCAGGGGGGTCCCTATCGGTTTCTTCTCTCATTCAGGATGGTTCAATGGATATGCGATCGGCACTTTCAATAAGAACATCGGTCTAAGGATGGCACAATTCAAAACAGGATTTGATGGAACGTTATCAAACAACATTGCAAAGATGATGATATATGGGAAGATCAAAAATTGCAGGACCCTTCTTAGAAGGAATGACAAGGAATGCCCGAGCGAGAGTCTTGAGACATTGGACCTATTGGCAGAACGATGTCTTGAAAGTAAGGACAACAATTCTTTATTGGGCATAGAGGGGGCGGCAGCCCAGATATATTTTTCAAGATTCAATAATATGCTGAAATCTAACTGCCCCTTTGATTTCAATGAGAGAAACAAGAGACCGGCCGGGGACCCCGTCAATGCGGCCTTATCTTATTCATATGGCATGTTGGTAAAAGATGTATTTAATTGTCTTCTCCTGGTCGGTTTTGACCCCTATTTTGGGGTATACCACCGGCCCAAGCATGGAAAGCCCGCGTTGGCATTGGACCTGATGGAAGAGTTCCGGCCCATCATCGCAGATTCAATCGTGATGACCGCTTTCAACAATGGCGAGCTCAAGGAGAGTGATTTCATTATAACAAAGATTGGGACATCCTTCAGTCAGAATGGTAAGAAAAAATTGATAGCGGCTTATGAAAGAAGGATCAACACTGAGGTCACACACCCAGTTTTTGGCTATACTGTTAGCTATAGGAGGATAATCGAGGTTCAGGCTAGACTTCTTGGAAGGGCCATGACAAGGGAGATAGACTCATATCAACCATTCTTGACGAGGTGATGCCATCGGCGGATTGACGTTCTATCTAGTGAGCTACGATATAAAGGATGAGAAAAGGTTGCGTAACGTCCATAGGATCATGAGGGAGTTCGGGGTCCGTTTGCACTACTCAGTGTTCCGATGTGATCTTACAAAACAAGGAAAAATGATATTGATCTCAAAGTTGGAAGAGGTCATCAATCATGATGCGGACAGGATCATGATCGTTGACCTGGGGCCTTCTCGACAATATGACGAGATGAAGATCGAGTTCATCGGTCAAAAGCCCGAAGAGAATTACGTCAACTCGATAATTGTATGATTTCGAGAGGTAGTGTGATGAAAAATGGGCCGACCCCTCTCGAAAGTTAACCCAGTATCAATTAAATCCCGGATAAGTTCTTAATCGATAAAAGTAAAAACACGTAGATCAGATAACCTCTCGAAATTCGGTTAAATCCTATCGAGCCCAGTATCGGAGCGTTTTGGACCGCCGTAACCAGGTTTAATACGACCTGGCCCAATTGAAGCGTGGTAGTATCCGCTCGACCCAAAGAGGTCTTGCTGTAACCAGGTTTAATACGACCTGGCCCAATTGAAGCCCTGGCAAGCTTCAGGCCCGTTACCTCGACAGAATACGTAACCAGGTTTAATACGACCTGGCCCAATTGAAGCCAAATTTAGAGGTGGTTGATTGAGGCGCAGGATAGGTAACCAGGTTTAATACGACCTGGCCCAATTGAAGCAGCGTCTGGTTAACAGCTTTGTCCTTACTTTCATCTGTAACCAGGTTTAATACGACCTGGCCCAATTGAAGCCTTTTGCAGCTGACGGTGCCGTCCATCGCGATACTTGTAACCAGGTTTAATACGACCTGGCCCAATTGAAGCGAGCGGAAAACCGCCCGGAAAAAGAGCTATGAGAGATGTAACCAGGTTTAATACGACCTGGCCCAATTGAAGCTTATCGAAGGAGTAGCCGACGGCGTGGATTTTGAGGGTAACCAGGTTTAATACGACCTGGCCCAATTGAAGCTGTAATCACGGCCGCTCACGGTCGGGACCGCCTTGTTCGCGTAACCAGGTTTAATACGACCTGGCCCAATTGAAGCTTTCTTCTTCTTAGACTTTGTAGGGGTCTTAGGGGGTAACCAGGTTTAATACGACCTGGCCCAATTGAAGCGGTGGCAGCATTCTACGGGACGCTTGATCCGATAAGTAACCAGGTTTAATACGACCTGGCCCAATTGAAGCTTGTTCCTCATCCACATTGTCTGTAGGCCTTGCCTGTAACCAGGTTTAATACGACCTGGCCCAATTGAAGCAGGCAGCTGATATTCGAGGCGATGCAGACGCCGCTGTCGTAACCAGGTTTAATACGACCTGGCCCAATTGAAGCTATGTCAATGCCGACCGATGCAACAGACTCATCCGTGTAACCAGGTTTAATACGACCTGGCCCAATTGAAGCGCCTTCGAGAAGCTGCAGCATATCCATGAGGCGACGATGTAACCAGGTTTAATACGACCTGGCCCAGTTGAAGCTGCCGCTGCCCGATCACCTTCGCGTTGTGCTCGTCGTAACCAGGTTTAATACGACCTGGCCCAATTGAAGCTCTTTCTTCTGACAATCTCCGTGGTACAGTACGTAGTAACCAGGTTTAATACGACCTGGCCCAATTGAAGCTAGCCGGTCGCTCTCTCATTGGC